>JAMJVX010000001.1 GCA_023558315.1 Flavobacteriaceae bacterium
TGGTGCAAATTGTGTGACTTCTAATCCCTCTAAAAAAGCAACATTGTCTTTATATGCAGACACAATACTGTTTTTATTCTCTGCTGAAGTTTGTTTAATAAGTTTAAATAATGAGTACTTTGTTTCCTCGCCATCTATAATAAATAACCCATTAAAAATCTTGTGCCTACAATGTTCTGAATTTACTTGAGAAAATCCAAAAATTTCTGAGTCAGTTAGTTTCCTATCTAATTTAATCGATAAATTTTCTAAATACTGAATCTCATCTTGACTAAGAGCAAGTCCTTCCTCTTCGTTGTATTCTTTGATATTTTCTATATAACAAATAGGCTGAGGGTCTATTTCCAATATGAAAATATCTTGATTCAGTTCAGAATAATATTGTATTCTTTTTGGATTTACTTTATTTTCAAATTTGGATAATATGGAAGTGGGATAAAAATATTCTATTCGTTGTATCGTTTCTAACCCTGAATTTTTTGCTATTTCTACAGCATTCGTACTCCAAGGAGTCACTAAACTCATTGGATAATTGCTCCAAAAATTACCAGTTATTTTTTCTTTTTCTATTGTAGGAGCATCGTCAAATAATGCGCTTAATTTCTGTAAATCCTTGTCTGATATAGGTTTTTGTGTTTCAACTGCGTAGATGAATTTCTTTTCATCCCCAAAAAAAATAATCATTTATAATTTTCAATTTTAATCGATAAAAATAGGTAAAAATTAAATTCCAACTTTTTAAATTATAAAAAAGTAAATAACAATTATTGTTTAAGAAAGATTAGTATCTATAGTGAAAAAATCTATATTTATAATTGCTTTTATTTCCTCGACTTCCCCTGTTTCTATTATTCTCTCTATACTTTTTTATCATCTGCTTGTCAAACATTTTCTCAGCATTAATGATATGGATAATTTTTTGAGGGGATAATTGGTTAATCAATTGTCTATACACTCTTTGTCTTTCTTCAAATATTTTCCGCTCATTGTACATTAGTTGTTGCAACACTAATGCTGCCTCATCTGCCTGTACATATCTTTGAGGGTTGTATGACCTACGCATCGTTACAATCAAAGAGTTAATCGTATCTTGATAGGTTTTGTAAATAGGCCAAAAAACGGCTTCTTCCTCTGAGCTCAACCCGCTTTTTTCAACAATAAAAGCCATTTTCATCGCTACTAAACGATAGTGGTATTGCTTTTTGTTTTCATTGTTTTGAGGGGGTCTTGTATTCTCTTGGGAAAAGGTATATCCCATTGTAAATAAGCCAAGTAAAATAAGTAGTAAATAAAATTTATTCTGCATAGTCAAAATAGTTTGTGTTATAATTTAGTGTTTGTGTTTCGTAGTAGTCTAATAACGCATAGGAATCCATTGTATCTAAAGACAAATTATCTTCAAAAGAAATCGCTTCGTCATTGATTAAATAAAATGTTTCTAACGTTTCTGAGTCGTACAATTGCGTATTCAAATACGTTTCCGTAATCGGCATTTCTTGCCACTCTTTTTTTTCCATAATATCGTTAAATAGGACAAATAATAAGGTGAAAGACGCGGCTATTCGCATCGCTCTATTCAAATAAATTACACGACGTGTATTCCGTATTCTCTGGAAAATTATTTTTTCTATTTCTTCAAAGTATCGTATAGGCGTTATAAAACGTAAGTCCTTTTCTTTCTTTCTTTCCTTACTGAGAAAAGAAGTTTCAAAGTCTTCGAAATAATTAGACGGTATTTTAAAAGGAGTTTTCTTTGACATAATCTTTAACTTTATTTACTGCGTGGTGATAAGATGCCTTTAAGCTGCCGACAGTCACATCCAAAATATCGGATATTTCCTCGTATTTCATCTCATCAAAATATTTCATATTAAATACTAATCTTTGTTTTTTAGGTAATTTAGAAAGTGCCTTTTGAAACTCTATAGAAAAAGCATCTCCATCAAAATAACTGTCTGCTTGTAGCTTGTTGACTTCTATCTCATTGTATTCCGCATCGTTTATTCTCATTTTTCTTTTTCTTTTTTCTATAAATTGTAAGGCTTCATTCGTCGCTATTCTATATAACCAAGTATATATCTTACTGTCTTGTCTAAATTTTGCAATGTTCTCATGTACTTTTATAAATGTATTTTGAAGTACGTCGTCCGCATCATCGTGATTATATACTATCTTTCTAATATGCCAATATAAAGGTTGTTTATACTCTTTTAGCAAATTCTTAAAAAATAGATTTCTATTTTTCGGCAACTTCAAAGACGCGATAACTTCCTTATTTATTTCCAATTTCAAGCGCTTGTAGGGTTTAGATACTAAAAGAAAAAAAAAGTTTAATGTGGATAGGTTTGAAAAGTAATAGAATGAAATTTATTCTTCAAATTTTATTTTTACAAAAAGTTGTTTTTTTAAGTTTGTAGGTTTATGAGCAAATAACAGTAATTCCCCTTGACTTATTATTGAACTTAATTTAGGTCTTATCCTAAAATTATTTATTCCTGATGAATTTATAACGATATCTTTCTTAATATCACCATTTTTATAAAGTTTAACAGCCAATATAGATTCATAAGGTTTCTGACCGATAGCAAAAGTAGAATATAAATTATTATCTCTTTCATTTAAATTATTATAATTTCCAGTATAAATAAATGTATAACTATCAGTAAGTGTAGAAAGTGTATAACTAGTATGTATTCTTGAATTTCTGTCAGAATTGTTTTTCTTTATCATTCTAGACCATAATTGATTCCCTTCATCATCTAATAAAAAAGCAACTATATTTCCACAATTAATATTTTCAATATAATTATTATTTATCATTATACTAGTAGTAAACCTTTGTTCAGCATAAATTAAATATGTATTATCGACATTTGTATAAACCCCGTCCATAATATAATTTGATAATTCTCTATTTCTTTCTATCGTATTTTTTTTAATGAATTTATTATTTTTAAGATTATAATGTTTTTGTAATAACTCTTTACTATTAGGTGAAAATTTCAGAGTAGTTTTTGTATAATTCTCTCTATTAACTTTGTAAAAATAAGTGCCATGAAAATTATACTTGTCAATATTAGAATAAAATCCGATAACCTTTATTGATTCTTTATTTACTTCTAATCTTCCGCTGTTAAGCCATTTGTTATTATTAGGAACTTCCCCAATAAATTCAGAGTTATTTTCTTTTAATAAAAATAGTCCATACTGTGAATTATTACTATTTCTTAATTCAGTATAGTTTTCAGTTAAAACAATCATCTCCTTATCATTTAGAAGTAGTCCTTCTTCAATAGAAAAACTGTTCTTATCATTAGGAAAATGATATACATTTTTTTTAATTTGATTAAATTCTTTATCAAGCACAATAAGTTCATAACTTACTCCTGATTGAGATATATTAGGAACGTTATAAAAAAAACCAAAAAAATTATTATCTAATGATTTTATAACTGACTCATATGAATTGTTGAAATTTCCTCTGCCAAATGCTTGGCGTGCTATTTCTTTTTCTGAAGAAGTACTGAGATTATCAATATCTATTACTTTACAATAATAAATTCTTAAATCATTACTCGATTTAACAGTGATATTGTATAGTTTATTATCTACTTGAATGACATCTAATGAATGTTCCTTTACATTACCCTTGTTCCTTGTTAAAGGAATTCTTTGTGGAGTAGGAATAAAGTTATTATTATATTTAACAAGATATGAATCCTTACCATCATAATAAACAAAATAATGTCCTTTATCATTACTTCCGACATATTGTTCTGGTATTTCTCTTTTGGCTGTTTTAAATTCGTCGTATACTTTTACTGAATAATCTTTTTTTACTTGAGCTTGACTTATTTGTACAAAAAGAATAACTAAAATGGAGATATATTTGGTCATAATTATATTTTTTTCAAATATAGAGTATTTAATCTAAAATATCACATAGCCCTCTCCAATGCCTCAACCGTCTTAACAATATCTTTTTCGCTGATACTGTCATTGAGGAAATAACTTTCAAAGGCACTGGGCGGTAGATAAATCCCTTGCGCTAACATTTTATGGAAATAGGTATTAAAAAAAGTATTATCCGATGCTAAAGCATCTTGAAAATTACGGATAGGTTTGTCTGAAAAGTGCAAAGATATCATAGAACCCAGCTGATTTATTTGGTATTTTATTTTTTTCTGCGCTAAAACACTTTTCATTCCGTCATATAACTTTTTTGTTTTGTTATTTAGACGCGTATAAATATCAGTATCTTCTTTTAGAAGCGTCATTGTTTTCAGCGTGGCTGCCATAGCTACGGGATTTCCACTAAGCGTACCTGCCTGATACACTTTTCCCTCAGGAGCAAGATGACTCATTATATCATTCGTGCTAGCAAAAGCACCTACTGGCAAGCCCCCACCAATTATTTTTCCATAAGTGACTATATCTGCCTTTACGTTGAAATATTCCTGTGCGCCTCCTAAAGCAATTCTAAATCCTGTCATTACTTCATCAAATATTAGCAACGAACCAAAATCATCACATAATGTGCGCAACTCTTGTAAAAATCCTTTTTGTGGGGGAATACAACCCATATTCCCTGCTACAGGTTCAAGAATAATTCCAGCAATTTCTTTTTTGTATTTTTCAAAAAGCGCCCTTACGCTATCTATATCATTGTAGTCCGCTAATAATGTATCTTTTGCCGTGTCTTGAGTAACCCCTGGACTATTAGGAACTCCAAAAGTCGCTGCACCACTTCCAGATTGAATTAAAAAAGCATCTGCATGTCCGTGATAACATCCTCTAAATTTAACGATTTTGCTTCTGCCAGTCACGCCTCTCGCCAAGCGAATCGCACTCATACATGCCTCAGTACCAGAGTTTACAAATCGTACTTTTTCAATATTTGGCACATTAGAAACAAGCTGTGCCGCTGCTTTTATTTCTATTTCTGTTGGCGCACCAAAGGAAGTGCCTTTTTTGACTTTCTGAATAATTTCTTTGAGAATTGGCTTATAAGAATGCCCAAATATTAAAGCACCCCAACTGGATATGTAGTCAATATATTTGTTATTATCTTCATCATATAAGTACGCTCCCTTTGCTTTTTTTATAAAAATAGGCGTACCTCCAACGGCATTAAAAGCCCTTACGGGAGAATTTACGCCCCCTACAAGTACTTTTTTTGCTTCTTTAAATAATTCGCTACTACGTGTATAATACATATCTCAAATTTAGGGTTTTACAAGCAGGGTTTGACCGACTTTAATATTGTTATTTGTTAGATTATTAAGTTTTTTTAGTTCTGCAACATCTATATTATACTTCCTAGAAATAGAAAAGAGCGTATCCCCTATCTGAACTACATGCGTGCCCTCTGCTGATGGTTTTTTAGATGTATAAATTATAGGAGATGGCGGTTCATTTGGCGTTTTCTCTATTTTTTTATTGCCATCGTATTTGTATAATTCATATCGTTCAATAAGGTCTATCAATCGTACTGCATAGGTTGGGTCCGTTGCGTATCCTGCTTTTTTTAAGCCATGTGCCCATTTTCTATAATTATGATTTTTAATCTTAAATAAAAAAGCATATCTGCCAGGGTTATTATGAAGAAAAAGGGAATGGTCTCTATAAGAAGAATTTGCATTTTTATACTTTCTAAAACACTCGTTTTTTTCGTCATCATCGTGGTAAATTCTTGGTCCTTTCCAACTATGACATTTTATTCCAAAATGATTATTGCCTTTAGTAGATAAAGTACTCGTGCCTCTAGCTGATTCTAAAATGCCTTGCGCTAAAGTAATACTAGCTGGAATGCCATAATCTCTCATCTCTTTTATCGCAGTATTTTTAAATTTCTTTATATATGCAAAGGTCTCATCATTTGGATTGTTGTTTGTTCCTTTCTTATTTATTGACTTCGAAGAATTAGATTTTCTTTGAGTAATCTTCTTCCTATTATTTTTCTTTTTATTCTTTTTACTGGAATCGCCTCTAGCATTTTTTCTCTTATACGCTGGTCTTTTATCACTTACGGAAACAGGAGTATTTACAAATCTAATTTTTTTACTCCTTGGGATTTTACTTCTTGAATTTTCTCTTTGCGCTCTTTTTTCTTGTTCTCTAGCTAGCTTTTCCTCTTGAGAAGTATATTGAGTTGTATCTTTTTTAACTAGCACTCTAGGATAAATCCCACAATGTGAAAATATTCCTATAAAACCTAATAATAGTAGTTTGATTAATAGTTTATTGTAGCGCACTTTTTACTTCTATTTCTTTGATTTATCCCTTCTATTCCTTGCAATCCTCCAGAGTGAATTACCAAAATATTAGTTCCAAAATTCCCCCTGTTTTTTTTCAAAAGGTCAAAAATACCAAAAAACATTTTTCCAGTATATATTGGGTCTAACTTAATTTGATATTTTTGATAAAAATCATTGATGAAATTAATGAGTTCATTATTTGTTTTGGCATATCCTCCAAAAGTATAGTCATGATTTATTTCAACTAATTCTTGTTTAGTCCAATACTTTATATCTGCCTCTACCTCTTTATTTTTTAATGCATTAAACCCTATTGCATTTTGATGTGAATGTTTTCCTAAAATCAAACCTGAAAAAGTACCTCCCGTACCCACAGAACAACAAATAGTGTCGTATTCTTTCTCTTTATTTGTAATTATTTCCTTACACCCTTTAATTGCTAACTCATTCGTGCCACCCTCTGGCAATAAATACGCATTATTAAATAAGTTGCAAATTTTCTTTTTAAAATCTTCCGTATGCTTTTGTCTATACTCCTTTCTTGAAACGAAATGTAATTGCATACGTTGCTCAATACAAAAACGAAGTGTCGCACTTTTCTCAATCTTGTTTTTCCATTCTTCCCCTCTAACAACTCCAATAGTTTTGAAGTTAAAATGATTTCCTGCCCATGCTAATGCCGACAAATGATTTGAGAAAGCACCTCCAAATGAAAGAATATTTTCATATCCTTTTTCTTTTGCAAAGAGCAAATTGTATTTTAGTTTTCTGTACTTATTCCCTGAAACAATGGGGTGCAGTTTGTCTTCTCTTTTTATGCTAATCCTTACGCCCTTTATTGTAGTTAAAAACTGATTTTCTGAAAATATTTCTTTTTCAAAAAGCATCGTGCGCATCGCTACAACTTAAAGCTCCTATAGGAGAGCCGTCTGGAATTTTAGGAACTGGGGCAAATTTAATATCTTTCGGGTTCTTGAAATAAGCATTGATTTTACGTATATATTCTTGAGTAAAATAGCTCTGTTTCTTTTGTTTTGAAAGACGCTTCTGCAATTCTTTTAACTTTCCATTCACAATAGCGTTTACTTGAGGATAAGCCCTTTTGGACATTCCTAATCTTTGTAAATATTTCAATACATTAGCGCACACAATCTCATTGAGCATACTATCGTAATTACTTGAGTATTGCTTATAAAACGTATTTGAAAATAAGACATCTATCGTATTTTCTAAAGAAAGCATTGTTGGATTTAAGGTGTTTTGTTGTACTAATCTTGAGGCTCTTTCTGAATTAAATAACAAGCCTATGATTTTATCGCTCAACGTATTTGCAACGCTTAATACATCAAAAGAAACTCCTGTTCGCGAGGCAAAACTCTCACGATTTCTTCCATATCCAAAAGCGCGTGGAGGAAGTAATTTTTGAATGTTTTGTGGAATGGCTAAATGTTGAGGAGATAAAGAAGTTACCAATGAATTCAATGCCTTTTTTTGATTCAAATCACTTATGGGAGTTGTAATCAATTGCCCATCATTTTTCACTGCATAATTATAATTAAGGCCTCCTATCCATTTTGCAACTGCTTCAATTTGATAACGATGTAAAAAATATTGCGGTACAAATCTATCCTCTAAAAGCGTATAGGGCTCATTTGATTTTAATTGGTCTTTGTCAAATGTTTTGAAAACTAATTTTCTTACTTCTAACAAATGTGTTAGCTCATCTACTGGGTTTTGACCGTTGTCCCATAAATGAGCAAAAGGGTGTCCTCCACCTTGTGGGCGTGCATCTGCATCTGTAATATATTGTATTCCTTTTTCTTGCGCATTTTTCAAAATAGCGTTGAGTTTATCTGTTTCATTTTTACTGTCCGCAAAATCACTATAAGTATACGCTACACTTACCTTATCCCATTCTCCAATGCCTACTGCATAGGCATCAGAATAATCTACTTTTCCCTCTTTTATCTTTAAAAGCGGATGTGGATAGTCCATTACAGATGCTCTATTGCTTGCACTTGCTGCAAAATTATGCGCAAACCCAAGCGTATGACCTATTTCATGTGCTGACAATTGGCGTATTCTCGCTAACGCTAAGTCCAACATTTCTTGGTCATTGTCATCTCTCTCTGCATAGGGTTTATCAGTAAGTCCTTGCGCTATCATAAAATCTTGACGAATCCTAAGACTTCCCAAACTCACATGTCCTTTTAAAATTTCTCCTGTTCGTGGGTCAACCACACTAGCGCCATAACTCCATCCACGCGTAGAACGATGCACCCATTGAATTACATTATAACGAATATCTAAAGGGTCTGCGTCATCAGGCAATATTTTAATTTGAAAAGCATCTTTATATCCAATACTTTCAAAGGCTTGATTCCACCATTTTCCCCCTTCTAAAAGCGCAGAACGCACAGGCTCAGGTGTCCCATTGTCTAAATAATAAACGATAGGCTCTATGGCTTCACTTACTTCTGCTTTGGGGTCTTTTTTCTCTAGACGATGTCTAATGATAAAACGCTGTAATGTAGGTTTCTCTACTGGGGTCGCATAGTCATAAAAAGTAAATGGGATTGCCCCACTTCTAGGGTCAAATTTTCGCATCTTAAAGTTTTTTTCAGGTAATGCGATAAAAGAATGGTGTAAATGTAATGTTATGGACTGAGGCGTAGGAACCACATTTCTCAGACCGCTTCCCTTAGGAGTCCCCTTAAACGTGACCATCGCATCAAATTCAACATTTTTTGGAAACGCCTTTGTGCGTTCTAAATATATCGCAGAACGCGAAGCATCTACCTTAAAATTCCCTTGCTTTGAATATTGTAACCGTTGTCCTACATTATGCGCATCAGACACTAACATTGGAGTAATATCAATGTATATTTTTCCCTCCACTTCTTTCACTATTTTAAATGCGTGCAAAATAGATTTTGCAAATGCCTCTTCTACAGATTTCTTTTCTAATTCATTATCTGTTAGGGCCCTAAATTTTAGATTGGGTTCTATTAATAAAACTCTATCTCCTGCTCTTTTAAAATAGACCACACGTCGCCCCCCTAATTGCCCTCTGTCTAATCCTAAATCATTATTACCCAAGCCATTGCTCATGCTATTTACGTATAGAAATTCTTTCTCAAATTCCTGCACCTCTAAATAGACTTTGTCTTTTTTTGCGAGGTAATAAAAATCAAAATATCCCTTATAAGGGGTTAAGTCTTTAAAAAAATCTGTGGTCGTTTTTTGTGCTAAAACACTATAAGATAGTAATAGTGTTGATATGTATAATAAAAGTTTATGCTTCATTTGTATTTTAAAAAAAGCAAATATAATATTTGATTAAAAGAATAAGCTCAATATAGAAACTTTTATAATTTAGTTGATAGGAATAGTAAATATATAGTGTACAGATTTATTTAGTACATAAAATATACGTACATTTGTAAAAAATTATTTATGGCAACACAGGAATTAAATATTAAAAAAGCAAGATTTGATGCTCGCCTTCCAAAAGAACAAAAAGAATTATTTGAAAAAGCGGCACGTTTAGGGGGCTTTAGAAGTTTGACAGATTTTGTTGTAGCTGCTTTACAAGAAAAATCAAAAGAAATAATTAAAGAAAGAGAGCAAATTATAGCTTCTCAAAAAGATAGTGAATTATTTTTTGATGCGATTTTAAATCCAAAAACACCTAATGAGGAGTTAATGAAAGCGGCAAAGGAATATAAAACACTTTTTAGTTAATGGGTTTAATTTCAGAACCTTTAAATTCTAAACATAAAAAATCTCATTTTTCATGCGGAAAAGAATTATTGGATAATTATTTACATAAACAAGCGAATCAAGATATTAAAAGAAAACTTTCGGTTTGCTTTGTAATTAAGGAGAAAAAAACAGATTTGATAAAAGGATATTACACTTTGTCTAATAATAGTATTCCTTTAGAATTTATTCCCACTGAAATCCAGAAAAAATTACCTAAATCTTATAAATCAATCCCAACGACTTTGCTTGGATGGTTAGCTATTGACAAAAATTTTCAAGGACAAGGAATTGGAAAATACCTATTAATAGATGCGCTTAAAAGGAGTTATGAATTATCAAAAAAAATCGGTTATTTTGCTGTAATTGTTGACCCTTTAGACCAAGACGCTCAAAATTTCTATAGTAAATATGGATTTATAAAATTAGCTGATAGTGGAAAAATGTTTTTGCCAATGAAAACTATTAAACAATTATTTGAATAAAAAAAGTCCTATAAATTTAAAAACTATGAAAAAAATAATCTTCACCTGCTTGATCTCTTTGCTCTTATTATCCTGTAATTTTATAAAATATAAGAAGCAAGAAAAACAGTCTAACATTAACAAACATTTTAATTACTCAGAATTTGAATTAAAGACTGGAGATATTTTGTTTCAAGATATTGATTGTGGACCGTTTTGTGAAGCCATAGAAAAAGTAACAGAAGGGATTTATGGATCAAAATTTTCGCATGTTGGGATGGTTATCCCTCAAGAAAATGGAAAATTAATAGTCATAGAAGCCGTCTCTGAGGGAGTCAAACTTACGCCTTTAGATAGTTTTTTTAATCGCTCTTTTGATAAAGAAAAGAATAGTAAGGTTGTGGTAGGGAGAGTAAAACAAGAATATAATCATCTCATCACTAAAGCGATAGAATTTTCTCAAACGAAATTAGGTTTGGCGTATGACGAGGAGTTTAATATTTTAAATAATAAATACTATTGCTCGGAATTAATATACGATTCGTTCAAATATGCAAACGATAATGAGCCTATATTCCAACTCCAAAAAATGACCTACAAAGACCCAGAGACAGATAGCCTTTTCCCCATTTGGAAAGACTATTTTGAAAAACTCAATATTGCTGTCCCCGAAGGAGAACTCGGATTAAACCCCGGTGGAATGTCCATGAGCGAGTATATAGATATTGTACATTTTTATGGGAAACCGCAGGGGTATGTTGAAAAAAATGTTAGATATTAGAATAAAGTTTAGACTTAATGCTTTAATTTGTAATATATAATCATATATTATATATAACTATTTAAAAAAATAAATCATGAAAATAAAAAAAACAGCAATAATTATAGCATTATTTGTTATTGGAGTATCGAATGCCTTCTCACAAATTAAAAACGATTCTATTGTCATGAAGAAAAGAGCAAAAGGTGCAGGTTATGTTTACTATCAAAACGAAAAATTGTTAACTATTGATGACCTTGTTAAAATTATGAAGAACAATGAACAAGCATATAAGCAAATAAAATCAGTTGCAATAACATATACCGTAGTAATGGGGCTTGCTCAAATAGGAGGTGGTTTGGCAGGATGGGGTGTTGGTAACGCTATAAGTAGTGGCGACTCGACAAGTTGGACGGTAGCTGCAATTGGAGCAGGAATTGTTATAATAGCATTTCCTATTGGTAGTGGAATTGATAAAAATACTAAACAAGCAGTTGAAACCTATAACAAAGGACTGCAAAAACGTACAAGTTCCATTTGGGATAAAAAACAATTAAATTTAGTAGTTACAAATAACGGAATTGGGCTAAAAATGAATTTCTAAAAACAATTATCTAGAATTTAATAATCCAAGAATAATATTTAGTGCTAAAAAAAACTACCCTCCTCTTCCTTCTAATAACCTTTATGGGGTATTCCCAAGATTGGACAAGACGGCATGCGTTTGCAAAAAGTTATTTTGGTATAAGCAATTTCATCGTTCCAACCTTAGGGGATGGAAAATATCTCTCCACTACAAATGATATTGCATCTTTTGAGAAAAATGGATTTATATCTCCTTCTATCAATATTGGAGCTACGCATTTTTGGGGACACGCTGATTTTTATATTTCTATAAATACTAGAAGTATAAAATTTGAAAATGATAAGATAGAGAATGATTACAGACTAGGAACGTTTACAGGATTGCGAATTTATCCTTGGGCGACAAAACCCTCAAACCTTAGACCTTATGTAGGATATAAATTTTCTCCCTTTAGGTATAAACAGGGAGATTCCCCTGAGAATACTTTTAGATTTACTCGAGTACACTCCGTTTTTGATGTGGGAATAGCCTATCAATTGCCTAGTTTTTATTTTACTTTAGAATATGGTAGGGTGTTGAACCCCTCATTTAATACTTACTTATCTAGAAATGTTACAGATTCAGATGCCTTTCCAAATGATATATTTCAACTTGGAGTTAATTATACCATAGAAACTACTGGAACAGCAAATGCAGATGTAAATAAAGAATTAAACAATGAATTTTCTAAATCAAATTTAAATGGGTTGTTTTTTGGGATTGGACCTTCTGCAACCTTCCCTATAGGTACTTCTAGTTATATTGAAAATAAGTATCCCTTCTTAGACGACAAATCATTTCCTGTCATCTTCCCAGATGTCGCTTTCGGATATCACTTCACAAAGTCAGATATCATCACCGCACTTTCATTTAGACCTATAAATCAAGAAAGGGAAGCATATAATTTTTCTCAAAATATAAATCGTAATAGCTTTATTTTAGAAGCATATAAGTTTGTGGGTGATTATCACGGTTTTGTACCATATATTGGAGTTGGTGTCGGATATGAAAAAATAAAATTTACAGAATTTGATGCTGATATTCAAATAAGCAATCTATCAAAAGACTTTATTTCTCCTGCTGTGGTTTTTGGGTGGGATATTCGCCCAAGTGAAAAAGGGGATTTTTGGGTATTGAGAACAAATTTGAGGTATTATCCTTTTTTAACATTTGAAAAAGATAGTTTTACATTAAGTTTACAACATTTAGAGTTTAATTTTATTCAATTTGTAATCTATCCACAACGATTGGCAAGGACAAAAAAAATAACCCTAAATAAAAGATAAATACTATGAAAAGTTATGAAAGAATTTTTACAGGCTCTGTAGTAGAAGTGCTAAAAATAAAAGAGGTATTAGCTCAAAAAAATATAGTACCCGTAATCAAAGATAATGCAGAATCGGCTAGACTCGCTGGCTTTGGTGCGCCCCCAAATCTACAACAAGTTTTTGTGCATATTGATGAGTTAGAAGTAGCGAAAAAATTGTTAGATAGTATCTAAAAAAACTATTTTACAGCATACATATCCTCGCGCAATTTTTTAATTGCAGGGTCTGTGATATAGGTATCAAATTTTTCATACTTATCTATCACGCCGTTTGGCGTAAGTTCTATAATTCTATTCCCTAAACTATTCGCAAAAGCATGGTCATGAGTGGTACAAAGTAACGTCCCTTTAAAATCTAACAGAGAATTATTAAATGCTGTAATGGACTCTAAATCCAAGTGGTTTGTCGGCTCATCTAATAATAACACATTAGGACGACTCATCATCATTTTAGAAATCATACACCTTACCTTTTCTCCTCCAGAGAGGACATTCGTCTTTTTTAACGCCTCTTCACCGCTAAAAATCATTTTTCCTAAAAAACTTCTCAAATACAATTCCTCTCTTTCTTCCTCTGTTTTCGCCCATTGTCTTAGCCAATCTACTAACGTAAGTGGTTTTTCAAAAAAAGAATCATTATCTACAGGCAGGTATGCGTGATTAGTAGTAACACCCCACTCAAAATTACCACTTTTCTGTGGGTTGTCACCGTTTAAAATAGAATAGAAAACGGCGTTTGCTCTAGAATCTTTACTATAAATAATAGCCTTGTCTCCTTTTCTAATATTAAAACTTACATTTTTAAATAATGTTTCTCCATTTAACTCTCCCTCTAAGTTTTCAACATTTAATACTTGGTCTCCCACTTCTCTTTCTTGTTCAAAAATAATTGCAGGATAACGTCTGCTTGAGGGTCTAATTTCTTCTATATTTAATTTTTCGAGCATTTTTTTACGCGAAGTGGCTTGTTTAGATTTTGCAACATTTGCGGAAAAACGAGCGATAAATTCTTGCAGTTCTTTTTTTCTTTCCTCTGCTTTTTTATTTTGTTGCATTTTCTGTTTTAATGCCAACTGGCTAGACTCATACCAAAAGGTATAGTTCCCAGAATAGTGCTGAATTTTTCCAAAATCAATATCTGAGATATGCGTACACACAGCATCCAAAAAGTGACGGTCATGAGAAACTACAATTACTGTATTTTCAAAATTGACTAAAAACTTCTCTAACCATAAAATCGTATCGTAATCTAGGTCATTGGTAGGCTCATCCATAATTAGCACATCTGGGTTTCCAAATAATGCTTGTGCTAAAAGTACTTTTACTTTTAGCTTTGGATCTATGTTTTCCATTTTTTCGTAATACAATTCTTCTGGAATTTTTAATTCTGCTAATAATCCAGATGCAGAATTATCGGCACTCCATCCGTCCATTTCCTCAAATAGAATTTGTAATTCCCCTACTCTTTCTCCATCTGCATCAGAAAACTCTTCCTTTGCATAAATCAGCTCCATTTCTGTTTTAATCTTATAAAATTCTTTGTTTCCTCTCAATACTGTATCTAATACTGTATTTTCATCATACGCATTGTGATTTTGTTCTAAAAAAGAAAGGCGTTTATTTTTTTCTAGATTTACATTTCCTGAATTTGCAGCTCTAATTCCTGCTAATATTTTCAAAAAAGTAGATTTCCCTGCGCCATTCGCTCCTATAATTCCATAACAATTTCCTGAAGTGAATTTGATATTTACTTCGTCAAATAAGATTCTTTTTCCAAACTGTACTGATAGATTTGATACTGATAACATAATTAATTTATTTTTTAAAAAAAAAAGTGGAGTCGGAGGGAATTGAACCCTCGTCCAAACAAGCAATACAAAGGCTTTCTACATGCTTAGTTTTCAATAGATTTTCGAGCAATAACTAACTGAAAACAATTTATTATTACCTTAGCATGAAAAATACAAAAAACGATGTCATGCGGCAATCATTTTTTGTGTTGATTTTACTAGTATCTCTAAATCAAACGCCATCAACAAAGGCTTTTGAGAGATATCTAACTTTCAAACCTTGTTTGAATGTAGCCTAAGAACTAAAATTCTTAAGCAGCTAGAGCAAATTTATTTTCGCCGTTTAAAAAATGTGAAACATATGTTTTACGAGACATGTATCAATGCTCGACATGCTTACTTTTATACTAACCTTGCTGTCAAAGCCAGTCGACCCCAGTATTTCAAAGAGGCGCAAAATTAAAACATATTTTTATAATAATCTAAACATTTATAGGATAAACGATAAAACTTCTAATTCTCAAACCTAATAGTAAACCTTTCCCTATAACTTTCACTTCCTTTTGTGAAAACTACTTCTACAACTAACCTATCTCCAGAGACTGGATTTGTTCCAGAACTAGAGCGAACCACATCACAACTTGCACCACTTGTTTTCTCCAAGCGTTTGTGCTTGTATTCCCTGATGTAAAATAAATTAATTATTGTTTTTAAATCTGTAGATTTCCAATTTGCTCATATCCAGGTAATTTCATTTTATAGAACATATCTACTATTAATAAAATATCAATATCCCCTTCTGTCCAAATTAAAATAGATTCATTGTCACTATTTAATACGTTTATAAGTATAACTAATCTATTAACAATGTTTTCGTTTGGCGATGTAGTATATATAGAAACTAAATTATTATTTTCTTTGACTCTTGCCATTTCCTCCAATTGATATTCTTTCAAATTACTATGCATCCAATTCTCAACTCCTTTACTGATATTAATATCTTTAGTTTCTAATACTTTAAATTTTGTAATGGATTTTACCATCGTCACTAAATCCTTTTTATCCTCATCATTGAACATAATTTCTCCAAACATTTGAAACATAGGTGGGGTAATAGAAACATAATTCACTGATGGGTTTTCCGAATGGGTAGTAAATATTTCTTGACTATAAGTATGCATAATACTTATACATGCAAAAAATAAAGAATAGGTACATTTTTTCATACTTAATTTTTTATTATAAAAAAACAAAAATACGGATTTTAATCCTATTAAGACATTCTTGAATAAGGAGAATGAGTAATTGATGATTTTTTATTTTCTTTATATTTCAAATATCCAACCATAGCTATCATTGCAGCGTTATCTGTAGTGTATTCTATTGGAGGAATATAAACATTCCAACCTTCCTTCTTTTCTTTCTCTAATAGGATTTCTCTTAACTTAGAGTTAGCAGAAACTCCACCGCCAATTACCACTCTATTATTGTTTTTTTCTAGTACAGCTTTCTCAATCTTTTTCATACTTATTTTAATTAAAGTATCTTGAACAGAAGCGCAAATATCATTAATATTTTCATTAATAAAATTTGAATTTTGCTGTGTGTTTTTATGCAAAAAATTAATTACAGCAGTTTTAATCCCACTATAACTTACATTCAAATCAGGTGTTTTTGGAATAGGAAAAGAAAAACGTGTCGCATTCCCTTTTTTTGCTAGTTTGTCAATTTTAACTCCCGCTGGGTAACCAAGTCCAATTTTTTTTCCAATTTTATCAAACGCTTCCCCAATTGCATCATCCAAAGTTGTACCAATTATTTTCATTTCAAAATAACTTTCAACCCAAATAATCTGCGTATGGCCTCCCGACAGCACTACTCCTATAAAAGGAAATATAGGTTTACTTAATTGATTGTTTTCAATAAAATGCACTAGTATATGCGCATGTATGTGATTTACATCTATTAAAGGAATATCTAACGTTAAAGAAAGTGATTTTGCAAAAGAACTTCCGACTAGTAAAGAACCTAGCAATCCAGGCCCTTGAGTATATGCAATAGCTGATATTTCATTTTTATGAATATTTGCCTCTCTAATTGCTTGATGAATAGTAGGGATTATATTTTGTTGATGTTTTCTAGAAGCTAATTCTGGAACAACTCCGCCATATTTTTCATGAATTGATTGATTGGCTATAATATTTGATTTTATTTTTCCGTTTTCTAATATTGCTGCTGCTGTTTCATCACATGAAGATTCTATCCCTAAAATGAGTACTTTTTTATTCAAAATTGATAAAATATATCTAATTTTGCAAACTAAGTCATAAAAGCAGAAAGAAAATAAAAAAATTCGGAAAAATATTAACGATATTCATTAGTTTAACACTAATTATTTTTCTTTTTTGCTATGCTATTATCTCACATTCTTTTTTTCAAACATACTTAACAAAAGCAATAATAAACTATACAAATAAAAATTACAATACAAATATTTTTATTGACGAAACGTATATAAGTATCTTAGGAAAAATTAATCTAGAAGAAGTTCATTTAAAAAACAAGAAAAACAATGACACTGTCTTTTTCGCTAAAGAAATAAGTACAAATATTGGTGCTCTAAGGCAAATTTTTAAGAAAAATATAAATTTAAATAATATAAAACTTAAAGAAGGTTTCGCCAAAATACAAGTAAATCAAAAATTACAAAAAACGGGTGATTCAATTGTAAGAGATAAGAATAATATTGATTTTTTTATATCTGTTAAAAAAATTAATCTTACTGATTTTAATTTATTTGTTGAACAAAGAATTGATACTGTACAAAAATCATATGTATTTGAAGATATAAATGGCACCTTTTTAAATTTTCTAACTACAGAGAATAGATTTAAAAAAATTTCAATTAAAAGTCTAAAATTTAAAAAAAGAGATTCAAATAATAAATCAGAGGTAAAAGCAGATTTTTATTTTCCCACTAACAATAGCATTAAAGTTTCAAATTTCTATTTAAAAAGAGAGAAATCCTTGATAGAAGGTAATTTAATTATAAATAATTTTAATCAGCCTAAAAAAACCAATTTTATTAGTGCCCTGAATTCCTCCTATTTTAATTTAAAAGATTTTCAATTCATTTCTTCTTTTTATCCCCAAATTCGTAGTATAGATACTTTAGATTTAAAGGGTAGTTTTAATCTTGTTATGGAGGGCAACGATGAAGAAATATCATTTAAACGTTGTTCTATTAACACAAATTACTTTAAATACCTAGGAGAATTAGCGCTTTCAAATAAAAATAATTATAATTTAAAAATTGATAATGCTCAAGTCTATTCAGCTAAAATAAAGCCATTACTTCCTTTAATAACTCCTAACTTACAGGCAGAATACCAAAATATATTAGATGAAATTGACACGCTAAATTTCAATGGTATAATGGGAATTTCAAAAGAATATAAAGACATCGTGTTAGCCGTATTATTCAAAGATAAAGGAAGTGTTAAATTAGACATACACCACGAAACAGTAAAGCATAAAAATGAATTTATTAATGGAAGTATAGAAGTTTCTAATTTTGATTTATCCCCATTTATGAAAGACTCAAAACTTGGAAAAATAAAAGGAGTATTCAAATTTAGCGGGAATAGAAAAGACAAAGACAGTTCAATTGAATCTGCAATTAATAGCAGTGTAGATTATGTATATTATGATAATTTTCTTATACAAAACATTGAATTTGATTTAGAGAAAAAATCAAATCTCATTAAAGGAAAGGGACAAGTTAATAATAAATTTATTGACATTCTATTTTCAGGTAATGTTAACATTAAGAACAAAACTAATTTATGGGATGTTAATGCAAACATAAAAAAATTAAACCTAGAAAAATTAGGAATAAAAGAAGGGACTGTGCTTAAAACTAAATTATTTCTTGTTGCTAAAACAGGCGATGATATTAATGACATTGAAGCAAATATTAATTTAAAAAACATCAATTATCTTTCTAAAAAAGATGGGAATTTTTATTCATACGGAGATTTATTGTTTGAAACGAATTTATCTAATAATATTCGTACTATACAATTAAATGCTCCAAAAATTGCCGAAGGAAAGATAACTGGGAAGTATAATCTAATAGATTTGTATCCATTATTACAAAATGGTGTAAGCACTCATTATGATTTTATACAACCTAAGAAATTGCAAAATAAAAATCAAAATTTTAAATATGATTTAACAATCAATGGCGTATTTTTTGAAAATTTCTCTTCTAATATTTACATCTCTAAAAATTCATTTTTAAAAGGGGAATTGAATTACACAAACAATTATCAATTTATTGCAAAATTAAACACACCAAAACTTAAGATAAAGAATCAAAAGTTTACCAACTTGGATATTGACATTACTCCTTTCAATGAAGTTTATAATAGCAAAATAACAGTAGACACTATTGATGTAAATGAAGTTAAACTTTCTAAATTTAATCTAACGAGCAGACAAAAAGAAGACACTCTTTACGTCAAAACAAGTTTTGATGAAAGTAAATTATATAAAAATATTAAATTAAATTTTTATCAAACAAAAACTACAAATAAAGAAATAGTATTTGGTTTAAATAATTCTCAATTTATATACCAAGATAATCAGTGGAAAATTAACCCTACTAATGATTTTAAACATACTTTAATTTATGACACTCGTACTATTTATAGTGAAAATCCAATAATTATTAGAAATAAAAATAAACTCATCTCTTTAAACGGGAGATTTAACAATGAAGATAATTTTAACATTGATGTTTCAACCAAAGATATTTATCTTAAAGATTTGTTAACTTTTAAAAAAGGTTTGATTTTAGAAGGGAAAATAAATGGCGATTTTAACTTAAATAAGTTAGGTCCAAAGAAAAATATAAATTTAAACTTAAATGTAGATTCTTTTGTGTTTAACGACATTTTAATGGGTGATGTAAGTATTAAATCTATTGCAAACAATATACGTTCTAACTCATATCCAATAGAAGTAGATCTTGTAAAAGACCAAGAAAATATAGTAAATGGAAAAGGAAATATCACATTAACAAAACCTTTTCCTGTTATTGATATCGATGCAAAAGCGAATGATTTTAATTTAGGATTTATCTCTAACATGATACTTAACAAAGAAGTAACTGACATAAGCGGATTAGCCTCTGGAGATATAAATATAAGTGGATCTATTGATGATATAAATTTTGAAGGCGATGCTGTTTTAAGAGAAGGAGGGCTAAGAATTAATTATACAAATACTCATTATAGTTTTGAAGAAAATGCTTCCGTTAAATTAACAAATAAATCCTTTATTTTTCCTAAACTAAAAGTTAGAGATAAGCTTTATGAAACAGAAGGGGAATTATTCGGCTCTTTAACTTATTATAAAACATTTGTTGATTGGGATTTTGATTTGACTGTAGAGACGAAACGACTTCTTGGTCTTAATACAAAACCAAAACTTAATTCTCTCTATTATGGAACCGCTTTTTTAGATGGGAGTGCTACCTTAAAAGGGTCTTTAAATAATTTATTCTTAAATGTTGAGGGCACCTCACAAGAAGGGACTTTTATTAAAATTTTACTTCGTGATAGCCAAAACAAATTAGTAGATACCTCCTTTATTAATTTTATAGATAAAAATAGTACAACTACAAGTACTCCTAAAATTAACTCAAAATCAGATGGCGGCATTTCTGTACGATGTGATTTCAATGTTAATAGAAATGCAAAACTAGAAATTGTAACTAACTTGAGTACTAATAGTAATTTTAGTGGTATTGGAAATGGGAATATTTTAATTGAAACAAGTGATATATATAGAATAGGTCTTTGGGGAGACTTTATAATTTCTGAAGGACTATATGATTTTAATAGATTAGGAATAAATAAAAAATTTAAAATTTCTCCTAATAGCACGATATCATGGAGAGGAGACCCATATGATGCAAACATGAATATCCAAGCAATATACGATGTGCCAGGGGGGGCTAATCCAATTGTTTTATTAGATGACCCTACATTTAATAAGAAGCTTCCAACTCAAGTTAAAACTAGCTTACGGGGTAATATTTTTAAACCTGAAAATCCTATATTTGAAATTACTTTTCCAAATTTAGATAAAAATATAGCAGAAGGAATAAGATATAGATTATTAGACCAAGAACAAATGCAGCTACAAGCAATTTCACTTTTGTCGCAAGGTTTTTTTATAAATGATGTATCCTTATCTTTAGAAGGGTTATTATTAAATACACTCTCTCAAACAGCAACCTCAAAACTGTTTGACTCTTTTATTTCTAATGGTGATGATGAAAAAATGCAACTAGAATTAAATGTTTCTTTAGATGACAATTCTCTTGTTGAAACGGTATTAAACAACGAATTAGATAATCGTGTAGGATTAAATTTAACAACTGAAATAAGTGATAAAATTCTTATTAATGGTAATTTTGGAGTTCCAACTACTAGTGTAGATGACAATGCAATAATTTTTGGAAATGTACAGATAGATTTTATCTTAAATGATAAAAGAACTTTAAAAGCGAAAGTGTTTAATAGAGAAAATGAACTAAGAGTCCTTGAAAATGAAATAGGATATACTCAAGGAGTTGGACTTTCTTACCAACTCAATTTTAATAAAATAAATTTATCAAATAAAACTGAAAAAGAATAAAGTAATGAACTATCGTATAGAAAAAGATACAATCGGAGATGTTAAAATATCTAATGAAAACCTTTGGGGAGCACAAACTGAAAGGTCAAAACAAAATTTTAAAATAGGTGCTTCTGCCTCAATGCCTTTCGAAATTATTGAGGGTTTTGCTTATTTAAAAAAAGCATCCGCATTTGCAAATTATGATTTAGGTGTTTTAGATAAAAATAAAAAGGAATTAATTGCTCAAGTGTGTGATGAAATTTTAGAAGGAAAACATAAACAAGAATTTCCTTTGGTTATTTGGCAAACAGGCTCAGGCACTCAAAGTAATATGAATGTCAATGAAGTAATTTCCAACAGAGCACAAATATTAAAAGGTTTAACACTTAATAAAGAAAAAATAATACATCCTAATGATGATGTAAATAAATCACAATCTTCGAATGATACTTTTCCTACAGCAATGCACATTGCTGGGTATAAAAAAATAATAGAAGTAACAATTCCAGGTATAGAAAAACTTAAAGATTACCTAAAAGAAAAATCCAAAGAATTTACATCTATTGTTAAAATTGGGAGAACACATCTTATGGATGCTACTCCAATAACCTTAGGGCAAGAGTTTTCAGGTTATGTCGCTCAATTAGAATATGGAATAAAAAGTTTAAAATTCTCCTTAAAACATCTTTTAGAAATCGCATTAGGAGGTACTGCTGTTGGTACTGGAATTAATACTCCAAAAGGGTATTCCGAAAAAGTAGCTGACTACATTAGCAATTTCACAAATATGCCTTTTGTTAGTGCGCCAAATAAATTTGAAGCACTTTCTGCAAATGATGCTATAGTCGAAACTCACGCCTCGTTAAAACAATTAGCTGTATCTATAAATAAAATAGCCAATGATTTGCGAATGTTATCCTCTGGACCAAGATCTGGGATTGGAGAATTAATGATGCCTTCAAATGAACCAGGAAGTTCTATTATGCCAGGAAAAGTTAATCCTACTCAATGTGAAGCAATTACAATGGTATGTGCTCAAGTTATGGGGAATGATGTAGCGATAACTATTGGAGGAACTCAAGGACATTATCAATTAAATGTATTTAAGCCTTTACTTGCTTTTAACTTTTTACAATCTGCACAATTATTAGGAGATGCATGTGTTAGTTTTGCCGAAAATTGCATCAAAGGAATTACTCCAAATAAAAAACGAATCAAAGAACTTGTCAATAATTCGTTAATGTTAGTTACCGCCTTAAATCCTAAAATAGGATATTTTAAAGCTGCAGAAATAGCTAAAAAAGCGCATAAAGAAGGTACTAGTCTTAAAGAGGCAGCCCTATCTTTAGAATACCTAAATCAAGAAGAGTTTGACAAATGGGTAGTTCCTGAAAATATGACAAACTCCAAGTAGGATATGGCTATAGTTGAGTTTAAAGAGATTTATTCTAAAGACTTCCAAAAACTTAATGAAGAATGGTTGGTTAAAGATTTTGTGATAGAACCCTATGATAAAAAGCTTCTAGAAAACTGCAAAGAATTTATTATAGATAAAGGTGGGCATATCTTTTTTTATAAATTTGAAAATAAAATTATAGGTACTGTCGCATTATTATATTTAAACAAAGGGGTATACGAAATAAGTAAAATGGCCGTATCTACTGCTTATCGAGGCAAAGGTTTTGGAAAGGAAATGTTAAAATTTATAATTGAATTTTCTAAAAAAAATAAATATACAGAGTTATTAATTTATTCTAGTAGGATATTAAATACCGCTATAAATTTGTATAGAAAAATGGGGTTTAAAGAAATCTCTCTTGAAAAAAATACTCCCTATAAACGGGCGGATATAAAAATGATAATGAAATTTTAAACTTTTAATTTTTCTAAACTTTCTCTACTTCCAATATCTTTTCTATATTCTAATTTCCCTTTGAAATATTTTTCAATAGCTTTGTTTATTTTAATAGATGCTTCATCTGTATTCTCTCCAAGTGCTATCAAAGCTAATACTCTTGATGATTTTAATGTATTATATTTATTATTAGAATCCTTAACGCAAGAAGCAAATATTACACCTAAACCTTCATCTTCTATAGCCTTTGTATCTATCTCAAAAGTAATGACGTCTGGACTTGCAAAAGGATATTCTTTAGCTACTAAATACTTAACAACACTGGCTTTATTAACATACGTAATTTCAGTATTACTTAACTTTCCTTCATATAGACTTATCAATAACTCTGAAAATGAGGTTTTTAAAACAGTTAAAACGTTTAAAGATTCTGGATCTCCAAACCTACTATTAAATTCCATAAACTGAATTCCATTTTCAGTTTTAAAGAATCCTCCATTTAATACACCATTAAATTTTATCCCTGAAGCTCCCATCTCATCTATAACTCGTTGCATAATAATTTCACAACTCCTCCAATCTTCATCTGTTAAAAAAGGTAATTTTTTATCTCCTACAGTAAAGCAACCCATTCCCCCTGTACCTGGTCCTTCATCATTTTCAAGTCTATAAGGGTAATCATATGTTGCAGGCATTAAACTGATGTTTTTCCCATCTGTGAGCCCCATTATTGTAAACTCTATTCCTTTTAGCTTTTCCACTAAAAGCACTTTTTCATCACTTTTTTGATCTAATAATTCTTTACCATATTCATAACATTCTTGATAATTTTTTAGATGTATAGGCATTACTTTTACACCTTTCCCACCCGTAAGTCCTTGGGGTTTGATTACCACTTCAATACTTTTAGATTTAAACTCTTCAAGTCCATTTTTTAATTCTTCTTCATTAGAAATTACTTTATAAAACGGCGTATATTCTGGGCAAATTTTTTGCATGAGCGATATACTGTATATTTTATCCCATTCTATCTGTGTAGCCTTTTTTGTGCCTCCTATTGCTTTGATATTATTTTCTAATAAAACATCTACCACTCCATTTGCCAAAGGTTGATCTGAGTTTACAAATACATAATCTATAGTGCATATTTTTGCGAAATCTAAAACTTCTTTTGGATTATTTGGGTTTCCAATTAAATAAGCCCCTCCGGTATTTTCAACACATTCAATAATAGTAGGATTCTCATGACTCATAATTGCATATACTGCAGCGTCTCTCATTAAACACTTAGCAAAAACACTTTCTCTACCTCCGTTTCCAACAATTAAAAATTTTTTCATTTTATATATTTTATTTACGTTTCCATTCGTTTTTAAGGTCACATTTCTTTGCCTCTCTACTTAAACTAATATAAGTGCTTTCAATATTATTATTTATCCAATCGTAAATACTATTTAATTGTTTTTCTTTTAATGCTAAATCTTTAATTTTCAAATAATCTTTCTCATAACTAGCAACATGTGAATTATATCTTTTATTAATTTTTATGATTTTATATTTTTTTTGCCCTGAAGGTTCTATTTCTAAAATAGGTAATGAAATTTCATCGTTCTTTAAATTAAAAATTTGTTTATATAAGGTCGGATCCATATTTGTTAATTCAAATCTCTTATCTCCCGTTACAGGATTTATTAAAACTCCACCATTATTTTTACTTACCTTCTCATCTGAATATAATATAGCAGCATTCTCAAAATCAATTTTTTCTTCTAAAATATTATTTCTAATACTGTCTAACTTACTTCTACTTTTAATTAATTCATCATTGTTTACCTCTGGAATCAAAAGAATATGTCTTACATCTATATTTTGACCTAAAATTTTATCTACTTGAATAATATGCCATCCAAATTCTGTTTCAAATGGCTCTGACACTTCTCCTTCCTCTAAACTAAATGCAACTTCTCTAAATTCTTTTACCATTCTTGGTTGTTTCCTATTTAAAGTATATTTACCCCCAGAAGCACGAGATCCTGGATCTTGAGAATATAAAATAGCTTTAGAGGCAAAACTCTGACCTTGCTCTAAAACATCTTCTCTAAATTTGTTTAATTGATTAAATACCCTCTTTATTTCTTCTTCATTGGGTTGGGGTTTTATAACTATTTGTGAAATCTCAACTTCATCACCAAATATTGGTAAATCACTCGTAGGGATTCCTTCAAAAAAATTCTTAACCTCTTCTGGTGTAACTTCTATATTTTCAACAATATCTAACTGTTTCAACTGAGACAACTGTTTTGTTTTTAATATTTCAAAAAGTTGATTTCTAAAAACAGAATAATCTTCTTGTCCATAAAATTCAAGTACTTTTTCAATACTACCAAGCTGTTGCTTAAAATAATCAATATTATTATCAACTTGACTATAAATTTCACCTTCACTATATTCTAAACTATCTTGAATTGCATGATGAGCATACAATTTTTCCTCCATTAAGTTTTCTAATATTTCACATCTTGAAAAAGAAGCAGAGTTATCTTTTGATTTAAGTTCTAATAGTGTCTTATCGATGTCAGAATCTAAGATTACATAGTTTCCTATCACTGCTAAAATTCCATCAATCTTTATTCTATTAATACTATCTCTAACTTTTACATTTGCAAATGAATTTGCACTAATTATTATAATTAATAAAGTAAATATCTTATTTTTTATATATCTCAAAATTTCCTGTTTTAATTGCATCTTGTACTATTGTTTTATCGAACTCTTTTAAATAATCAATTTTTCTTTTATTTAAAATAATATTCTTAATTGACCCTTTTATTAAGTCAAAAGGAGCTGTTTCGCCTTGTTTCAAATAATCTTTCATAAATATTAAATAGGTGTACATATCATCTTCAATTTTTAAAAATTTATTTTTTGACATATATACTCTAGGGTTATAAGATTCAAGTTTAGGGATTTTTTGAAATAATTCTAACTCCTTAATCCATAAAGAATCTTTAAAATCATAGGAATAATATTGAAACGACAAAGAGTCTAAATATATTTTATTTATTTCATCGAACTTCCTAAAATTCCTAGTCAAGGTCTTAATATTCTTGTAATTTAAGGGTAGTTTTATATATCTAAGCTTAAAGAGATTTATGTTTGATTTGAAATTTTGAGTATTATTTTGATAATATTCATACATTTCTTCTTCTTGAATCAAAGTATCTATATTTTTCTTTACTATTTTTTCTTTATAAAAATTATTAAATAAATCATAATTATATGACTCTATTAACTTAAATAATTCTTCTTTTTTATCGTCACTAATACTATTTATTGCTTTTTGATATAATAGCACTTCCCTTGCCCAATTTTGAATATATTGATTTACTTTTAAAATACTATCTTGAGAAGATTTGGTGTTGAAATTTATATCTTTAATATCTGAATAATATAAATTTTTATCTAACACACGTGCTATAACATCAGTTTCCTTCTTTGATTTGCATCCTAAAAATAAAATAATAATAAATGAATAATATAAAAATTTCATGTAAAACTCCCGTTTTTTATATAGATAAATGTATTTTTGGCAAAAATAAATTTTTTTGAGTAAAATAAACTTAATATTTGTTTTATTTTGTCTGTGCTTTTATTCTTTTTCAAATGTTAAAACATTTACAGACAAAAGTGGTTCACAAGACACTTATAATGTCTATTTTTTAGACAATGTCCTTGTTGTTGAAGGAATAGAACCATTTCAAAAAATAGAGATATTTAGCATAATTGGTAACAAGGTGTTTACCATTTCTAAAAAGAGTTCTCTTCAAAAAAAATATAACTTTAATATCCCTAATTTAAAGAAAAGTCAAATATATATAATTGTTATTTATCAAAAAAATAAAGTAACTACATATAAAATTGCAGCTTAGATTATTATCTACTGCTATAATTTGGCGCTTCTTTTGTTATTTGTATATTATGTGGATGACTTTCAGATCTTCCTGCGGGTGTTATAATTATAAATTTTCTTTTCTCTTTTAATTCTTTAATATTTTTAGAACCACAATAACCCATCCCTGATTTAAGTCCTCCTGTAAATTGTTGAATACTCTCTTGGAGTTCCCCTTTATAAGGCACCCTACCTACAATTCCTTCTGGAACAAGCTTTTTATTATCATTGTTTTCTTGAAAGTATCTATCTTTACTCCCTTTTTGCATTGCTTCCAATGATCCCATTCCCCTGTAGGTTTTAAATCTTCTTCCTTCATATATAACTGTTTCACCCGGAGATTCTTTTGTTCCAGCTAACATCGAACCCAACATAACTGAATCTGCACCTGCTGCAATCGCTTTAGTAATATCTCCAGTATATTTAATTCCTCCATCTGCAATTAATGGTACATCTGTGGTGCTACAAATTTTTGCAACTTCAACTATTGCTGATAGTTGAGGGTATCCTACACCTGCTATAACTCTAGTAGTACATATTGAACCCGGGCCAATACCAACCTTAACCGCATCTGCTCCTAAATCAATTAGATACTTTGCGGCTTCGGATGTAACAATATTTCCTACAATAACATCAATTGATGAAAAACTTTTCTTTAAATTTTTTAACACATCTCCTACTCCTTTAGAATGCGCATGTGCTGTATCAATAAATAAACAATCTACTTCCGCTTTTATTAAACCCTCCGCTCTTTCTAAAAAATCTTTTGTAACACCAATAGTTGCTCCAACTCTTAATCTACCATATGTGTCTTTATTAGAAACAGGTTTTGTGTTTTGTTTAATAATATCTCTAAATGTAATTAAACCAATAAGTTTGTCATCTTTATCTATAATTGGTAACTTTTCAATTTTATATTTCTCAAGAATTTTTTCTGCGGCTGTGAGCGAAATACCTTTTTCAGCAGTAATAAGTTTTGATCTAGGAGTCATTAAATCAATTATATTCCTCTCATTATTTTTCTCAAAACGTAAATCTCTATTCGTTACTACTCCTTTAATATTTTTATTTTTGTCAACAATAGGAATTCCGCCAATACTGTGTTTTTGCATTACTTTTTTGGCATCAATTACCTTAGCATTTTCCTCTAATACAATAGGGTCTAATATCATACCTGATTCAGACCTTTTAACTCTTCTTACTTCTTCTATTTGTTTTTTGATGGACATGTTTTTGTGCAACACCCCTATTCCTCCTTCTTGTGCCATAGCTATAGCCATACTACTTTCCGTAACAGTATCCATTGCTGCTGAAATTATTGGAATGTTTAATGAAATGTTTCTAGATAATCTACTAGAAATATCTATTTTATTAGGAGTTATTTCAGAGTAATTTGGGCATAACAGCACATCATCGTATGTATAGCCATTAGAAAAAAGTTTTGAAGTATTGTCCATGTTTTTTTGATAAAATTTCACAAAGATAATTATTTATTATAATTAAATTATACTTATAGAGGTTGAATGCTAACTTTATCATTTTATTTTACCTAAGTAGGATACTTCAATTTAAGTAAAAAAAAAGGGAACATTTAATTAAAAACATTCCCTTGATATTATAATAGTAAACTTTTATTAGCTATTTGCTTGATAAAGTTCATTTACTTTTTCCCAATTAATAATATTAAAAAAAGCATTTATGTAGTCAGGTCTTCTATTTTGATAATTTAGATAATAGGCGTGTTCCCAAACGTCTAATCCTAATATTGGGGTACCGCCACATCCTATATTTGGCATTAAAGGATTGTCTTGGTTTGGAGTAGCACAAATTGCAATATCTCCATTTGACTTGACACATAGCCATGCCCAGCCCGAACCAAATTGTGTAGCTGCTGCTTGACTAAATTTTTCTTTAAAATTTTCAAAAGAGCCAAAAGTTAAATTTATTTTTTCTTCAATTGCTCCAACAGGATTTTTAGAAGATTTAGGGGTTAATATCTCCCAAAACAATTTGTGATTATAATACCCACCTCCGTTATTTCTCAAAGCTGCATTTGACATATCAAAGCCCTTCAATATTTCTTCAATAGATTTGTTTTCTAGAGAAGTCCCCTCAATAGCTTTATTCAAATTAGTGGTATATGCGTTATGATGTTTTGAATGATGAATCTCCATCGTTTTAGCATCTATATATGGTGATAAAGAATCGTAACTATATGGGATTTTTGGTAATGTAAAAGTCATAATTTATTTTATTTTTATTTATGTGCAAATGTAAAATTATATTGAGATTAAAGTTCAAAAAAATATAAAAAAAATAAACAAAACAACATTTATATTTATTAAGTATTATCTACTTTTGTGCGCATAATCTAATTATCCCATTTATGTCTGATATTTCTTTCCTAAGTCAACTTGTAACTCAAAGCCGTAGAGATATTTTACGAATGGTTCATAAAGCAAAATCAGGACATCCAGGGGGTTCCTTGGGATGTGTTGAGTTTTTTATCGCTTTATATTATACCGCCTTAGAAATAGATGATAAATTCTCTTTAGATGGAATAAATGAAGATGTTTTCTTTTTATCGAATGGGCATATTTCCCCAGTATTTTATAGTGTTCTTGCTCGAAAAGGATTTTTTCCAGTATACGAATTAAATACTTTTAGAAATATTAATTCTAGATTACAAGGACATCCTTCTGTACAAAAATCATTGCCCGGTGTAAGAGTAGCAAGTGGTTCTTTAGGTCAAGGGCTTTCTGTAGCTGTTGGGGCTGCGCTAGCAAAAAAACTGAATAATGATTCTAAAATTTCATACGCGCTTTTAGGGGATGGTGAATTACAAGAAGGACAAAATTGGGAGGCCTTCATGTATGCAGGAAGCAATAATTTGGATAACCTAATTGTTACAATTGATTTAAATGGGCAACAAATTGATGGATCAACAAAAGATGTGTTATCATTAGGTGACATAGAAGCTAAATTAAAAGCATTTGATTGGGAGGTAATTGTAGAAAAAGAAGGAAATAATTTAGAAAAAGTCATTTCTGTTTTAAAGTTGGCAAAAACAATGACAAAAAACAAAAAACCAATATGTATTCTACTGCACACAATAATGGGTAATGGTGTAGATTTCATGATGCATACACACGATTGGCATGGAATTGCGCCAAATGATGAACAATTAGACCTTGCTTTGTCGCAAAACCCTGAAACATTAAAAGATTTTTAAATACTAAATGAACTATATTAATCAAGGAGAAAAAGACACAAGATCTGGCTTTGGAGATGCATTATTATTTTTAGGGAAAACTAATCCTAATGTAGTTGGTCTTTGTGCAGATTTAACAGGATCTTTAAAAATGAATGCGTTTAAAAAAGAATTTCCTGATCGATTTTTTCAAATAGGGATTGCTGAAGCTAATATGATGGGAATAGCTGCTGGTCTAACTATAGGAGGCAAAATTCCCTTTACTGGTACTTTTGCCAATTTTTCAACAGGACGTGTTTATGATCAAATAAGACAATCAATAGCCTATTCAAATAAAAATGTAAAAATTTGTGCTTCGCATGCTGGATTAACATTGGGAGAAGATGGAGCTACACATCAAATTTTAGAAGATATAGGATTAATGAAAATGCTTCCAGGAATGGTGGTAATAAATCCTTGTGATTACAATCAAACGAAAGCAGCTACAATTGCAATTGCATCTCATGAAGGGCCTGTGTATTTACGATTTGGAAGACCTAAAGTGCCAAACTTCACACCTGAAAACCAATCATTTAAAATTGGTGAAGCGATTGTCTTAAAGGAAGGAAGCGATGTCACTATTGCTGCTACAGGTCACTTAGTTTGGGAAGCATTAGAAGCAGCGAAAACATTAGAAAATGAAAATATCTCTGTGGAAATTATAAATGTACATACCATTAAACCCTTAGATGAAAAGACTATTCTTAAATCAGTTCACAAAACTAAATGCATAGTAAGCGCTGAAGAACACAATTATTTAGGCGGATTAGGTGAGAGCATTGCAAGAGTAATAACTCAAAACTATCCCTGTCCACAGGAATTTATTGCTACAAACGATACTTTTGGAGAATCTGGGAAACCTCATGAATTAATGGATAAATATCAACTTAATAGTGTTGCAATATGCAATTCAGTAAGAAAGGTTTTAAAAAGAAAATCTTGATAAAATGAAAAGATTCCCTCTTTTTTTCCTTTTTATTTATTTTTGTTGTCAATTATGTTTATCACAAGTTAATTTTGGCTTAAAAGCAGGAGTTAATATCCCATCTACTGAGATTGATTTTCAAAATATTAATATTGAAAATATAAAAAAGTCTCCCTCTTTAGGGTATCTTGGTGGGGTGTTTCTTGATATAAACTTCACTAAAATAGGATTACTTACTGAAATACTATACACTGATTCAAAAGGAAATATTGAATTTGATTTAAATAACAATAATTTTACAACAGAACATATAATTAAAAAATTAGATGTGCCAGTTTTAGTAAAATATAACCTACTATCTAAGTTCTTATCTATAAATGCAGGTCCCATGCTTAAGTTTAATCTTAATGAAGAATTTATCAATTTGCCTACATTTGATATTAATACTGTATTTAACAATCAAATAAGTTTAGGGTATCAATTAGGTGTTAGAGCAAAAATTGTAAACTTTGCTATAGAAATACGTTATGAAAGCAGCTTTGGAAATAAAACTTCTGAAATTCTTGTAAAAGAAATAAATAATGCTACTAATTTAAACATTGGTGATAAATTATTTAAAATTAAGCACCCAAACCTACTTAGTTTCGCTGTTGCTTTTGATATTTTTTAATGCTTTTAAATTATCTAATTATTATTGTTTTCTAAATAATCTAAGACCCCGTTATTATCCGCATCTGTTAATTCCATTGAGGTGAGAATTCCATCATTATCGTCATCAATATCTAAATAATTAAAAACGCCATCTCCATCTGTGTCATCAGTAAAAATCTTATCCCCATTAACATCTTCTTTAATAGAAGGCACTCCATCACTATCGTGGTCAGTGTCAGGTACATACGTATATAAATTGATAATAAATACTAATGGTGAATAGGCTGGTATATTTGAAAAAGACCTTTGAAAATACGCTAAATTAGATGGCATAATAAAAATACCTCTACCAAAATCTGTAAAAGTTACAGAACCATCCGCGTTATCTTGTATATTTCCTCTCCCTATTAAAGGTAATGATTCTCTAAATCCTCTTACCGTACCTAATGCATTAAGCCAAACATTGCTTGAAGATTCATCAAATTGGGTTCTATTTAATAACACTCCTTTGTAGGAAGCATACACTGAATCAGCTACTGTAGGGGCTACAGGTTTTCCATTAATACTATCAGTAGCAATATTCTTACTGAAAACCCGTACATAATATAGTTTATGGTCTATCATTTCTCCGTTACTTTCAATGGGGATTGTCACTACGCCTCCATTTTTGTTTGTAAAAATTTGGTCGTATAGTGATGTTTTAGAACTTGCATCCGCATCTATAGTATCAATAGAAATTGTCGCAGTATTGTTGCTTCCATCAGATGAAAAATCCTCATTATTATAATAATGACTTTTTAAATAAGCTATTATAGCTTCATCATCATTCATTGCTTGTTCCTTAACATCTCTTAAATCTTCTACAGGATTAGGTTTAGTGCAATAAAATATTAATATAGCCGTGAAAAGTAATAAAAAGAATCTCATCAAATTTTAAAAATGCAAATATATTATAATTGTTATTATAAACTTTTAACTTATTAATATAATTCCTTAACTAAAATGGATAGTTTTACTATTATTTCAACTAATAAAATTTTAGAGCAAAACAACTTGTAGTATTCAAACTTATATAGGACAAATATTTACAATTTTAAAAAAAGATTTTAGTCATATAAGTTCTAATAGAATTTTATTTACAATTAATATGTTTTATCTCCAATTGATAATGGATAAGATTATATATGGTTATAGAAATAATTTAGTTTTTAAAAACTACTATATTTGCAGTTAGAATTTAAAATGTCTACATTGAAAAAACATACCATTCTTACAGATACTCAAATAAAACACATCATTCAACGGCTGGCGTATCAAATATATGAAGAACACATAAATGAAAAAGAGATAGTTATAGTAGGGGTCTTTGAAAAAGGAAGTATTTTATCTAAAAAGATTATTTCTGTTCTTGAAAATATCTCTCCACTTAAAATTACCTATTCCGATATTTATTTAAATAAAAAAAATCCTTCAAGTCCTATTAAAACAACAATTCCCTTAGAAAACTGTAAAGAAAAGTCAGTAGTAATAATAGATGACGTTTTAAACTCAGGCAAAACCCTAATGTACGCGATTAAATATTTTTTAGAGATTCCTATATCAAAACTTACTACGGCGGTATTAATAAACAGAAATCATAAAAAATTTCCGGTTAAAGCAAAATTTAAAGGGCTTTCCCTTTCTACTTCTTTAAAGGAACACATCACAGTAAATTTTGAAGGGGATAAAATTGAAGCTTTTTTATCCTAGACAAATAAAGCATTAATGGATTTTTCTAAAATTTTACCAAACTGATAAACTTCTTCAAAAGAATTATAAAGAGAATTAGGAGCAATTCTAATCACATTTGGGGCTCTCCAATCAACTACTACATTTGCATTTTTTAGGTAATTAAAAACCTCATTTCCTTTCTTATCAAATGATATTGAAAGTTGGGCGCCTCTACTATTTGGTGTAATAATTTTGAATTTCCCTTTCTCCTTCAATGGTTGAAGCACATACTCTAAATATGCCGTCAACTTTTTACTTTTTTCAAACATTTTATCTAAAGGGACTTTATTGAATATTTCCAATGATGCTTTTAATGGGGCTAAAGAAAAAATACTTGGATTGCTTTGTTGCCATGCATTTGCACCTTTTTCGGGTATGTATAAATCTAACATTTCAAATCTAGTTCTTGAATCGTTCCCCCACCATCCTTCTAATCTGTTTAATTCTTTATTTTGAAAATGTGTTTCATTGATATAAATAGCCGCTGTGCTTCCAGGTCCCGCATTTAGGTATTTATACGTACACCACGCCGCAAAATCTACTCCCCATTTATGAAGGTCTAGCTGAACATTCCCTACTGCATGTGCTAAATCCCAACCACAATAAGCGCCTATTTCATGTGCATATTTCGTAATTTTTTTCATGTTAAATAATTGCCCACTATAATAATTTACACCCCCAAAAAAGACTAAGGCAGTCTCAGAAGAATGCTCTTCTAATTTTTCTAAAATATCTTCTTCGTGAATAATTGAGGTATAATTTTTTCTTTTGACTGTAATTAAGGCTTCATTAGGATCTAACCCATGCCATCTTAAATGACTTTTAAGTGCATATCTATCTGAAGAAAAGGCATTTTCTTCGCAAATTATTTTAAATCTTTTTTTGGTAGGGCGATAAAAAGTAGCTAATAGTAAATGTATATTGACTGTAAGGGAGTTCATTATACTCACCTCTAAGGGCTTTGCCCCTACTAATTTTGCCATTGGGGGAATAAGAGTATCTACATAAGTTACCCATGGTGTTGCCCCTTCAAAGTGTCCTTCTCCAGCAAGGTTTTTCCAATCTTTTAATACACTTTGCAATTCCTTATCTACACTCTTTGGTTGTAATCCTAAGGAATTTCCCAAGAAATATATTTGTTTTTCAACTGAATTTTTAGATTTTGGATTAAAAAACAGAGTTTTATAATTTTTTAATTCATCGTTTTTATCTAAAGACTGAGCGTATTTATGTGAGTTTTCCAAAAAAATTACAATTTTATTATTGCAAATGTAACTTAAAAAAACACTGATAAATAAGATATTTATAAATTACTTTTTTACTTTTACTTACTTAAACTTAAAAATTTAAATTATGAGCAAAAATTATTACGATTCAGATGATTTAAAAAAATTTGGAAATATAACGGAATGGAGTCCTGAAATTGGAGACAATTTTTTCAAATACTACAATAGTGTTTTTGAAAAAGGAGCCCTTCCTGTAAAAGAAAAAGCATTAATTGCTTTATCCGTTGCGCATGTGGTTCAATGTCCTTATTGTATAGAGGCTTATACAGAAGAATCTATAAAAAATGGGGCAGAAAAAGATGAAATGATGGAAGCTGTGCATGTAGGCGCTGCGATAAAAGCGGGTTCTGCATTAGTCCATGGTGTACAAATGATGAATAAAGGAAATAAAATAATTATGTAAAGTGGCTACAAAATCATTAAAAGCAAGGAAAAGTCAATTATCTGATACTCAAAGGCAACTTGTAATACTAAATGAAAAACCTTTTAACGGTACGCTCCCTACCTTTAAAGCTAAGTTAGATTTGCATAATTTAGACTTAAAGCCTAAAAATTTAGAGATTTTTCAAATAAATTTAGGCTATATGTGTAATCAAGTATGTGCGCATTGCCACGTAGATGCAGGACCTGATAGAAAGGAAATGATGTCTAAAGAAAACTTAGAAAAATGTTTGGACATAATTAAGAAGCATAAAATTAAAAGTGTAGACCTAACTGGGGGAGCTCCCGAAATGCATCCCCTATTTAGATGGTTTGTAGAAAAAGCATCAGCGATAGGGATAGAAGATTTTATAGTTAGATCTAATTTGACCATTATTGTCGCCAATAAAAAGTATTACGACTTACCTGATTTTTTTGCTAAACACAACTTACATATTATCTCTTCTTTGCCCTTTTATAAAAAAGAAAAAACAGATAGACAAAGAGGAAAAGGTGTTTTTGACGACTCTATAAAAGCGTTAAAAATGCTTAATAAAGTAGGTTATGGGGGTGCTGGAAAGTTAAAATTAGATTTAGTATATAATCCTGGAGGTGCATTTTTACCCGCTGATCAGCAAAATTTAGAATTAGATTTCAAAACTTCTTTAAAAGAAGAATACAATATTGATTTTAATAATCTTTTTACTATTACAAATCTACCAATCAGTCGCTTTTTAGATTTCCTAATTGCTTCAGAAAATTATGAGGAATATATGCACACTTTAGTTAATGCTTTTAATCCAGCAGCTGTTGAAAATGTAATGTGTACAAATACTTTATCTGTACGCTGGGATGGCTATTTGTACGATTGTGACTTTAATCAAATGTTAGATATTAAGGTGGATTCTAAATGCAATCACATTGATTTATTTGATTATGATAATATGAAAGATAGAAATATTGTAATTAATCAACATTGCTATGGTTGCACTGCTGGCGCAGGAAGTAGTTGCCAAGGCACTATTGCCTAATGACATCGCTTTTAATTATTTTTGTTAGAAATCCTATTTTAGGAAAGGTCAAAACAAGATTGGCTAAAACAGTTGGCGATGACAAAGCAATTGCCGTTTATGAAGCGCTGCTAATTAAAACTAAAAATACTGTATCTCCTTTAAAAGAGGACGTTATTGTATACTATGATAGTTTTATTCCTAAAACAGATATTTGGGACGAAGTAGTAATAAATAAAAATATGCAAAAAGGAAAATGTTTGGGAGAAAAAATGCAAAATGCTTTTGCAGAAAATTTTACTAAAGGATATAAAAAAATATGTATAATTGGGAGTGACTTATGGGACTTAAAACAAGAAGATATTACTCGCTCCTTTGATATGCTAAACAATAATGAGGTAGTAATTGGTCCCGCTATAGATGGGGGGTATTACCTTTTAGGATTAAATAAAATTATTCCCTCCCTATTTAAAAATAAAAAATGGGGGTCTAATACAGTACTTAAAGAAACTATGGAAGATTTAAAAAACTACACTATAGAATTATTAGATACTAAAAATGATATTGATAATGAGGATGATTTATCGGACATTCCTGAACTTTTAAAAATTATTAAATAACGATTTATGGAACAACATATTAAAGAATCCGTTGAATTTATCCATTCACAAGGGATTTTGTCTGCAGACGCAGGAATTATCCTAGGCTCTGGAATGGGTAAAATCATAGAAAAAATGAACGTTTTAAAAGAAGTAGAGTATAAAGAAATACCTCATTTCCCTATTGCTACAGTAGAGTTTCTTCATAAAGGAAAATTAATTTATGGAGAATTAGGCAATAAAAAAATTATTGTACTTCAAGGACGCTTTCATCTATACGAAGGGTATAATGCATACGAAGTGAGTTACCCTGTAAGAGTGCTACAAAAATTAAATATTTCTTTTTTAGTTATCAATAATATTTCTGGCGCAATTAATCCGCTTTATAAAAAAGGAGAAATTATGTTAATTGAGGACCATATAAATTTACAAGGAAAATCACCTCTTATATCTAAATATAAATCTGATAATCAAAATATTTTTGTAGATATGGTTTGTCCCTATGATAAAAACCTAAGAAATACTATTTTAAAAATTGCTTCTAAAGAAAATATCAAAATTCATCAAGGAGTATATGCAGCCGTATTAGGGCCTCAATTAGAAACCCGAGCTGAGTATAGATATTTAAAAATAATAGGCGCTGATTCTGTAGGGATGTCTACTGTCCCTGAAGTAATTGTTGCTAATCAACTAAACATTCCTTGCGTTGCGCTTTCAATACTTTCTGATGAATGTGACCCAGACAATCTACAACCAATCAACATTCAAGAAATGATGAGCATTGTTAGCAAAACAGAACAACATTTAATTATTTTAATTGAAAATTTAATCCTTAAAATGTAAAATTATGACTAAAAAATTATACCCACTTTTATTACTATTATTTATTCTAAATGCAGTTTATTCACAAAATAATGATACGCGAAAAAGTATCCATTATTCCTGGAATTTACTATTAAAAAAATATGTATCTCCTAATGGAAATGTAAATTACATGGAATGGAAAAAGCAGGGAGAAGAACAATTAGATAATTATTTGTCTTTGTTGCTAAAAAATCCACCACAAGAATTTTGGACAAAAGGGCAAAAACTAGCCTATTGGATAAATACTTACAATGCATTCACTGTAAAATTAATTTTAGACAATTATCCAGTTAAGAGTATTAGAGATATAAAGAATCCTTGGAAAAAAGAAATATATGTTAATGGTGACAAAAAATACTCATTAGAAGACATAGAACACAATATTCTAAGGAAAATGGATGAGCCTAGAATTCACTTTGCAATTAATTGTGCTTCAAAGTCATGTCCAAAATTAGAAAACAAAGCTTTTACAAGTTATAATATCAATCAAGAGTTAGAAAAAGTAACTAAAGACTTTTTGAAAGACAGCAGTAAGAACAATATTACAAAGGATGAAATTGCACTTTCTAAAATATTTTTATGGTTTGCTGAAGATTTTGGCGATACTAATTCTTTGCTATTATTCATTCAAAAATATACAGATACGCCTATCACAAAGAGTACTAAATTAAGCTATCTTACTTACGATTGGGATTTAAATGAATAAAATAGTATTTACCTAATTATAGATATTCATTGTTTTTTCTATGCCTATCATAGTAAAACTTATAATAGTTTTTTTACAATGTTCTATTAATTTTAGTAACTCTTTTTGCTCATCTTCATCCCATTTTCCAAGGACAAAATCAACTTGATTACTAGTCTTTTTCTCCACACCTATTCCAAAATATAATCTTGGGTATGTTGTGAGTCCTAAATGTGTTTCAATATCCCTTAAGCCGTTGTGTCCAGCATTACTTCCCTTTGGTTTTAATCGTATTTTTCCGAAAGAAAGATGTAAGTTATCTACTAAAATTAAAAGGTTTTGTATTGGTATTTTTTCCTTTTTAACCCAATAGCTAACCGCTTTTCCACTTCTATTGATGAATGTGTTAGGTTTAAATAAAATAATTCTAGCCCCTTTATGTTTAAAGTCTGCTTTCTCACCTAAACGAACTGTCTCAAAATTAATATCATGACTTTTTGCAATATCATCTACAATTGAAAAACCAATATTGTGGCGAGTGTTTTCGTAAGTCAATCCAATATTGCCTAACCCAACTATAAGGTATTTACCAGTACTCATTTAGATAAATAATGCTAGGTTAACAAAAAGAAAATAAATTCTAATTTTCTTCTTTCTTTTCAGCTTCTGTTTCCTCAGTTGCTTCAGTTGCATCCTCAGTAGTGTCTTCTGCCTTCATGGATACTCTAGAGGTAGCTACTCTACAAACAACAACGTTATCTGGGTGCTGAAATTCATATTCTTTATTCTCTAAATTAGTAATATATAATTTTTCACCGAGTTCTAATTTTGATATATCAACATTAATAGTATCTGGCAAACTTTTAGGAATCGCTTTTATTCTTAACTTTCTTTTGCTAACAATAAGAACCCCACCCGAATTTAAAACGCCAGGAGCTGTCCCCGTTATAGTTACTGGAATATCAATTTCTACAGGCTTATCATCAAATATTTCGATGAAATCAACATGTATAATTTTATCAGTTAATGGATGAAATTGTACTTCTTGTAATACTGCGTTAATTTTTTCTTTTGAAGAACTTATTTCAATTTCAGATATATAAGCGTTGGGGGTATAAATAATTTTATTTAAATTAAGATCCTCTGCATAAAAATGTAGTGGTTCTTTTTTTCCTCTGTATAATACACAAGGTACTTTGTTTTCTTTTCGTAATGATTTTGCAAAAGACTTTCCTAACTTTTCTCTCTTGCTGGCATTTATAACTATAGATTTCATTTTTTTTTTATTTAAACGATAAAATTTGAACTAATTGATTGATTTTGGTGAACTTTTTTCATAGTACTTGCAAATAATTCTGCACAACTTACTATATCTATTTTTTTACTTTCTTTTTTAGAGGGGATAGAATCAGTAGTAATTAATTGTTCTATTTTAGAATTTTCTATTCGCTCATAGGCATCTCCAGACAAAAGAGGATGTGAACAAACTGCTCTAACTGAATTGGCACCTCTTTCCATTACTAAATCGGCGGCTTTTGTAATTGTCCCAGCCGTATCTATCATATCATCTACAAATACAATGTCTTTTCCTTCCACATTCCCTATCAGCTCCATATGAGAAATCACATTTGCTTTCTTTCGTTGCTTATAACAAATCAAAACATCTGATTGCAAGAAATTCGAATATGCATAAGCTCTTTTAGCACCTCCCATATCAGGTGAGCCAATAGTTAGATTTTTTAAATTCATTTTTTTAATATGAGGCACAAAAATAGAGGATGCAAATAAATGATCTACGGGTTTTTCAAAAAAGCCTTGAATTTGGTCTGCGTGTAAATCCATTGTAATAATACGAGTTGCACCTGCAGTTTCTAATAATTTTGCAGTTAATTTTGCTCCTATTGGCACACGCGGTTTGTCTTTTCTATCTTGTCTAGCCCAACCAAAATAAGGAATAACTGCCGTAATATGTCTAGCAGAAGCTCTTTTCGCTGCGTCTATCATCAGCAACATTTCCATTAAATTGTCAGAGCTTGGAAACGTAGATCCAATTATGAATATACGCATTCCTCTTATTGATTCTTCAAATGAAGGTTGAAACTCTCCGTCCTTAAATTCAGTAAAGATTACATTTCCCAAAGAAACGCCATAGGCCACAGCAATTTTTTCTGCTAATGTTTTGCTCTGTCTACACGTGAATATTTTAGCCTCTGAATTGGACATTTACTACTTTATTTTTTTCTAAAAAAATGGGTGCAAATATATTGATTTTATAATTAAATTGTAGTGATATTTTAAAAAATATTTTACTATATTTGCCGACTTCAATGCTTTCAAAGCAATTGCTTCGGTGGCGGAACTGGTAGACGCGCTGGATTCAAAATCCAGTTCTGGCAACAGAGTGTGGGTTCGATTCCCACCCGAAGTACTTTTTTTAACCCATTATTCTTAATAATAAAATATAAATTATGAATATTAAAGTAATATTTCAATCTCACAAACTATGAATTTTAGCGACTTAGGGATAATCCCTACAATACTTAAAGCCTTAAATGAAAAAGGTTATACACATCCAACACCTATACAAAAACAATCTATTCCTTTGCTTCTTGAGAATAAAGATCTTCTTGGATGTGCACAAACTGGAACAGGTAAAACAGCTGCTTTTACCATCCCTATTATACAACATATCTACTTAAAAAATAAAAATCAGAAAGGTAAAAGAAAATTACAAGCACTTATATTGACCCCAACACGAGAACTTGCACTTCAAATCAATGAAAATATAAAAACATATGCTAAATATACAAGTATTAGAAGCATCGTAATTTTTGGAGGAGTTAAACAACACTTACAAACAAGTGCTTTACGCAATAGTCCAGATATTCTTGTTGCAACACCAGGACGTTTACTAGATTTAATGAGACAAGGCCATGCCTATATTAATACTATTAAGTACTTTGTCTTGGATGAAGCTGATCAGATGTTAGATATGGGATTTATTAATGATATTAAAAAAATAATATCAAAACTCCCAAAGGAACGCCAGTCTCTGTTTTTTTCCGCAACGCTACCTCCTTCCATTGTTTCGCTTTCTAAACAAATTTTAGGCAACCCTGAGAAAATAACAATAACTCCAAATAAAACAACTGAAAAGAAAATAGAACAACAACTTTATTTTGTATCTAAATCTAATAAAACTAAATTACTTATTCACATTTTGGAAATCAATAAGGGAGGATCTATTTTAGTATTTTCAAAAACAAAATATGGCGCAGACAGAATCGTTAAGAATCTAGACAATGCCCGTATTAAAGCGGCATCAATTCATGGGAATAAATCTCAAAATGCGCGTCAAAAAACGTTAGAAAGATTCAAAAGAGGTAATTTTTATGTACTTGTAGCTACTGACATTGCTGCGCGAGGAATTGATATTAATGAATTATCTTTGGTCATAAATTATGATTTGCCAAATGTTTCTGAAACGTATGTCCATAGAATTGGGCGTACAGGAAGAGCACAAGCAATTGGAAAAGCGTACTCGTTTTGTAGCAAAGATGAATTATCATACCTAAAGGGCATCCAAAAACTGATTAACAAAGAGATTCCAGAAAATTCTGAACATCCCTACGTTGAAGATTTTGGAAAAATGAGTAAAAACACTAATTTAAAAGGTAAAAAGTCTAAAAATAACTATCGCCGTAAAAAACAAAATAAAAGAAAAAACTCTAACTCTAATAACAGAAAATAAGTAGTTGGCAGTTTTTTTAAAATGCTGTATTTATAATACAGTTTCACTAAAAGAGTTTATTCTCTTCCTACCTGAAGTGTTTTTTATAAAGGAATATTTTCAATTTATTACTAATATAAATTACTGAATTAGACATGTCCAAGTAACCACTTAATTAATAAAACATTTGGATATATGAATATCTTTTTATAATTTGCTTGAAATATTCGTTTAACTAAAAATTATTAATCATGAAACTAAAAAAGAATCCAAAAAAAGATTTGAACAGAAACAATAATTTATATTTTATTATTGGTCTAGTTTTAACGCTTTTCATTACATGGAAAGTTATAGATGCTAAAACCTACACCAAGGTTTCTAGCGCAGATAAATTATTTATTGACAATGATAATATTGATGAAAATGACGTTTTAATATTACCAACGCCTCCACCACCTCCGCCTCCACCACCAAAACCCATAATTCCTGATGATTTTAAGGTAATTGATAATGAAAGCAAAAAAGAGGAAACTCCTGTTGAAAATACAGAAACAAATCAAGATGATTTAATTGACCCTGTTGTTACATATATTGAAACACCTGATGAGCCAGAAGTTCTTTTCATTGCACTTGAAGACAAACCAATTTTTCCTGGTTGTGAAAATGTCAATAAGTCAGAAAGGGGAAAATGCTTTGAGGAACAATTATACAAACATATTAGAAGAAAATTCAAATATCCTGAAGCCGCCAAAGAAATGGGAATCCAAGGAAAAGTTTTTATTCAATTTGTTATTAATCAAAAAGGAGTTATTGAAATAAAAGGAGTAAGAGGTCCCGATAAAAATTTAGAGAATGAGGCAGAGAGAATTATCTCTTTATTGCCTAAAATGGAACCTGGAAAACAAAGAGGGCGTCCAGTTAAGGTTCCCTACAGTATTCCTATATTTTTTAAACTTCAATAAAAAAACAATGGTTTTAACAAAGAAAATATTTTCTTTTCTTAGCTTAGTTATAATACTTTCTTTTCATTGGAATAGTATTAATGCAAAAAACATCAATGTAAAGAATAAAAATATTGAGATGGCAACAGCACCGTTGCCATCTTTTTTTTCAATATCAGTAACATCTAACATAACTGACACAATACCTAGTAGTAAAAAAGATTCTATTCTTAAGTTTGATGAAGAACCTATTTTTCCTGGTTGTGAAAGGGTAAAAAAATCAAAATTATCTCAATGCTTTACAAATAAAATGAAAAATCATATCAAAGATAATTTCAAATATCCTGAAACTGCTAAAAAAATGGGTATTCAAGGTACAGTTTTTATTCTGTTTGTTATTAATAAAAAAGGAGGTATTGAAATAAAAGGAGTAAATGGACCTGACAAAATTCTAGAGAATGAGGCAGAAAGAATCATCTCTTTATTGCCTAAAATGAAACCTGGAATGCACAAAGGAAATCCCGTAAATGTTCCCTTGGCAATACCCGTTGTTTTTAGGCTTGACTAATTTTCTACTCTAAAGTTCTAAAATACTCTAAAATAGCACGTGCTTGCTCTTCGGTGAGGTTTTGATTAATCATCGGAGTATTGTTGAACTCTTTCAAAAGTTTTTTTGCTAATGGGTCTTCTGCTAGCATTTTTTCTGGGGCTAACATCATATTCATCACCCATTCTGGAGTACGTTTTTTAAGAATTCCATTTGGAGCTGGTCCTATAAATTTACTACCTACTTTATGGCAAGCCACACACATGGAGGCAAACAATTCCTGACCTTGCTTAACCATTTCTTCATTAATCGCTTTAGGTAGCGTTACTGATTTTACAGGTCCTACACCCTTGTTCTCTAAATCTACTATCTCAGATGCTTTTACTCCTTCACTTTTATCGTTCTTTTTCTCAGATTTTTTTGTGCGTTTATAAACAGAATCTTTTTTCTTAGAAGCACTTTCATTACAAGAAAAAATTAGGGTAAACGCAAATAATAAGAGTAGTATTTTTTTCATATTTAGTAAATATTTGGCAAATATATAATTTTTTAAATAGTGTAAAATAAAAATAGTTTTAAAAAAGATTATTTTTGTTTCCTTAAAATTAAAAATTTCAATTCTATGAAAGCAATTTATTCAATCATTTTATTATTAGCTATAAATATTACGCAAACAACTCTTCCTAAAAACAATGCGGTAGTTTCCGCTCGCGAGGAAGCCTCTAAAGCTGGAATTGCAATGCTACAAAAGGGAGGGAACGCTTTTGACGCCATGATTGCTACGAGTTTATCTCTGGCTGTGTGTTATCCTGTTGCAGGAAATTTAGGAGGGGGAGGTTTTGCTGTAATTAGAAAAACTAATGGAGAAGTATCTACTTTAGACTATCGCGAAATGGCGCCTGCAAATGCGTTTAAAGATATGTATTTAGATTCTCTAGGAAATGCAATACCCTCCAAAAGTAGATTGGGAGGGCTCGCTTCTGGAGTTCCTGGAACCGTTGCTGGGCTTTTTGAAATTTATGAAAAAGAAGGGACTTTGCCATTAGATACAATATTTGCTCCTGCTATTGAATTAGCCGAAAAAGGTTTTGTAATTACTGAAAAACAAGCGAGAAGTTTTAACCGAGCTTATGAAAAAATTGCTTTAGTAAATCCTGAAAATTTAATATTCAAAAAAGATTTTAAAGCAGGAGATATTTTTGTTAATAAACCCCTTGCAAACACTTTGAGGCAAATATTAAAAAATGGAAATGACGGATTTTATTCTGGATTTGTCGCAAAAGAATTAGTGACAGAAATAGAAGAAGCTGGAGGAATTATCACCCTTGAAGACTTAAAAAATTATGAGGTAAAATGGAGAGAACCTATAAAATTTGACTACAAAGATTTAACTCTGTATTCCATGGCGCCTCCTTCTAGTGGAGGAATATGTTTGGGTCAAATTATGAAAATGGTCGAACATTATGACCTAAAAAAATATGGGCATAATTCAATGAAAAGCATCCAAGTTTTAGTAGAAGCAGAGCGTCGTTCATATGCGGATAGAAGCAAATATCTGGGAGATCCTGATTTTTTTGCAATCCCAATTAATGATCTTCTCGATTCAACATATTTAAAAAATAGAATGACTAACTTTAGTTTTGAAGAGGCTACTCCATCTTCTGAAGTAAATCCTGGAAATATAGTCTGGAGTGAATCAGAAGAAACAACTCATTTTTCTATAGTAGATACACAAGGAAACGCAATCGCAGTAACTACTACACTTAATGCCGCTTATGGTTCAAAAGTATATATTGAATCATTGGGTTTTTTCATGAATAATGAAATGGATGACTTTAGTGTTAAACCTGGAGTGCCTAATATGTTCGGTTTAGTTGGAAACAAAGCTAATGCTATTGCCCCTAAAAAAAGGATGTTGAGTTCTATGACTCCTACTATTGTAGAAAAAAATGGCAACCTATCAATGGTTGTTGGTACTCCTGGCGGTTCAACGATAATCACAAGCGTATTACAAACTATATTAAACGTATATGAATTTGATATGAATATGCAACAAGCCGTAAATGCTAAACGATTTCATCATCAATGGCTGCCTGATAAAATTATTTTTGAGCCCAAAAGTTTTGATAGTCTCCTTTTAAATGAACTAAGGAAAAAGGGATACATGATTGAAGAAAAGGATAGTCGAGTTATTGGAAAAGTAGATGCCATTTTTATAGACGAAAAAGGGAATATAGATACTGGAGCTGACCCAAGAGGTGATGATGCAGCCGTTACATTTTAACTATTATTCTTAAAAATGAAAATTATTTTATCTCCTGCTAAAGCACTAAATACGGAAAACACACCTAAACCCGAAAATTATACAAATCCACATTTTTTAGAAGAAGCAATTAAACTAAATGCTATCTTAAAGAAAAAATCAGTCAAGAGTTTAGGAAAATTAATGAATATATCTGAAAATTTAGCCACTTTGAATTGGGAACGAAATCAAAATTTCTCTACTCCTTTTACTCCACAAAACGCTACTCTAGCAGCATATACTTTTAATGGACAAGTTTATGAAGGATTAAATATTTCAACTCTAGCAAAAGAAAAAATACCTGTTTTAGAAAATAAATTACTGATTTTATCTGGGCTTTATGGAATTTTGAAGCCTTTTGACCTAATGCAACCATATCGTTTAGAAATGGGAACTTCGATGAAAGTTGGAAAAGCAAAAAATTTATACGAATTTTGGAAAGATAAGATTACCAATTATCTAAATGACCAATTGACTGAGAATGAGAATTTAGTAAATCTAGCAAGTAAAGAATATTTTTCTGCTATAAACTTCAATAAATTAAGGGCAAAAGTAATCACCCCTCAATTTAAAGATTTCAAAAATGGACAATTAAAAAGTATATTTTTATTTATTAAAAAAGCAAGAGGCTATATGTCTCGTTTTATTATTGAAGAGGATATAAAATCTCTAGATGAATTAAAAACCTTTAATGTAGAGGGGTACTCATTTAGTCCGCAAGAAACTAAAAATGAAAATGAACCTGTATTTATTAGATAGATTTTTATTTTAAATTACTTTATCCCTTTCAAAATTTATATATATTTAAATATTTTATTACTTTTGCCGTCTTTAAAAATAAAGCAAAATGAGAAATAACGGACTTATCAAGTTTTTCGGTATATTATTTGGAATTGTAAGTATTTATCAACTTTCATTTACATTTATTGTAAATAATGCAGAACGAAAAGCTAAACAATATGCCATAGAGAATATTGAAGCATTTGAAGAAGATTATATAGCAAAAAGAGAAATCGAGGAATTACGATATTTAGATTCTATTCACAATACTTCTATCTTAGGATTTACCACCTATGGGAAAGCTAAAGAGCGTGAACTCAACAAAGGGTTAGATCTTAAAGGAGGAATAAACGTTATTTTACAAATTTCTATTAAAGACATTTTAAAAGGGTTAGCTGACAACAGTAAAGACCCTATTTTTAATAAAGCATTAAATGATGCTGAAATATTACAAAAAAATTCTAATGATCCCTACGTAGAATCTTTTTTTATCGCCTTTGAAAAATTAGATCAAAATAAAAAACTAGCTAGTCCCTCTATTTTTGCTAATAGAACTTTAAGCGAAGAAATAAATTTTGAAATGACTAATGAACAAGTCAAGCCTATCATTAGAAGAAAAATTGATGAATCTGTTGTTTCTGCATTTGAAGTCCTTAGAAAGAGAATCGATAAATTTGGTGTAACACAGCCTAACATTCAACGTTTAGGTAATTCTGGTAGGATTTTAATAGAATTACCAGGTGCTAAAGATGTAGAACGTGTTAAAAATCTTCTACAAAGTACTGCACAACTAGAATTTTGGGAGGCATTTAAGGGAGAAGAATTTTTTAAATCGTTTTTTGAAATTGATAGTTTATTAAAAATAAAACTGCAACGTGAAAATATAAATAAACCTATAGATAATACTAGTGAAGAGTCGCAAGATGATGCTGGGATTAATACGCTTTCCTTAGGAAATGAGGAAGAGCAAGAAAATGAGGAAGAAAACTCAATAGATTCGCTTCTGTCTGAAGTGGAGTCTGCTACTGCTCAATCAGATACATTACCAGATAGTAACAAGGTTATTACAAAAGAAAATCCACTTTTAGGATTAGTAAAATCACAAGGATATCAAGGCGGACCAGTAATTGGTAGCTTTGCTGCATCTGATAAAGAAATTGTCTTAGAATACTTAAATCTTCCTGAAGCTAGACGTCTCCTTCCTTCTAAATATAGATATGTGAAATTTGCGTGGGGCATTGAAAACCCTGTTACGGGTTTAGTAGATTTATATGCACTACAATCAAATAGAAAAGATGTTCCACCACTTGGAGGAGCTGTAGTTGTAGATGCTAGCCAAAGTTATGACCAATTAGGAAACCCCTCAGTAACCATGCAAATGAACTTGAAAGGTTCAAGAATTTGGGAATCTATGACTGAAAAGGCATTCAAAAAAAGGTCTCAAATTGCTATCGTTTTAGATAATATTGTTTACTCTGCACCTGGAGTATCTAATGGAGCAATCACAGGAGGTAGATCTGAAATATCAGGAACTTTCACTTTAAATGAAGCAATCGATTTAGCAAATGTATTAAGAGCAGGAAAACTCCCTGCTTCTGCAGACATAATTCAATCAGAAATTGTAGGTCCTTCCTTAGGAAAAGAAGCCATTCAGAGTGGAATTTATTCTTTTATTATTGCACTTATTTTTGTCCTTGTATGGATGATATTTTATTATGGCAGAGCTGGTTTTTATGCAGATATTGCACTTTTATTTAACATTCTCGTTTTATTTGGCATTCTTGCAGGATTAGGAGCCGTTCTTACGTTACCTGGTATTGCTGGTATTGTATTAACTATTGGAATCTCTGTGGATGCTAATGTGTTAATTTTTGAACGTGTGAGAGAAGAGTTAAAAAAAGGAAAAGGGCTTGCCAAATCTATTACTGATGGGTTTAATAATGCCTTATCTTCTATTTTAGATGCAAATATTACCACTGGACTAACGGCTTTAATATTATTTATTTTTGGTACAGGACCGATTAAAGGTTTTGCTACAACTTTATTGATAGGTATAGGTACTTCTTTATTTACTGCTATATTTATCACTCGATTTTTTATTGATAATAGAAAAGAAAGAGGTAAAAAAATAGTTTTTTCTACTTCATTTACTCAAAATTTATTATCAAAAGTAGATATATCATTTCTCAAAAAAAGAAAGATTGCATACCTAGTTTCATTTTTATTTGTAGGACTTAGTATTTTTTCATTATTTACAAAAGGGCTTAATCAAGGGGTTGATTTTCTAGGCGGTCGTTCCTACACTGTTCGTTTTGAAAATGTTGTAAATCCTTCTCAAGTACAAGAAAAAATAATTCCATTACTAGAGAGTGCGGAAGTAAAAACTTTTGGTGAAGAAAATCAATTAAAAATAACAACCAAGTATAAAATAGATGAAGAAGGGACTGAGGTAGATAAAGAAATTACTGAAAAATTATTTACTGCATTACAGGAAGATTTACCAGAAGAGCTTAGTTACGAAGAATTTGCTGATTTATCAATCACTAATAAAGATGTTGGAGTAATGTCTTCTATAAAAGTTGGGCCAACCATTGCTGATGACATAAAACAAAATTCTTATTTTTCTGTATTAGGTTCATTAATTATTGTTTTCTTATATATTCTTTTACGATTTAGAAAATGGCAATTTTCGTTAGGAGCAGTTACTGCTGTTTTCCACGACGTTATTATTGTACTTGGAATTTTTTCCATAACATATACTTTCATGCCATTTAATATGGAAATTAATCAAGCATTTATAGCTGCTGTCCTTACAGTTATTGGTTATTCTTTAAATGATACGGTTGTAGTATTTGATAGAATTAGGGAATTTACTAATTCTCATGGTAGTTGGGGTCTTCCAAAAGTGATAAATAACGCATTAAATAGCACGTTAAGTAGAACTTTGAATACGAGTATAACAACGCTTATTGTATTATTAGCCATTTTTATTTTTGGTGGAGAATCTATTAGAGGATTTATGTTTGCTTTAATTATAGGGGTTGTTGTGGGAACATACTCTTCTGTATTTATAGCTACGCCTATAATGTTCGATACGAGTAAAAAAACATTACATACTAAAAAAGGATAATTCTTTCGAATTACCCTTTTCCTTTTTTAACCTTTTTTTAGATGTAGACTTACTCAGTTACTAGTTTGATATGCGCTAAATGATGTTGGCAATGCCAAGCGTAGTATGACAAATTAGTAAATAGAGAAATATTTTTTTGATGCTCAGGATGAAAGTGCTCTTTTTGAAAATCTTGTGGAGTCATTGATTTTAAGAGTTTTACCCATCTAGAATGAACCCCTCTGATTATTAGCATACTTTCATTTACAGAAGCTTCTTTAGTATCCGCTAGAGACAACCATATATTTTCTTCATAGGGCTTTATTGTAGGTTTATCTTCCAATAAAGTATGTTTGAATCTTATAATACTATACATATGGCTATCTGCAATATGGTGAACTACTTGTTTAGCAGTCCAACCTCCTTCTCTATAAGATTCATTTAACTTTTCTTCAGAAGTATTCTCTAACGCTTCTTCTAATTTTTGCGGTAAAGACTCAATAATGGCTATTTTTTCACTTATTAATTCTTCACTTAAAGAATCAACATGTTCAAATTTACCAATAGGATATTGTCTTTCTTCTATATTCATATTAACTAAAACTAATAAGTAATCTTAAATCTAGGCAAATACTAAATTGCTTCGTCAATTTTTTCAGTATAAGCATTTTTAGGGGCTACTCCTACTTGTCTATGGAATATTTCCCCATCTTTAAATATGATTACTGTAGGAATATTACGAACTCCATATTTTGCAGCAAACTCTTGATTAGAATCAACATCTAATTTTCCTATCACTGCTTTCCCATCATATTCAGTGCCAATTTCCTCAATAACTGGACCCAAAGCTCTACATGGACCACACCATTCAGCCCAAAAGTCTACTAATACTGGTTTGTCTGATTTTAATACTAATTCTTCAAAATTTGAATCTGTGATTTCTGTTGTCATAAATTTATTATTTTAGAAAGGCAAAAATACGTTTATTTTGATAAATAATATTCAAAACGTTCTTTTTCTAAAAGTTTATACAATCTAGAATTAATCTTAAGTTTTTGTTTTCTACTGTACATTTTAACTTGCCTTTCAGTTTCTTTATCATATAATTCAAAAAATACTTCTAAATCTTTTCCTTTATATTGATTGAAAACTTTATTAAGCGTTTCTATATTTTTATCTGAAAAATTATGAATATCAATACCAATAGTAATTTTCTTAAAAAAAGAATATATTGCATTAGAGAGACGCTCTAGTTTAATGTATTGTATGGTAGGATTACCTTTAATTTGTGTGTTTTTATTTACGAATCCCTCTCTAACAGAAACTTCCATATATATATATTCATACTTTTTAATTAAGTGCTCGTATTTTGCATAATCATTTGCAAACATTATAAATTTATATGTGTCTGAAAAGTCTTGAACTTCAAACTTAGCCCATCTTCTCCCTTCCCTATTCGTATTCTCTTCTATATTTTCAATGATTCCAACGATTGTCATTTTCTTATTAATAAAAGTTTGGAGTCCTTCATCATTGTTTAAATGCATTAAATTAAACGCTTTTAGCCATTTGTATTCCCTCTTATAATCTTCCATAGGATGATTTGAGATATACGTACCAATTACTTCTTTTTCTTTTTTTAAAGCTTCTAAATTATCCCAATTCTCTGCATTGGGTAATTCTAATGCCTCTTCTTCTATATTGTTGTCTCCTTCAAATAAACTTGTTTGTTGAAATTCTTTATTCTTTCTATATCTATCACCGTACTTAATTAATTTTTCTATAAAACTAACTTCATTTTGTTTTACAAAATATTGTGCTCTATGTGTATTTGTAAAGGAATCTAAAGCCCCCGCTTTCACTAAATTTTCTAACGCAGTTTTATTAATTGATTTTGAATTGTTTCGTTTCACCAAGTCAAACACAGATTTATAAGGGTCTTCTTCTCTATTTTCTATGATACTATCTAAATGTTTTCCTAAATCTTTAATCGCTCCCAACCCATATCTTATAGTTTTTTTATTAGTTACAGTAAATCCAAACCCTGATTCATTAATATCTGGAGGAAGAATATTAATTCCCATCCGTTGGCATTCTTGAATAAAGAAAGATTTTATTTTTAAATCTTTCCCCATACTATTAGATAAAACTGCACTCATAAATTCTTCTGGATAATTAGCTTTTAAATACGCAGTTTGATATCCTAAATAAGCATAACATGTTGAATGCGATTTGTTAAAAGCATATTTAGCGAACGCCTCCCAATCTTTCCATATTTTATCTAAAATCTCCTTAGGATGCCCATTTTTTTCTCCTCCTTCAATAAATTTTGGGTATAAGTCATCCAACATACTTTTAATTTTTTTACCCATTGCCTTTCTTAGTGTATCGGCTTCCCCCTTTGTAAATCCTGCTAATTCTTGAGACAAAAGCATTACCTGTTCCTGATATACTGTAATTCCATAGGTTTCTTTCAAATATTTTTCCATGGCTGGTATATCATAATGAATAGGCTCTTTACCATTTTTTCTTTTAATAAAACTAGGTATATAATCCATGGGACCTGGTCTAAAAAGCGCATTCATAGCTATTAAATCTTCAAAAACAGTGGGCTTAAGCTCTCTTAGATTTTTTTGCATCCCTTCAGACTCGTATTGGAACACCGCTATTGTCTCTCCTTTTTGAAAAAGTGAATAGGTTTTTGTATCATCTAAGGGTATATTGTCAATATCTAAATCGACTTTACGTATCTGTTTAACTATCTCTACTGCATTGCGAATAATTGTCAGAGTTTTAAGTCCTAAAATATCAATCTTTAATAATCCTGCAGATTCTACAACCTCATTATCAAACTGAGTTTGAATATCTGTTTCGCTATCTTTTTTTCTTGTAATTGGTATTAGATTTGAAATAGTTTCAGGAGCAATTATAAGACCACATGCGTGTGTACCAGTATTTCGTAATGAACCTTCAATTTTTCTAGCAATATTAACTGTTTCTGCTTCTAAATCTTCTTTGTTTGAAATTTCTACAAGAGTTCTAAGTTTTTGTATATCTGTTGACCTTATATCCTTGTGACTTTCCAATTTTCCTTTTGTGGAAAGGTCAAATATCGAATTCATACTGAGATTTAAAGTAAATGGAATGAGATTAGCTATTTTACTTGCTTCTGGGATTGGTAATTCTTTTACTCTTGCAGTATCTCTTATCGCTGATTTCGCTTTTAAAAAACCATATGTCACTATTTGTGCCACATTTTCTTTGCCGTATTTTTCTCTTATATAATTAATTAATTCTTCTCTTCTCTCATCATCAAAATCAATATCTATATCAGGTAAACTCACCCTATCTGGATTTAAAAATCGCTCAAACAGCAAATTGTATTTCATGGGATCAATCCTAACAATCCCTAAGCAATATGCTACGACAGAACCTGCAGCAGAACCCCTTCCAGGTCCAACTGAAATGCCCATTTTCCTAGAAGTAGTAACTATATCATAGACAATTAAAAAATAACTTGGATACCCTGTTTTTGCAATTATTTCTAACTCAAAATCTATTCTTGTTTTTACTTCTTCTGTAATGGATTTATAGACTTTTTTGGCACCTTCATAGGTTAAATATTTTAAATATTCTTCCTCTTTTTCTCTTTGCGATTTTGAAGAAATTTCAGCGGTTACAAATTTTTCAGGAATGGCTACCTGAGGCAATACAACTTCGCTTTCCAAGTCATAGAATTCAATTTTTTCTACTACAGACGTTATATTTTCAATAGATTGTGGCACATCTGCAAAAAGAGCACTCATCTCTTCTTGATTTTTAAAATAATATTCATCGTTGGTTAACCCAAATCTCTTGCCCCTACCCTTTCCTATTTCTGTTTTCTCAATCTCATTATTTTTTATACACAACAAAATATCATGTGCTTTTGAATCTTTTTGTTCAATATAAAATGTGCTATTTGTGGCAATTAATGAAGTATTATGTTTTTTAGATAATCCTATTAAAAATTCGTTTACCCTTTTCTCTTCTTCTTGCTCTCCATGTCGCGTAATTTCCAAATAAAAATCATCACTAAATACCTCTTTCCACCAGTGAAAAGAATCTAAAGCCTGCTTCTCTCCTATAGATAAAAATTTTGTTGCTATTTCTCCATTTACATCCCCAGACAAAACAATTAGGTTTTCTTTGTATTGCTCTACTATTTTTCTATCAATCCTCGGAACATAATAAAATCCTTCTGTATTTGCAATAGAGGACATTTTGGATAAGTTAAAATATCCTTTCTTGTTTTTAGCTAAAAAAACGACACTATACCCATTGTCTTTTTGGGTTTTATTTGTGTGGTCTTCGCACACATTTAGCACACACCCTATTATTGGCAATAAGGGCTGTGTTTTTCCTTTTTCAGTAGAGTTGTACTTTTTAACTGTTTTAATAAATTTAAACGCTCCCATCAAATTTCCATAATCTGTCAGCGCAACAGCTGGCATATTATACTCCACTGACTTCTCTACAAGATTTTCTATCTTTGAAGTTGATTGCAGCACTGAATATTGTGAATGATTATGGAGATGAACAAAAGGAAAATGAGATATATCTATCGCTGTTTTAGTTTCTAATTGATTTCCTTCATCACTACTTTCTTTAACTCTCTCTGACTCCTTAAATAGATTTTTATGGGTAAGACCTATCAATTGAAAAGGAGAATCATTGTATTTTTTTATTGAATCAATACTTTCAGGAAATGCTTTTAATAATTTCTCAGGAGTTAATTTTGAACTTCGCAACAATTCTAAAAAACAACGCGCCGTCCCTTCCACATCAGCTGTCGCGTTGTGCGCTTCTATAAAGTTTTCTTGGAATAAGAAAAAATATAACTCTTGAAGTGTTGGCAATTTAAAACGGCCTCCTTTACCTCCAGGTAATTGACATAAGTTCGCGGTCTCTTCTGTACAAGTATCTAATGTTTTAAGTTTTTCTAAGGGGTTTTCGCCTTTTACTCTATAAAATTCTGAACCTATTATTTTACAATCAAAATCAATGTTGTGACCTACTAAAAACACTTCCTCCTTAAGTAGTTCTTCAAAAGCATTTAGCACTTCTTCTATAAGTACTCCCTCTTTTTCAGCATATAAGGTTGAAATTCCATGTATTTTTTCTGCCTCAAACGGAATGCTATATCCATCTGGTTTAACTACAAAGTCCTGATGCGAAATAACTTGTCCCTTTTCATCGTGTAGTTGCCAAGCAATTTGCACACAACGAGGCCAATTATCAGTATCTGAGAGCGGTGCGTCGAAACGCTTTGGTAATCCTGTGGTTTCAGTATCAAATATTAAATACATTAGAAATTTAAGTTCTTAATTTTAAACCACAAAAGTAGAATTTAGATAACTAATAAAAATATTGCATCTAAAAATTTATAAACTATTCTACAAATAATTTATAAAAACCTAAAAATCAATTACAATACCTAAGTTTGGAATAAGTGCTGGCGGACTAGTATCTTTTATTTGTACTAATGTGCTAGGCATAATAAGCATTCCTTCTTCTGTCCTGTTCAATCCATAATCAGGTGCTTGAGGCGTTTGTTGTATTAAAAAGTTTTGTGCTTCAAAAAAGATATTAATTGCTACTTTCTTTAGATTCCATTTTTTATCAATTCGTAAATCTCCTTGTCCAAAAACAGGAAGGTTTACTGTACCTAATCTGCTATAATCTGGAATAACATTTGGATAATTTTGTAAAGATAAATCCTCATTTATAGGCACATAAGGTGTTTCTCCAGCAAAACGATAACGCATACTTATTTCCCAGTTTTTGGGTAATTTATACCCCCCAGTAAAAGACGCTAAATGACGGCTATCCCACACAGATGGTAGATAGTTTCCATCTAATCCTGTAAATTCACTTTTAAAATAAGTATAAGCAAAAACAGCATATAAATTCTTATTCAATTTTTGATCATAGAGAAATTCAATTCCATATGCTCTACCTTCACCAGAAGTACTAATTAGTTCATTTCCAAGTACACCAAAATCAGCCCCTTTATTAGCTAATGAAACGCCGTCTCTTACAGAAATTGGGAATTGATTGTATTGTTTATGAAATCCTTCAATAGTTATTCGCGCGGATTGACTGATTTTTCGTTCAATCCCTAATACTATGTGGCGACTTTGTGTATAATCACTGTCTTTATTTGCAAAACCTGTCTGATTTTGAAAACCTAAAATCGTATAAGGCAATAATTTGTAATAGTATCCAACGGAAGCGTTTAACAACCATTTTTCTGTTTTATCTAGGCGATACGACAGAGAAAGGCGAGGTGCTATGGTTTTTAATAACGAACTATTATTTAAAAATGTATCATCGTCTGCTCTTACACCAACAGAGTAAGTTAATTTGTTAGAAAAGATAGCACCAGAGGCTTGTGCAAAAAGTCCGTATTTTAAAAACTCTACATTTGTTTCGTACTTATTACTGGTAATCTTATTATCCGTTAAATTAGTGTATTGTGAATTTTGAAAATTTCCTCCCCAAGAGAGTTTTACATCTCCAAAATAGTAAAAAGAGTTTATTCGGAATTTAGTTTCTGTCTCTTTTGAGTTATTACTGAAAACAACTCCTTCTTTATTTTCGTTATCAGAATAGCGGTTGAGTTCATTATTTAACTGATTTCTGCTCAATGAAAATTTAGTTTGCCCCTTTAAGTTTTTATATTTCTTTTTCCAAGTAATCCCAAAGGTGTTTGTGTTTTGTTCAATGATTGGCACTTGCTCTAATACAGCTTGTTGCGCAAAATCAAAATCATCTGGTGCTTTCACTGTAAAATCATCTATAGACCCTAAACCGATTAAGCTAATTGTATTAAATTCATCAAAAACATGGTTAAGTTTAAATTGGTAATCCCAATAATCTGGTCTGATAGGCAATCCAATTGCTTCAAAAAGGAATTGTAAGTAACTTCTACGAACAGAACCTATAAAAGTAGTGTTAGAATATTCTCTGTCACCCTTAAATAAAGGAGACTCTAAAGTTAATCCCGCTTCGCTTGCAGATACTCTAAAATTTGATTTTAAGGTTTTATTATCCCCATTTCGTTGATCAAAGCGTAATACCCCAGACAGTGGGTTATCGTATTGCGCATTAAATGCTGAAGTACTAAAACTCACTTCATCAATAAAAGATACGTTAATCATTCCTACAGGTCCTCCCCCACTACCCTGTGTGCTGAAGTGATTGATATTTGGAATTTCTATTTCATCTAAATAATAAACTGTTTCATTAGGAGCCCCTCCTCTAATAATTAAGTCATTTCTAAAACCCCCGCCACCTACGGATGGTGATACCCCTGGAAAACTCTGTGCTACTTTAGTAACGTCATTGTTCCCTGCAGGATACGTAGCAATTTCAACGGCAGAAAATGTTTGCACAGACAAAGGCGTTTCTTTTGACCTTTTAAAGGGACTTTCTTGAACAATTACAGCATCCAACACATTCTCTTCTTCCTCCAATTCAAATATTATTGAACTATTCCCTGCTGTTTTTACAATCACATTGTACTTTACTTGAGTTTTGTACCCTAAATACTGTGCTTCTATATTATAACTTTTAGGCTCAACATCATATATAGTAAAATATCCATCATCATCTGTAATAACTCCCTTGTTAGTCCCTTGCAAAACAACCGTTGCACTTGGGATTGGAAAATTTAACTTTACATCTAAGACACGTCCTTTTATGGTTGCTAAATTTTGAGCAAACGAAAAAGAGAATATTAGACAAAATAAGAAAAATAGTAATAATTTTTTTTTTAGATTCATTGTTAGTTTTTTATATAATTAAAGATTAATTAATAGTGTCTTTAACCGTAGGTTCTTGTGCTTTTTTCTTATTTAAATCGTTTATAAAGTTTCTTGTTGCCTTTTTCTGATTCAAGGTTGCATCTGTGTCTTGCTGTTGTATATCTTCTTTCAAAACAGGCGCTTGGTCAGTTGCTTGAATCGCTATATCCTTTGGAGTGAAATATTTTTTATTCGTTTGCTTTCGCATAATTTCTTCAGCCGCTTTTAGATTATAATATAGCTTTGGGTCTATCATTTTATTCGCTACAAAATTCTCTTGTTTTTCTTTGTTCCATCTGACAAAAACAAATCCTGTATCTAAACTATCATTAGCTACAACTTTAAAAACTCTGGCATTATTAGGCAACGTTTGATACACTGATACTTTATTTACTAAATATCCAGAAGCCGCAAGTATTTCTTCAACAAAAAATATTTGTCCTTCCAGTGTGTTGTCTTTTAATGGAGAAAATTCATCATAATACTCATCATAACTTTCGTCTTCCTGTGAAAATATAGTATCCTCTTGAGAATAATACTCCTCCTGATACACTTCTTCTTCCTGAGCAAAGGCTATTGATGTGAGAAAAAAAAGGATTATAAATAATTTACTCATTAATTATATAGTCATAATCTCTTGCTCTTTTGATTTGCAAATATTATCTATCTTTACTATATATTTATCTGTCATCTCCTGTATATCTACTTCCCAGTTGCTTTTTTCATCTTCGGAGATTTCCATTTTTTTAATAGTAGCATTTGCGTTTTTACGAGCATTTCGAGCACTTATTTTTGCATTTTCGCTTTCTTCTTTTACGTTTTTAGTAAGTTCTTTTCTTCTTTCTTCTGTCAAAGGCGGAACGTTTATAATTATCACATCACCATTATTCATTGGGTTAAATCCTAAATTTGATTCGCGAATTGCTTTTTCAATTTCGGGCAATAACCCTTTTTCCCAGGGTTGTATGGATATAGTTTGTGCATCTGGCGTATTTACGGCTCCAACTTGACTTACAGGTGTTAATGTACCGTAGTAATCTACTTTTAAATTAGATATCATCGATGGGTTTGCTTTCCCTGCTCTAATTTTAAGTAGCTCTTTCTCTAAATGAGAAATAGCTTGTTCCATATTTTCTTTTAAAACTTCTAAACAATTTTCTGGATTTTCACTCATATTATTTTAATTAACTTTTGTTCCTAATTTTTCTCCTTTTACTATTTTTTCTAAATTGCCTTCTCTATTCATATCAAAAACAATTATTGGCAACTCATTCTCTTGACTAAGTGTAAATGCGGTAGCATCCATTACCTTCAACCCTTTTTTTAATACATCATCAAATGAAATAGTATCGAATTTTGTCGCTGATACATCTTTTTCAGGATCTTTATTGTAAATTCCATCAACTCTAGTGCCTTTTAAAATCACATCTGCATCAATTTCTATTGCTCTTAGTACCGCTGCAGAATCTGTGGTGAAAAATGGATTCCCTGTCCCACAACCAAAGATTACTATCCTATTCTTTTCTAAATGTCTAACCGCTCTTCTTTTTACATAGGGTTCAGCTATTTCTTCCATTTTTATTGCAGATTGCAAACGCGTAGGAATATCTAAAGATTCTAAAGCACTTTGTAATGCAAGTCCATTAATATTAGTTGCCAACATTCCCATATAATCTGCGTGCACTCTATCCATATTACCCGCCTCATCTGATACGCCTCTAAATATGTTTCCTCCTCCAATTACAATTGAAATTTGAACCCCTAAAGAATAAACTCTCTTTATTTCTTGAGAATATTCCTTTAAACGATTGTTATCTATACCATACTTTTTATCTCCCATTAAAGCTTCGCCGCTTAGTTTAAGAAGAATTCTTTTATATTCCATTTTCATAACAAAAATAATTATTTTGTAATAGTTTCTACTTATTTATTTTTAAAATTTAAATATTCTTTACTAATACTTTCAATTCCTTTTTCTATACTCGTATAAGTAAAATCATTCTTTTCACTTATTATTGAACCATCGTAGGAAGTAAAATTTGTTAATGTTTTTATCATTCCTTTACTGAGAATTCTTTTAGACAAAAAAAATATAGAAAGTATCCATTCAAAAAAAGACAGTGTTTTTAAAAATCTCTTAGTCAATTTTGTTTTTGGTTCTTTCTTATTGATACTCTCTGCTACATTTTTTAATACCCTTTGGAAACTCATATTTTCTGCTACCAAACAATATTGTTTTTCACTTGTCTCTTTTTCTTTTAATAAGAGTAAGGCTTTTACCACATCTTCTACCATTATAAAGCCTGTACCTCCTGGCGGATATATACCTATATTTTTTTGTGTTAAATTATAAAGATACGTAGCTGAATTTTTAATGTACGTTTTGCCTAAAATCACTCCCGGATTTACTATTACAGCATTTAACCCTTCTTCAATTCCTCTCCATACTTCTAGCTCTGCTTGATATTTAGAATAACCGTAATGTGTTATATTAGAATCATAAGATATTTTTTTGTGTTTATCTAATGTTGCAATAGAGCTAACATATATCATTTTTTTAATCTTATGATTTAAAGCTGAGTTTACAATATTAGCTGTACCTGTTACATTTACTCGCATTATATTTTTTTTCATTTTTGTATCAAATGATACTAACGCTGCACAATGATATATATAATCTATCCCAACTACTAATTTTTCTAAGGAATAACTATCTAAAATGTTAATTTTTTTCCATTCTATTTTGTCAAAATATCCCTTATCAGTTTGAAAATAGTCATTAATAATTTTATGTATTTTTTTTAGTTTCGTTTCACTAATATAGGTTGCAGTGATTTTACTCTTTAACTTGCATAATTGTTGTAATAGATTAAATCCTACAAACCCCGTTCCCCCTGTAACTAATATTCTATCCATTTACAAAATATAAAAAATCAATCCCAAACTTATCCTTTGTGAATTTATACTTTTCCCATCAACGTTTTTAAAATCGTTTATAAACAAACTATTTAAATCATAGTTAAAACTAATATTATAACTATTGTGTCCAGCGTTTAAATAAAAAACTGAGGTAAATCTATTTGTATGAGGTAACAAGTTAGTTTTATACTTATTTAAATGGTGATTGCTTGAAAGCAAATATTGAAACTTTACTCCACTGTATATTCTCCAAAAACTATAAGAAGTAAAAGTAGAGGTTCTCCAGCGAAATTCAATGGGGATTACTATACTATTGTTAGTCATTGAAGCATTAACTCCTTGCTTATTATATTCATATTGAAGTCCCCCTTCATTTTCTACAATATTCAAATTAAAAAAATCAGTACTATTAGAATATCCTATACCGATACCAAATCCAATATTTCTTTTCTTATTTATGGGTATATCTTTAATATGTCCAAGATTAAATTCATAAGATATATTTTGAGATAAATCTGATGAAGCATTAGAAAAAAAAGTATAATTTATATTTATGTAAAATTGGTCTTCTTTGTACTTATAATCAATTGTATCTATGCTGCTTTCTATTTGTCCCCAACCGTTTAGAACATAAATGAAAGCAAAAAAAAAGAATATTCTTCTCATATGTAATATAAAAAAAGCATTCTCCTTTTGAGAGAATGCTTTTTTAACAGTTGTCATAATATAACAAAAACTTTATTGTAAATTTTGAGAAAATACTCCTTGACGAGTTGTGTAATTTATTTTTAACGCATTAACTTTTCGTAACTCTTGTTTAATATCAGATATTAAACCCATATTAGTTTCTCCGTCAACTTTTAATGCAACTGTCAACACATTTTGAAGTTCTTGTCTTTTTGATGCCCTTTCTGCTAAAATAAAAGCTCCTACTTCATTCACTGTAGCAAATTTGTCGTTCAATTGAATTCTTGCAGAAGTTCCATATTTACTTTTATATGAATTTGATGGTTTCCCTGCGTATATATACATAACGCGATCTTTTTTATTTAACTTGTGTATTTGGTCGGCAGCAGGCAATCTATTATCTACCATAAGTGTGCTGTCTCTCATTACAGTCGCAACCATAAAAAAGAATAAAAGCATAAATACAATATCTGGCAATGATGCTGTAGATATTGCAGGTAAATCCCCTCCTTTTTTCTTTTTAAATTTAGACATATTTAATAACTATTTTCAATTAACTTTTTTTGGCTCAGCTTCAGATAATTTTTGAGGATATAAATCTTTTACTTCTTTAATTTTATCTTTCAACTTTTCTTTCTCCTCTATAGATGTTCTCGGATCACTGTATTTAGTATCTGCCATCACAAAATCCATTCCCGTCTCAGGAAATCGTTTTGTAAATTCTCTATTTCTCAAATCATTATATGCCGCTACTAATTCATTTTGTACAGCTATATAAATTTTATAAGAAGTTTCTCTGTCATTTTTTAATGCAATAATAGCTTTTTGTGGATTATCCGATGAAGCAGGGCTTCTATCTCCTTGACAATAATCGCAAAAATCTTCATTTTTACCTCCCCCATTATCTAAGAAGGCAATTGCTTCTGCTCTCAAATCACTAAGTTCCATCAATTTTTCTTCAACCAATAAATCATTATTTTTATTTACAACCACTGTAAATATATTTTTTTCTTTAATAATTGGTTGATCCTCAGGTTCTTCCATTGGAGGCAACTTCCTATTAATCCCTGAATCAGTTTCAATAGTAGTAGTTACCAAGAAAAATATTAATAGTAAAAATGCGATATCTGCCATAGAACCTGCATTTACCTCTGGTGCTGATCGCTTCGCCATAACTTTTTTATTTGTTAAAAATTATTTTTTTAATTCCGAAAAATAGCATACTTCCTATAGCAATTGCTGCTAAACAATAGAATATTCTTAATCCAGCACCTACCCATCTTGAGGCATTTGCGGATAATATCTCTCCATCTTTTAGCGGTGTCTCTACACCTGTTGAAGCTAAGTAACTTACTAAAACTACAACACCAAAAAGACCAATCCATAGTAATGATTTTTTTAATTTTTGAGGATTAAAAAAGACATCTTTAAATGAAAACAATAGAATAAGTAATACACTTATATCGAAAATTACAATTGCAATAGTAAACAAGGGAGATATTGTATTATAGTTTCCTTGTGCAGCAAGTAACTTAATTTCCTCATCTCCAGTTCTAATTATAGAGAATAGGAAGAATAAAGAAGTTACTCCGACTATAGCAATGATTATTTGAATTATTTTTTGAAGTTTCATTATTTGATTTTTTGTTCAACTAAAACATCAATAAGACTTATAGAAGCGTCTTCCATATCGTTTACGATAGCATCAATTTTAGCTACAATGTAATTATAAAATATTTGAAGTATAATCGCAACAATAAGACCAAATACTGTAGTCAAAAGTGCTACTTTAATACCTCCTGCTACTAAAGAAGGTTGCATGTCTCCTGCGGCTTCGATTTTGTCAAATGCTTGAATCATCCCTATTACTGTTCCCATGAAACCAAGCATAGGAGCCAAAGCAATAAATAAAGAAATCCAAGATACATTTTTCTCTAACTGTCCCATTTGAACGCCTCCGTAAGCAATTACTGCTTTTTCTGCGCTTTCTACACCTTCATTTGCTCTATCCAATCCTTGGTAGAATATTGATGCTACAGGACCTCTTGTATTTCTACAAACTTCCTTTGCAGATTCTACACCTCCTTCTGAGATAGCTTTTTCTACATTTTCAATTAATTTTTTACTATTAGTAGTTGCTAAATTAAGGAAAATTATACGCTCAATTGCAATTGCTAAACCTAGTATTAAACATATTAATACAATCCCCATAAAACCTGGACCTCCTTCAATAAAACGATTTTTTAACTCTTGAGTAAAGGAACGCTCTGCCGCGGCAGGAACTTCTGCTTCCTCTTCAGTCATTTCTGATTCTTGCATTTCTTCTTCGACTTGCATAGTATCAGAACTCATCGCTTGTTGTTCATCCATTTGTTCAGCACCGTCTTCCATATTAGAAGTTTCTTGTTGTGAAACAATTGGGGTTATTAAAAAATTTGTTTGAGCACTTAAACTCAAACTACTTATTAAGATAATGGTAAATAATATTCTTTTCATTTTATATTTTAATTTTGGGTGCGAATATATAAAAAAATATTAATAGGCATACTAATTTTTTATATTTTGTTATCAACTATTCATTTTTAAATAGATTTTCTCTCCTACTTTTTTTTGTGCTAAAATGGCTATTGACTCTTCTGTAAGTTGTGCAATTCTATAATATCCCCCCGTTATTTGACAATCAGGCATTGCAATTAAACAATTCCCAGAAGGAGTTAATTGTACTGTGCCTGGAAGTACTAAAGCACTATGTATATCTGTTTTTTGAGAATAAAAAGTACTTTCCATCCTGTATCCCATTCTATTATTAGCAGAAACAGTTAAAGGATTATTTATATTATCCTTTTGTTTCTTATGTAATTTAGGCCATTCTGGTCCAGAGTTACATTTTAGTTTATTTATATTATAATCTATTTTTTTAATGAGATATTTTTTTTTGTTTTTAGTGTTTTTAAAATAAAAAGAAATTATCATTCCTTTTTCTAATTTTTTAATGGGAGTTATTGGATAGCAAAAACTTTGACTTTTGAATATTTTTTCACTAACAATACCCCCCTCAAAAGCGATGTATGTTCGGACCCTATTTTCTACTTTACCTATAGATAGCACATCTCCAACTTTGCAAAAAACACTTGAGTACATAGGTATTTCTTTATTATTTAGGGTTGCGTTTACCTTTGCACCTGTAATTGCTATTGAAATTGGTTTTTGAATTAATAAGGTAGGACCTAAAAGTGTACATTCTAATACTGCAGTAGTTTTAGGGTTATTGAGTATTTGATTCGCCAAATAAAAAGAATATAAATCAATCGCTCCAGAAACAGGGATTCCAAAACGTCTATAACCACTCCTCCCTTCATCTTGTATAGTCGTATAATAACCTGATGACAATACTTTAAAACTCATTAATTATTTCCTTGTTTAAAACTAATTGAAATTTATTTGACTTTGACAAATGTTCAAATTCATTCAAATCTATCTCAATAAAAACTATCTTATCCCCTAAATTTAAAAAATAAGGAGGCATTTCATCTCTATCAAAAAAGGCGATTGGGGTTCGCCCTATACTCCACCAACCTCCAGGACTTTCTTGGGGATAAATTCCTAAAAAATTATTCCCTACAGCTACCGTTCCTTTTTTCATATTTAGAGATGGAGTTGATTTACGAGGAATATACATTTGTTTTGACAATCCAGACAAATAGAGAAATCCTGGCAGGAAACCCATAAACGAAAATGTAAATTCTCTTTTCAAAATATTTTTTTGATAGGCTTCTACCTTCTTTTTGTCTTTATTATATAGAGTATATAAATCTTCACAATAGTCGCTATGGAAGCAAATTGGAATTTCCCACTTTGTGTAACTATATTTTTTATTGTCAAAATTAAATTGGTTTTTAATTTTTTCAATTTCATTTATTATCTCCTCTAAGTGTATATCTTTTTTAAATAAGATACTTATAGTATTATATGTAAGGATAATTTCTTCAACTCCTATAAGTTTCTGAGAAATTACATTCCTAAATTCAACTGTATTTTTAATCTGAAGGGATTCCTCAAGTGAAGGAATAGTTATGATACAACTTTTATTGTTTAATTGACTATATGTGAATGTTTCATCACTGAATCCTGATGCCATTTTGTTGTAAAACGTAATTGATTATTTGAGCGCTTTGAAGAGCATTAGGGGTATCGGAATGGATGCAAATGGTTTCAACGCAAATGGGAATCTGTTTATTAGTAGCACTTGTTACCTTTTGTTCAAGTACTATTTCTAATACTTGTTTTTCTATACTTTCTTTATCTATTATAAGTGCATCTTTTTCTTTTCTTGAAAGCAAGCGTCCTTCATCCGTATATTTCCTATCTGCAAAACCTTCAGTTTTAATGCTGAATTCATTTTCTGAGGCTATTTGATTTAATTGACTGTGTGGCTCGCAAAAAATTGTTAGGTCTGAAGAAAAATACTCAACTGCTTCTAAAAATATAAAGCCTAGGTTTTTATCCCTATACAAATCGTGATATAATGCACCATGCGGTTTTATATGTTCTATATCTACATTTTCATGTATAGCAATTTCAAAAAAATCTTCTAATTGTCTTTTTATTTCATTTTGAAAATCTTTTAGCGAAAGAGCCATTGATTTACGTCCAAAATTCAATTTATCTGGATAAGAGGGATGCGCCCCTATTTTCTTATCATATGATTTTGCTAATCGTATCGTCTCCCTGATAGATTGTTTATTTCCAACATGTCCGCCACAAGCAATTGAGCATGATGAAATTAAGGGCATAAGGAGCTCATCTTTCCCAGACAACTCTCCCATATCGCAGTTAATGTCTATACATTTCATATGTTAAAAATTCCCAAAACATTGATAGTTTTGATATTAAGAAAAATGAAAAATAAGATGAATACAATCATTATTATACGTTTGTATTTAGATAGTACATAATCTCCCATAATCTTTTTATTTGTAACAATCCAATACAAAAAAATCCCTATTGCAGGGAGCAGCAATCCATTGGTTACTTGTGCTAATTTGATAATTTGAATAGGTTTTATATTTAATAATGTACAAAAAATGCCTACAATTAGCACGAATAAAGAAACGAGTTTGTAATTCCATTTTTGATCTTTGCGCCATCCAAAACACTCTCCCATCACATAACTTGCAGCTATAGGTGCTGTAATAGCAGAACTAATTCCAGCAGAAAATAATCCTATCGCAATTACCCAAACAGCAAAATTTCCATACAGAGGCTTAAGAGTATATGTTAAGTCTACTACAGATTTCACTTCAAAATTTTTTACCGCAGATGCAGAAATAATAATTGACATGGAAATAATTCCTCCAATAAGGACCGCAAATAGAGTATCTTTTCGTAAATCAGAAAGAGAACTTTCTTTCTCAAATTTTTGTTTTTTTATTAAAGCCGCATGTAAAAACAAGTTATAGGGAACTATAGTTGTTCCGACTAACGCAATTATAAGCCATCTATTTTCTGCATTCATAGTTGGAATAAACCCTAAAGCAATTTCCTTTAATGAAGGTTTAGTAATTATCGCTGTCATCAGAAATGAGATACTCATTAACAATACGCTAGCAATTAAAAAATTCTTAATATATTTAGTGTTTCCCCATAGCAGAAGAATTCCAACAAAAATTCCAATAAAAACAGGAATAATAATCGTAGTTAATTCTTTATTTGCTTCTCCATATAGGGCATTAAAAAACAATTCTACTCCTAAAATTGCACCCGATAAATTTCCTGCCTCGTAGGCACTATTGCCTATAAAGATGGCTATAATTACTAAAAGTAGTAATCCTATCTTTATGCCTTTAATAAAAACGCTATCTTTAATTATTTCAACTAAACCCTTTTTCGTTTTCCATGTAATTTTTGCTACTGTATTTTGAATAAAAATAGTGCTTACAATAGAAATTAACAAAGCCCATAACAAAGTAGTACCAAATTCAGCACCTGCTAAAGTTGCTATAGTAATTGTTCCAGGACCAATAAAAGCTGCAGTGATCCAAACACCTGGGCCTATTTTAAATTTAGATTTCATTTGGTGTTGGTTTTCTTGTATAAAAAAGAAGTGAACGCGATAGGATTCGAACCTATGACCGTCTGCTTAGAAGGCAGATGCTCTATCCAGCTGAGCTACGCGTCCTTTGATTCAAAAAAGCGGAGAGACAGGGATTCGAACCCTGGCGACGCTTGCGCGTCGACAGATTAGCAATCTGCTCCATTACCACTCTGGCACCTCTCCTTTTTTAAAAAATTCCACAAATATATATCTATTATTAAAATATCAACTATAATTAAGAGGTAAAAAATTATAAATTTATTTGTTTTATAAACCATTAATATTTTTATATGATTTGAATAAAGTATTTAGATGCTTTCTTGTTTCATTATCTGGATATTTTTTCCAAAATATCACTCACTTTTCGTTTTAAAATTTTTAATCTCTCCATAACTAGTGCCAATGCTACTCGTAGCAAAAGAACGAACGTAATAGGTCGTGTTTTCATTTAGTCCATTAATATTCGTGATAAAACTCCCCGTTGTGGTCTTTACACCTATATCATTTTTACTTATTCCGCTTCCTGTAAGTGTAAGAGCAGTATCATTAGTATGCCATAGGTGACCATGCGCGGTCACTTTTCTACTTCCTATATTTTCTAACGACCCCTCCACACTTGCACCACTTATCGTAACCCCACTGATAGTTCCTGTACTTATCTCAGAGAGGGCGTGTTTGGTGATATACATATCATAACTACAACAATACCCTGCATTAGTATCAACTATTCTTCTGCCACCTATATTTAATGTATCTCCTACTTTTAGCTCTTTATAATATGAATTTTCTATTAGTATAGCTGCTGTTGGTTCTCCTTTATCATCTGGGACACCATGTAAAACTATTTTTTTTATAATTACTGAGGTAGCGTAATGTGGTAAGGTATCAAAGATTATATAATCATTTATATATGCTTGATATGTTTTTTTTGTTATAGGTTCTTCAATCGCCATTTCTCTTATTGATACTTCGAAATCTTTTTTGGCACAACGTTGAATGCAAATAAACCCAATCACAATCAATAAATATATTAACTTTTTCATTCTTCGTATAGTTTAAATAATGTGTCAAGGTGTTTTCTACTTTCATTCTCTGGATATTTAACTACTACAATAGAAAAAGTAAATAGTCCTACTATTAGGGATATACAAATAGCTTTGATAATGTATTTATGGGTTTTAGTATTCATTATTTTTTATTTTTTATTTTTTAAAGATAAACTAAATCATAGTAAGAACACAATAGGGTATTATTCCCTATTGTATTTTAGAGCAAATGTAACCATATTATTTGAAATCAACAAAAATAGAATTTTTTGTGTTTTGTAAAATACAAGGTTTGTGAGTAATATCTCACAAATCAAAAGACGAGGTTCGTTTTTGATAAATTAAATCTTTTATTTTTAGTAAAAAAGCTAAAATGAGATATAGAAAAAAACCGACACCTATAAAAAAAGTAGCGTAAATAAAAAATATTCGTACATTTTTAATTCTTATTGCTAATAAATTAGCCAATCTAGTGCATACTTCAAAACCGTATTTTTCAATAAACATATATAATCGTTTCATAGATATTAATTATTTTTTAGTAAATAATGCCCCACACTACACTTTAAACACTTTTTTTGATCGCAATACTTATTTTTTAATTCTATTACGCTTTGTGAATCCAAGGCGTTTTTAATCCCTATTTTCATTTGTTTAAATTTTTTAGTGATTGTGTTTTCCTCTGGAGGCAACTCTTGAACAAATGATAATAAATTTTGTGCATCTAATTTTCCAATGTATTTTTCATAGGTAAAACGCAACGGGATTAGAGTATTTATAACCAAGATTAAAATAAAATTCAAAGATACTTTTTTACTTGATATAGGAGATTCTTTTTCAAAGGTATAGTGATTTTTCCAAAAAGGCGAAGCTTCCACTTTAAATAAATCTTTCAGTTTTTCTATATCCTTTATATGAATTAAATCAGAAAATAGATTTTGATGCTTTACGTATAATTGTGCTAACTGAGACAATCTAATAGTAGGAAAATTTGGAGGTCGCAATCTGAAAAATTGCGGGACATTTTGGGTTGGAGTCAAATGGTATTTCTTCTTGAGATAGGCATATCTTTTTTTCAACTCTTTATAATAGGTGTTGTCTATTTCTTTCTCTAATAACATTCCTTGCCCAAAAAACAACGCTTCTAAATCTATAGCATCTTGAGCTACTTTTCTCACAATGTTAAATGAAGTTTTTTTGGCAATTTCAAAAAAAGAATCAGTATTAATCTTTAATCCAAAACTCTGGGCTATTAAATAGAAACAGACCTCTTCCCAATTGTTATTTGATGCTTCTAATAATTTATATACTCGCGATGTTTTTTGTTCCAATCGTTCTATATATAAGCGCTCCTTCCAATTTGCCCATTGAAAATCAGGAAATAAATTAATATTATTCTCACAAGGAATCCACTCTGATTTATTTAAAAAAGTTTTTTTATACTTATTATAAATTTCTGGATAAGTATACGATTTCAGTTCCAATGTTAATAATGAATTTCCAGAAGGCAAAGGAATATCTATATCATGAGTCCAAACTACATGCAAAATCACATTGTCATAGTTTTTATCTAAATGGTGCTTATGTGCAAACCAATCTGATGATTTTAAATGAATTTCTACATTTCCAACAAATTGAATATCATCTACTTGTATTGTCGCATTTAAAAAATCTGGCCCTGCATCTTGATTAGGATTTCCAACTGAAATAATTTTTAATTTTTCATTTGTGTTTAAGCGCGCAGAAGAAATATCAAACTGCTGGTATTGCCATACATAATGAACGAAATCTTCTTTCATCTAATATATAATTTCACCACTCCATTTTGAAATTCCTCCTTCTAAATTATATAATTTTGAAAACCCATTTGCGTTTAACAATTGACACGCTTGTGAACTTCTCCCGCCAGAACGACAATAAATAAAATAGGATTTAGATGTATCTAATTCCTTCATCTTTTCCATAAATAATGGCGGATTTGATATATTTATATTTACCGCATTAGGGATATGTCCCGATTGAAACTCCTCTTCTGTTCGTACATCTATAATTTCAAAATCTGTTGTTTGTTTTTGAAGTGATGCCCATTTTTGTTGACTTAAATTTTCCATATAGAATTGTTTATTATTAGAATTAAAATATATTTGTCGCTAAAATTAATATATTATGAAAAATTTAAAATTATTTACCCTTAAAAATTACATTTTAATCTTTATTTTTTCTCTATCTGCTACATTTTGTTTTTCGCAAGAAAAAGAAATGGAATCAAAATCAATAAATATTGATGTTGGAAAAAGTACTATAGAATGGGTTGGAAAAAAAGTTATAGGACAACACAATGGAACAATTTCTTTTAAAAGTGGAACGCTAGTAAAAGAAAATGGAAAATTAGTAGGTGGTTCTTTTGAAGTTGATATGAATTCCATTGTTTGTGATGACTTATCTGGTGAAAAGAAAGGGAATTTAGAATGGCATTTAAAGTCTGATGACTTTTTTGGTGCAGAAAAATTTCCGGTAGCTTCTCTAACGATTACAGAAATTACCCCAACTGAAGAAAAAGGGATGTATAATGCAAAAGGAGATTTTACCATCAAGGGAATCACTAAACCTATTGAATTTAGCTTAACAAAAGGCGAAAAAAGTTTAATGGCAAACGTTACAATTGACAGAACTTTATTTGATATTCGTTACGGTTCTGATTCATTCTTTGATAATTTAGGAGATAGAGCAATAGATAACGATTTTACTTTAACTATCAATCTAGTTAAGTAATAATCAACTATTATAAAAGATTTGTTTACTATAAATTAATGTAAACAAATCTTTTTTTTTATTCCTATAATTCTCATGAAAGAACTAAAAGTAAGCGAGGCATTAGCAGCGAGACGAGCAGTTAGAGTATATGATATATCAAAAAAAATAGATTCTAAAATTGTAAAAAAATGTATTGAGCAAGCCACTTTAGCTCCCTCTAGTAGCAACTTACAATTATGGGAATTTTATCACGTCACAGAAAAAAATACGTTAACTGAATTATCCAAAGCCTGTTTTAATCAAAATGCAGCTAAAACTGCTAGTCAATTAATCGCTATTATAGTTCGTAAAGATTTATGGAAAAAAAGAGCAGAAGTCATATGTGAAGACATTTTGCTCAATCTTCATTCTAGAAAAAAAGTAACTCCAGAGAATAAAAAAAAGGCGACATTATATTATAAAAAAGGGATTCCAAAATTATATAGTAAATTATACTGCCTTTTTAGATATATTTCATTTCTAGTATTACAATTTAAAGGGATTTTCAAACCCGTTTCAAGACAAGTTAGAAATAGAGATATGCGAATCTCTGCACATAAAAGTGTTGGATTAGCCGCTCAAAGTTTTATGTTAAGCATGGCAGCTTATGGCTATGACACTTGCCCTATGGAAGGCTTTGACTCCTTAAGAGTAAAAAAAATATTACATATTCCAAAAAAAGCGGAAATATGTATGCTGATTAGTTGTGGAATAAGAGCAGAAAATGGCGTTTACGGAAATAGGTTTAGAGTGCCTATTAAAGATATCTATTTTAAAAAATAAAAATTAAACTTTCCATTTAATATTACACCCCATAGATGGATATTGATTTTCTGTAATCTTTTCTCCATTTAGATAACACTCTATAGCCTCCCTTAAATCCTTACCTGTAGCCTTCTTTCCATTGCCTGGAGAAGAATCATCTAATCTACCTCTATATACCAAGATATTGTTTTTATCAAAAAAATAAAATTCGGGTGTACATAATGCTTGATACTGTTTAGCCACTTCTTGAGTTTCATCAAATAAATAAGGGAATTTAAATTTTAATTTCTTAGCTAATTCCTTCATTTTCTCTGGCGAATCTTGTGGGTAATTTTCAATGTCATTAGAACTAATTGCTACAAAATCTATATTTGGAATATATTTTTCAGTGATACTTTTCAGCTGTTCATGATAATGAATCACATAAGGGCAATGGTTACAAATAAACATAATCACTTTTCCTTTATTTTTTGAAAGTAAATCTGAGTTGTATTTACTGTTATTAACTACGTTTAAAAGTTCAAATTTTGGTAACGATGTGCCTAAATCTAACATTTTAGAATAAGTAAGTGCCATAGAATTTTTTTACAAAGATATAGTATTTAATAAAAATAAATATTTAGTATAAAAATCTATGTTCTAAATACTATTTAATACTTTACATTTGCCCAAATTTTAATAAATATATGTTACGAACGGATAGAACATTTGCAATGATAAAACCAGATGCAGTTGAACAAAATTTAACAGGGAAAATAATAGAAAAAATAACTTCCTCTGGATTTAAAATTATTGGATTGCAAATGAAGCAATTAGATGAAAAAAGCGCTAAAGAATTTTACGCTATCCATGAGGGAAAACCTTTCTTTGATGATTTAGTTTCATATATCACTAGGTCTCCCATCATTGTAATCGCTCTAACAAAATCTAATGCTGTAAATGATTTTAGAACGCTTATTGGAGCTACTGACCCTCAACAAGCTGCTGAAGGAACTATTAGAAAATTATATGCTAAATCTATTAGTGAAAACGCAATTCATGGTTCTGACAGTAATGAAAACGCAGGTATTGAAATAAATTTTCATTTTACAGAATCCTCTATTTTTTAACCTATTTTTCATATATATATATATATATTTGCAGTCATTTTTAACTAAATTTTATTATTTATGGCTAAGAAATTTCATTTATTAAAGGCAGCAAGTTTTCTTTTAATTATCTTATTTAGCGTTTATCAATGTAAACCTACAGAGAAAAGTGATGAGAATAAAATTATTGCTTTCACGGTTTCCCATAACGACACTGATTATTCAAGTACAATTGCAGGCACAAAGATTACATTTTCGCAAAAGGTTCCAAATGGCACTACGCAAGTCACAATAAAAACATTAACTATTTCTGACAAAGCCTCTTCTGATAAAAATGTGGGTGATTTGGTAAATGTAGGGAGTGAAAATAACATAATTATTACTGCTGAAGATGGAACAACTGTCAATTATAGCATGGTTATTTATGCAAAGGATGCAGTAATAATAACTAAACCTACTGTAAATACTGGAAATATTGCAAACATTACAATAAATGGGGCTAGTATCAGCGGAAACATTACTAACCTTGGAAATAGTGAAACTATTCCTGAACACGGACACGTTTGGGGAACAACGGACAATCCCACCATTACTGGCAGTGGATTTAGTAAAAGTACCTTAGGGAGTGCGGACAAAGCTGATTTTACAACAATAATTAGTGGATTATCAGAAAACACTACTTATTATGTTCGTAGTTATGCTACAAATAGTGCGGGCACTGGCTATGGAACTACTAAAACATTTACAACACTTCAACCTGCTGGTTTTGGAACCCTATCTGGCGGTGAACAAACAAACATTAGCGAAATTAACGCTCAAAGTGGAACTAACTTTACTGTAAATATAACTTCTAAAATAGGAAGCCTAGGTTCAGGTACAATTGTGCAATATGGGCACGTATATAGCAATTCAGTTCATGGAGACAACTTAATATTAGGGACAAATAATGTATTAAGTACTACCTTAAATAACGCCTCTGGTAAATTTAGTAAAAATACAATCGGAGAATTTACAAGTACATTAACAAACTTAACTGCTACAACGACCTTTTATGTTCGTCCATATATTACTACCACTGCTGGCACAGCATACGGAACTCAAAATACTTTTGATACTCCTGAAGAAACCGAAACCCCAATAGCAAGCAAACCGAATGTAAGTACAGGTACTATTTCTGGGATTACTGTTAGTGGTGCAAGTATAAATGGAACAATTACTGCACTAGGAACAAGTAATATTACCGCCCACGGT
>JAMJVX010000002.1 GCA_023558315.1 Flavobacteriaceae bacterium
AATTTAGCCTCTACTATTACAAGTAAAAGAAAATTAGCAAAAATTATTGAAAATAAGTATGTTAGCGATTGGGAAGATCCTAGAATGCCTACAATTTCTGGAATGCAAAGAAGAGGCTATACTCCTGCTTCTTTAAAGTCTTTTATTAATGATGTTGGTATATCTAAAAGAGAAAATTTAATAGATTTTTCACTCCTTGAGTTTTCTGTAAGAAAAGACTTAAATAAAGTCTCCAGCAGGGTTATGGCTGTTTTCAATCCTTTAAAATTAACTATTACTAATTTTCCAGAAGATAAAGATGAAATATTATCAGTTGATAACAATCCTGAAGCAGACAAATTAACTAAAAAGGATGTTTATTTTAATAGAAATCTTTATATAGAGAGAGATGACTTTATTGAAATAGCAAAAGAGGGTCTATATAAATTATCTAAAGGAGAAGAAGTTCGTCTTAAGAATGCGTATATAATAAAAGCAATCAATATAATTAAAGATGATGCAGGTAATATAATTGAAATAGAAGCTACTTATGACCCAAAAGCAAAAAGTGGTTTAAAAACTGAAGAGAATAGAAGAAAAGTCAAAGGCACAATTCATTGGGTAACACAAAAACACTCGTATAAAGTTAAAGTTAATTTATATGATAGATTATTTACTAAAGATAATTTAGTAGAGGATAAAGAAAAAACTTTTGAGGATTTTTATAATAAAAATTCATTACTAGAGAGAACAGCTTATATAGAAAGTAAAGAAGTAATTAATAGTAATGATAATAATGTTAAATATCAATTTCAAAGAAAAGGATATTTTGTACTAGACAAAAAATCAACAAAAGAAAACGTGATATTTAATAAAGTTGTTGACTTAAAAGAGACGTGGAAAAATAAAGTATAATTTATTTCTTTTTATCATCGTCTTTTTTCTTTTTCATTGCCTCACCAATTTGATTACTTGCAGTAAACGCCGCAACCATATTATTAAGCATATCACTTCCTGCTTGTGGTGAATTAGGTAATAAAATCAAATTACTATTCGTATCTGACCCCACAGACTGCAGTGTATCATAATGTTGTGTAACAACTATTAAAGCAGACGCTTCTTGAGAGTTTATACCAACTTTATTTAATACGTCTACTGATTCTTCTAAACCTCTTGCAATTTCTCTACGCTGATCTGCTATACCTTGTCCTTGAAGCCTTTTACTTTCTGCTTCTGCCTTTGCTTTTTCAACAATTAATATACGAGTAGCGTCACCCTCATATTGTGCAGCTATTTTTTTTCTTTCAGATGCATTTATACTATTCATAGCACTTTTAACTTCTTCATTAGGATCTATATCTGTAACTAAAGTTTTTATTATATCATACCCATAATTAATCATTGCTTCATTTAGTTCTCCTTTTACTGCATTAGCGATATCATCTTTTTTTTCAAATACATCATCTAAACGCATTTTTGGGACTTCAGCTCTTACAACATCAAAAACATATGAAGTAATTTGGTCTTGAGGATAATCTAGTTCATAAAACGCTTCGTAGACTCTCTTTGTCATAACTTGGTATTGTACAGATACTTTAATTTTAACAAAGACATTATCTTTTGTTTTAGTTTCTACCACAACATCTAGTTGCATTACTCTTAAACTTAATTTTCCAGCAATCTTGTCAATTAATGGTATTTTTAAATGTAGTCCAGAAGCACGAACGCTTTGATATTTTCCAAATCTTTCTATAACGGCAGAAGTTTGTTGTTTTACTACAAAAAAGGTTCCTAAAATTAGAATAAAGGCTATAGGAATCAGTAGTATAAATAAAATATATTCCATAATTAATAATTTTTAATATGCGAATATAAAGATTCTATTCTTTTTTTACAGTTTTCTTGCCCCAGAATAAGAATAATTTCAATTAAATCTATTCCTTTTAAATCCCCAACCAAAGCTAAACGAAATATTTGCATTGGAAGAAACCCTTTTGCTCCATTTTCTTTAGCTAGTGTACTCAATTCAAAGAGAAATGTTTTTATATCAACACTTGTTAACTTTTCAGTTTCTAAATAGTAACTAATTTTATCTAATAGAATAATACATATAGACTTATTCTCATCATGCTTTGTTATTACTTTATTACTATTTTCATAAGTTGGGCTCTTAATGAAATATTCAACCTCATCATCAAAGTTTTTTATAGTTACAAATCGTTCTTTTATTAAGGATATAATTTTATCTGTTTTTTCTTCTCCATATTGAATAATAAGTTCATCTAAATAGGACTCTTTATTTCCCTTCTTTCTTAGTATATATTCACTATATACATCTTTAATTTGCGAGACGCTTTTTTGTTTAAAGTGCTGTTGATTAACCCATAGAAGTTTTTTATAGTCAAAAGCCGCCCCTTGTTTTTGTAACCCTTCAATATTAAAAGTTTTTTCAAGTTCACCAAGGGAAAATATTTCTTTATCATTCTTTGCATTCCATCCTAAAAGAGATAAAAAGTTTATTAGCGCTTCAGGTAACATTCCGCTTTCCTTTAAACCCTCTTTTATATTCATTTTTTCTGACTTTAAAGGAAACACTGAAAAACCTCCTTCTTCGGCATGTCGCTTACTTAACTTACCTTTTCCACTTGGACTAAGTATCAGTGGTAAATGAATAAACTTAGGTGTAGGCCAATTAAACGCTTGATAAATTAAGAAATGAATAGGTAAAGAGGAAACCCATTCTTCACCACGGATAACAGTAGTAATACCCATAGTATAATCATCCACGACATTAGCAAAGTGATATGTTGGCATCCCATCCTTTTTAATTAACACTTTATCTTCTAACTCATTTGAAGAAAAAGTAATATTTCCACGAAGTAAGTCTTTTACAATAATATTTTCATCAGCATTAGTTTTCAAACGAATAACATAACTATCAGTTTTCAACAGTTCCTCTAACTCCTTTTTTTTTAAAGTATAACTGTTTTTAACTAAATTTTTATTTTCTCTGGAGCTTGAATTATACTTAAAATATTTATTTTTTTCTTTTATTTTACCAAGATCTTCCTCACTATCAAAGGCATAATATGCATACCCATAATCTATTAAATAAGTAATATACTTTTTATAAACATCTACTCTATCACTTTGCTTAATAAAATTATCATCTTTTTTCTCATATATATTTAACCATTTTAAAGATTGAAGTATATACTCTTCGCTCCCTATTACCTTTCTGTTTTGATCAGTATCTTCTATTCTAAGAACAAAATCTCCGTTGGTTTTCTTAGCGTATAAATAATTTATAATTGCGGTTTTTAATCCTCCTATGTGAAGCGGACCAGTTGGGCTTGGCGCAAAACGAACTTTTTCTTTCATAATAAAAACAAAAATAATATTTATTTATCTTTGTAAAATGAAAACTGAAATAGATTTTTTTGGATTTGATGATTTCTCACTATCTATAAGCGAAGTACGTAAGTATTTACTAACTCTTTTTAATCAAGAAAACGCGTCACTTACTAAGTTATATTATTATTTAGTAGATAGAGATAAGATGTATAACCTAAACACCAATTATCTAAGTCACAATACAGATACAGACGTTATTACCTTTGAATATAATGAACAAGATAAAAAATCAGGGGAATGTTATATTTCCTCTTATGCTTTATTATCTAATTCAAAAGAA
>JAMJVX010000003.1 GCA_023558315.1 Flavobacteriaceae bacterium
AAATACGAGCTTTTCTACCCCTATGCTAAAGGAGAAAAAATAATCGTTGTGTATTTCTCACAATATCACGAATACGGAAAAATTGGGAGTTGAAAATAAAAAATATTAAAATAAAAGGCATTGTTAATTTAATATATATTTTTGTGAAAAATAAGATACAATAAAATTATGAAAAATATTGATACCGAAAAAGAAAAATTTTTAAAAGTAGTTAAAGCAGAAAAAGGTGATATTAAAAAGGCAATATCAAACTCAATAACTGCTTCATTGCAACATAACAAAACCTATAACGATAAAGCAAAAAATAAAGATAGAAAAATTTTTCGTAAAGCCCTTGGTGATTGTGTAAAGAAAATAGCAGAAGATTATAAATCTAAAATTTATGATGATGATGAGCATAATGATAATATTCAGAAAATTAAAAACTGCATAGAAAAACAATTTAAAGGTAAAAATATATTAAAAGAAAATACAATAAAAATAGCGACAGTTCAAAAATGCTTAAATGTATATTTAAAACATTTATGGTGTATGGGAGAAATAGAAACTCCACCTCATTGTCCTATTGATAGTATAGTAATAAATAAGGCAGATATTAAGATAAATGATCAAACGCCACGTTGGACAAGAATTTGTACTATAGAAGAATATAAAAAAATAATAAATTTAATAAACACTAAATCTAAAGAGAAAGGATATAAAAATATCGCTGAATGGGAATTAGAAGTATGGAATAAGTGGTATATTGAAAATCAGAGAAAAACTACATAAACTTATTATCCTTCATCCACTGGTCGTTATAGATTTTGCTCATATATCTTTCTCCGTGGTCTGGAAGTACTACAATTACGACACTGTTCTCATCAAACATATTCATCTCGTTGTATAGTTTCACTCCTAACATTGCAGAGCCAGAAGTGTAGCCTACAAAAACGCCTTCTTTTTTGGTAAAGTCTCTCGCTTCTATGGCACTATCTTTATCGGTTACTTTTACAAATTTATCTATGGCCTCAAAGTCTGTAGCGGTTGGGATTAAATTTTTTCCAAGTCCTTCTACCTTGTGGGGATAAATCTCATTTTTGTCAAACTCTCCTGTTTCGTGATATTTTTTTATGACTGAACCATACGCATCAACCCCTAATATTTTGATGTCTTTGTTCTTTTCTTTTAAGTATCTCCCTATCCCAGAAATAGTACCTCCCGTACCACTACACGCCACAACATGGGTCACTTTTCCACCTGTTTGCTCCCATATTTCTGGACCTGTAGATCTATAGTGTGCCTCTATATTTAGTTCGTTAAAATATTGATTTATATAAATAGAGTTAGGCGTTTCTTTATGAATTCTCTTTGCTACTTCGTAATATGACCTTGGGTCATCAGCAGGAACAAAGGCTGGACAAACATGCACTTCTGCGCCCATCGCTCGTAGTATATTTATTTTATCTTCCGAAGATTTATCACTCACCGACAAGATACATTTATACCCTTTGATGATACTAATCATCGCTAAACTAAACCCTGTATTTCCAGAAGTCGTTTCCACGATGGTTGTGTTTGGCTTAAGGATTCCTCTTCTTTCTGACTCTTCTATAATATATTTCGCAATTCTATCTTTGCCTGAATGACCAGGGTTCAGTCCTTCAAACTTCATAAAAAAGTTTCCTTTAAAATCTTTGGTTGCGTTATTAATTTTGATTAGAGGCGTGTTTCCAATTAAATCTAAAATGGTGTCGTAAGCTTGTATGTCGTTCACAAATAAAATTTGTGGGCAAATATACTATTATCATTTTTTTAAAAAAAGTATATCATTAACTAATCTTAAAATTTAATTGTTTTTATAGATTTGTACCTCAAAAATTTGACTATGGAAAAATCGTTACAAGTAATTGGAAATAAAGAATGGTGTGGTCTTGAAGAACTGGGAATTCCCGCAATTAAAGCACGTGTAGATTCTGGGGCAAAAACTTCATCTATTCAAGCGAACAATATTAAAAGTATTTTACGAGGGCGTGAAAAATGGGTTCAATTTGAGGTAAACCCAATGCAGGAGAACAGAAGTGTTACCGTAAGATGTTTGGCAAAAGTAAAAGGAACAAGAGTGGTGAAAAGCTCTTCTGGAATTCCTGAAAAACGATTTGTAATTTCTTCTCCCATACGCTTAGGACAGGACGTGTTTGAGATTGAATTGACCTTGTCAAATAGGGATTCTATGGATTTTAGAATGTTATTAGGTAGAGAGGCGATGAAAGGAAAATATATTATTAATCCTGAAAAAGAATATTCCATTACTCAATATAATGAAACTGAAATAAAAAAACTTTATAGTCATTTAATCTTAGAAAAGTCTGGACTTCGGTTGGGTTTACTCGCGAGTAATAAAGAACTATATAGCAATAAAAGGCTTATAGAAGCGGCTCAAGCAAGAGGTCATGAGATTTACTTTTACAATATCCAACATTGTTATATGAGTTTAGATGCAAATAATCTAGAAGTGCGATATAGAGGGGGCAGTAGCATTGATAATATGGACGCTATTATTCCGCGAATACGTCCAAGTATGACATTTTATGGCTGTGCGCTTCTTCGTCAATTTGAATCAATAGGTACGTTTTGTTTAAATTCAGCAGACGCCATCACAAAATCAAGAGATAAACTTTTTTCCTCGCAATTGTTTTCTAAAAACGGCATTAAAATTCCTTTAACAGGTTTTGCAAAATCTCCCCTTGAAACTAAAGATTTAATAAGTATGGTAGGTGGAAGCCCCTTAATTATAAAATTATTAGAAGGGACGCAAGGTCAAGGGGTTGTCCTTGCCGAAACAAACAAAGCCGCAGAAAGTGTAATCAATGCCTTTAAAAGTCTTAAAGCGAATATCTTAGTTCAAGAATTTATCAAAGAAGCAGAAGGAAAAGACCTTCGTTGTTTTGTGGTAAATAATAAAGTAGTTGCATCTATACAACGTGAGTCTGCAAAGGGAGATTTTAGAGCGAACATCCATCGAGGGGGTATGGCTAAAAAAATCCGCATCACTGCTGAAGAGAAAAAATTAGCCATAAAAGCAACTAAATGCATGGGATTAGATGTCGCAGGAGTAGATATTATTCGTTCTAACAAAGGACCTTTATTATTAGAAATAAATTCGTCTCCTGGCTTAGAGGGAATTGAGACAGCTACTGGAATGGATATCGCAAATGCTATAATAATGGGAATTGAGAAGAGTATAAAGTATAATCCAGTAACAAAGAAAATTTAACTACACTGTATTTATTATAAACCCTACCTTTTTCATATCCTCCCAAAAAGTAGGATAGGATTTAGATACTACCTCAGCCTCTAAAATCGTTATGGGTCTTTTTAGTGCCATTGGAGCAAATGCCATCGCCATTCTATGGTCGTCATACGTGGCAATCTCTATAGTATTATCTTTATTTAATTGGGTGTTTTTATTATCTAAAGTCAAACTATCGTCAGTTATTTCTACGTGCGCTCCAAATTTAGAAAGTTCATTTTTTAAGGCGACTAACCTATCTGTTTCTTTTATTTTTAGTGTATGTAATCCTGTTATATTGCAATTTATCCCTAACCCTACACAAGTTACTGCTAGTGTTTGCGCTATGTCTGGCGTATCATTCAAATTGACGGATATTTTTGTAGGATTTACAAAATTGGGTTCTTTTTCTAATACAATAGTGTTAGTATCACTATAGGTAGTTTTTACACCCAACTTTTTATATAATTCTGCAACGTAACTATCGCCCTGCAAGCTATCCTTGTTGTAATTTCTAATCACCAATTTACTATCGTTTGACAATGCGCAACAGCTATAATAATAAGATGCTGCACTCCAATCAGATTCTACATGTATCTCTTTATCCTCTATCTCTTTTTTTGGCAAAACACTAATAGTATTACCTTTAAAAGAAACATCCACTCCTATTTTTTTTAATAAATCTATCGTCATTTGGATATAGGGAAGCGAAGTGATTTTTCCTTCTAATACAATATTTAATCCCTCTTTGAGTTTTGGCGCAACTAAAAGTAACGAGGATATATATTGACTACTGGTTGACGCTGAAAGAGTAATGGTATTTTTGGTTAAATCTGTACCTACTATTCTTAGAGGGGGATATCCTACTTGGTTTTCATAGGTAATATTCGTTCCTACTTCATTAAGTGCAGATACTAAGGTTTCTATGGGTCTTTGCTGCATTCGCGCTGACCCAGTCAGAATTACTTGTCGTCCCTTTTGAGTGGCAAAATAGGAAGTTAAAAACCGCATCGTAGTTCCTGCATGCCCTATATCTATGATGTTATCTGTACTTTGTAATGCTTTTTGCATCGCCAAAGTATCATCTGAATTAGAAAGGTTTTGAATAGTGAGATTTCCAAAAAGTGCTTGTAAAATGAGCAAACGATTAGATTCACTTTTAGAACCTGTCACTTGAATTGTTCCAGTACAATTCCTATCTTTATGTTCAATATTTAGGGTCATTTATTGAATCTTTTTGTTATTGCGATGGCGTTCCGCATCTCTTTTCGCTTTGTCTTGAAGTCTTTTGTCAAATACCTCTTGTAAATCCACCCCTGTTTGATTTGCCAAACACAATACCACAAAAAGTACATCTACTAGCTCCTCTCCTAAGTCTTTGTTTTTATCGCTTTCTTTTTCGCTTTGCTCTCCATATCTACGCGCAATAATTCTTGCAACCTCCCCTACTTCTTCGGTGAGTTGCGCCATATTTGTCAGTTCATTAAAATAACGAACCCCATATTTTTTAATCCAATCATCCACTTGTTTTTGCGATTCCTTTAATCCACCCATGCTATTTTTTTTATAAGTTTCAAATGTATTAAAATTATCGTTGTCTAAAAATAATTTTGAGTACTTTTGTGCCAAAATTTTACCTATGAAAATCAATATTTCTCTTTTCCTATTGTTAATCTTTATCACAAGTTGCGAGTACAATCTTGAAAAATCGTTTAGTGTCAATCTCAAAAAAGAGTATAAAATTGGGGAAATGCTACAAATTGAATTGGTAAATAAAAAAGATATTGCCTTAGATTCTGTCTCTTATTTTTTAGACAATATACGTATTGGTGAAACTTATACTTTTGATAATGATGTCTTAGGAAAAAAAGTCCTTAACGTACATCTTTATGCAAATGAAAAAAAAGCTACTTTTAAGAAATTAATCACGCTATACGCTAAAGAAGCCCCAAAATTATATACTTACAAAATTATAAATGAGTACCCACACGACACAAAAGCCTATACCCAAGGATTAGAATTTTATCAAGACACGCTATATGAAAGTACAGGATTGAGAGGATTTTCTTCCCTCAGAAAAGTAGATTTTAGAACAGGGAAACCCTATAAAAAAATTGCCTTAGCGGATGAACACTTTGGAGAAGGCATTACTCTATTAAATGATAAGATATACCAACTCACATGGCAAGAAGATTTAGGTATTATCTATAATAAAAATACTTTTAAAACACTGGGCTCTTTTCCCTATGATAAAAGCAAAGAAGGTTGGGGGCTGTGTAATGATGGAAAAAACTTCTATAAATCAGATGGAAGCGAAAATATATGGATATTAGACACTTTGCAACAAAAGGAATTACGCAAAATACAAGTAATGACAAACAAATCGTCTATTAAAAAAGTCAATGAATTGGAGTGGGCGAATGGAAAAATATACGCAAACACCTATCAATACAACAAAGAAGTTGCCTTGATTATCAATCCGACAAACGGCAAAGTAGAAGGGGTTATTGATTTTTCTGGCTTAAAACAAAAGGTAAAACAAATTCCAAAATTGGACGTCCTAAACGGCATCGCCTATCATCCCAAAAGAAAAACCTTTTTTGTTACGGGAAAAAACTGGAGCAAAATCTTTGAGGTAGAGATTTTTGAGAAAAAATAGAACTTACTCACAAAACAACGGTCTATCCTTCATAAACGCAACGACCTGTTTTTGCACCTTTTCGATTTCCGTTTGATTTTCTGCATTTTTTAAGGCAGTATCTATAAAGTCAACGACCGTTTCCATATCGTCTTCTTTAAGTCCTCTAGTCGTTACCGCTGGGGTTCCTATTCTAATTCCAGACGTTACAAAAGGCGATTGTGTGTCAAAAGGCACCATATTTTTATTGACTGTGATGTTTGCCTCTCCCAATACGCGTTCTGCGTCTTTACCTGTGATGTTTTTATTTCTTAAGTCAATCAAAATCATGTGATTGTCCGTTCCTCCAGAAATAATATTGTATCCTCTATTTACAAATGCTTGTGCCATAACATTGGCGTTTTTCATCAGTTGCTCAATATATTTTTCAAAAGAAGGTTGTAACGCTTCATAAAAAGAAACGGCTTTTGCTGCGATAATATGTTCTAACGGTCCGCCTTGGTTTCCCGGAAATACTGCAGAATCAAAAATAGCAGACATCATTTTTAAATTATTGTTTTTTAGCTTTAATCCGAATGGGTTTTCAAAATCTTTCCCCATTAATATCATCCCTCCTCTAGGACCTCTTAATGTTTTGTGCGTTGTTGTGGTCACTACATGGCAATGAGGAAAAGGATTATTGAGTTTATTTTTAGCAATCAATCCAGAAGGATGGGAAATATCGGCTAATAATAAAGCACCTACACTATCAGCTACCGCTCTAAATTTCTCAAAATCTATATCTCTTGAGTAGGCAGAAGCCCCTGCTATGATTAGTTTTGGTTTTACTTGCTCAGCGACTTCTTGCACTTTTTGATAGTCTATGCGTCCTGTTTCTTTATCTACTCCATAAAAATGAGGTTTATACAATCGTCCAGAAAAATTCACTGGAGAGCCATGTGTGAGGTGTCCCCCATGGGATAAATCAAATCCAAGTATGTTGTCTCCCGGTTTTAAAAGTGCATGAAAAACTGCGGTATTTGCTTGTGAGCCTGAATGTGGTTGCACATTGGCGTATTCTACTCCAAAAAGGGTTTTTGCTCTTTCAATGGCGATATTCTCAACTTTATCTACCACTTCACATCCTCCGTAATATCTTTTGTTAGGATATCCCTCTGCGTATTTATTCGTTAGCACTGAACCTGCTGCACTCATAACCTCTGGGCTTACAAAGTTTTCGGAAGCGATTAATTCCAATCCATTTAATTGTCTTTCTTTTTCTTCCTCTATTAAATTAAAAATGGTAGTATCTTTTTGCATAATATTTTTTTTTCAAAAGTAAATAAATTAAAATTCTATGAATTAAAAAAATAAAATATTTTATACACTATTTAAAAAAATAAATTTACTTTTGTAGCCCTTTAAAAAAAATAGAAAAATTTATGGATTCATTAGTTAATTACGTACAAAAAAACTACATAGAGGAAAAGAAATTCCCCTCATTTAATAGCGGAGATAGCCTTACTGTTTACTATGAAATTAGAGAAGGCGAAAAATCTAGAGTTCAATTTTTTAAAGGAGTAGTCATACAAATCAAAGGACAAGGTTTGTCAAAAACATTTACTATACGAAAAATTTCTGGAGACGTTGGTGTTGAAAGAATATTCCCATTTAACCTACCTACTCTTCAAAAAATTGAGGTAAACAAAAGAGGTAAGGTTCGAAGAAAAAGAATTTTTTATTTTAGAGGTCTAAGCGGTAAAAAAGCAAGAATTAAAGAAAAATAAAAAATGGCAAAAATTAAAGTATCTAATCCTGTAGTCGAAATAGACGGGGATGAAATGACAAGAATTATTTGGAAATTCATCAAAAATGAACTTATTCTTCCCTATTTAGATATTGAATTACTCTACTACGATTTAGGCATTGAAAGCAGAGACAAAACAAATGACCAAATCACTGTGGATGCAGCGAATGCAATTAAAAAACACAATGTAGGGATTAAATGTGCGACCATTACACCTGATGAGGATAGAGTTGAAGAATTTAGCTTAGCAAGAATGTACCGCTCTCCAAACGGTACTATAAGAAACATCATTGGAGGAACTGTATTTAGAGAGCCCATAATCATTAATAACATACCGCGTTATGTTCAAGGTTGGGAAAAACCTATCTGTATAGGGAGACACGCATTTGGAGACCAATATAAAGCCACTGATGCGGTAATCAAAGGAAAAGGAAAATTAACCATGAGTTTTGTTCCAGAAGATGGAGGAGAGGAGAAAACATGGGAAGTATATAACTTTGAAGGAGATGGCGTTGCTATGAGCATGTACAATACAGATGAGTCAATATATGGGTTTGCTCGCTCGTGTATGAATCTTGCTCTATTAAAAAAATGGCCCCTTTATTTTTCAACAAAAAACACCATCTTAAAATCCTATGATGGACGTTTTAAAGATATTTTTCAAGAAGTATTTGAAAATGAATTCAAAGACAAGTTTGCAGAGACAGGCATTACTTATGAGCATAGACTTATTGACGATATGGTTGCTGCTGCTATGAAATGGAATGGTGGATTTATTTGGGCATGTAAAAACTATGATGGAGATGTTCAATCAGATACCATAGCGCAAGGATTTGGTTCGTTAGGATTAATGACATCTGTATTAGTTACCCCTGATGGTAAAACATTAGAATCAGAAGCTGCACATGGAACCGTCACTAGGCATTATAGAGAGCATTTAAAAGGAAATGCTACTTCCACAAATCCAATTGCTTCTATTTTTGCATGGACAAGAGGATTAGCACACAGAGGAAAACTAGATAACAATCAAGAATTAATTGATTTTTGCACAACTTTAGAAAAAACATGTATAGAAACTATTGAGGCTAATAAAATGACAAAAGATTTAGCCCTTCTTATACATAGAGAAACTATGAATAGTTCTCATTATTTGAATACGCAAGAATTTCTTAATGAATTAAAAAATAATTTAGACAAAAATTTAGCTAATTAATTAGATTGAATTAAATATAAAAAAGATGTATTTGTTGTAAAGCTTTTTTAAAAACGTTTAACCCACTATTTATACATTCACTTTTACAAGATAGTACAAATAAAAAAAAATGGCAGAAATAAATAACAATGAAACTTCCACAGAAAATAAAGAGGAAGAAGTAAAAAAAGAAAATATAACAGCAACAAAACCCGCAGAAGAAAAATTTGATTGGGATAGTTTTGAACAAGAAATAGATTCAGATGATTTAGAAAATATTAAAGAGTTTGATTCTTTAATTCAAGATAGTTTCTCTAATTTATCCAATCAAAATATAATAGAAGGAGTTGTAGTAGATATCACAGATAAAGATGTAATAGTTGACATAAGTTCAAAATCAGAAGGTGTAATTCCTTTAAATGAATTTCGTTATAATCCAGATTTAAAAATAGGCGATACCGTTGAAGTATTTATAAAAGAACAAGAAGACAAAAATGGACGCTTAGTACTTTCACATAAGAAAGCAAAAGTTATAAGATCTTGGAATAAGATAAATGAATGCTATGATACTGGTGAAGTTATCAGTGGACTTATAAAATGTAGAACTAGAGGGGGAATGATTGTTGAAATTTTTGGTGTAGAATCATTTTTGCCAGGGTCTCAAATAGACATTAAACCTATACGTGATTACGAACAATATATAAATAAAACGATGGATTTTAAGGTTATTAAAATCAATCCTGAATATAGAAACGTAGTTATTTCGCATAAAGCGTTAATTGAAGCAGATATTGAAGAGCAGAAAAAGGAGATTGTAAAAGGATTAGAAAAAGGACAAGTTTTAGAAGGTATAGTTAAAAACATTACTCCATATGGAGTTTTTGTTGACTTAGGAGGTATAGATGGATTAATTCATATCACTGATTTATCTTGGAATAGAATTAGTCATCCAAGTGAAGTAGTAGAATTAGAAGAAAGAATAAAAGTGGTTATTCTTAACTTTGAAGACGATAAAACGAAAATTCAATTAGGATTAAAACAATTAAAGAAACATCCGTGGGATAATATTGGTGATGATATTCAAGAAGGAAAAGTGGTTAAGGGAAAAGTAACTGTAATTTCAGATTATGGTGCATTTGTTGAAATCCAAGAAAGTATTGAAGGTCTTATCCATGTATCTGAAATGTCTTGGTCTACACATCTAAGATCAGCACAAGATTTTGTGAAAGCAGGTGATGAAGTAGAAGCGATAGTTTTAAATATAGATAAAGAGCAACAAAAATTATCCTTAGGAATGAAACAACTTATTCCTGATCCTTGGACAGATATTACTACAAAATACCCTGTAAATTCAAAGCATAAAGGAATTGTAAGAAACTTTGCTCCATTTGGTGTATTTATTGAGTTAGAAGCGGGAATCGACGGACTTGTATATATAAGTGATTTGTCATGGACTCAAAAAATCAAACACCCTTCAGAATTTTTAAATATTGGAGATACGATAGAAGTTGTGGTATTAGAACTTGATTTAGAAAATAGAAAACTAAGTTTAGGTCATAAACAAACTACGGAAAATCCATGGAAAAAATATAAAGAGAAATTTGCTGAAGGAACTGTACATGAAGGAACTGTTATTGAAGTTTTAGATAGAGGAAGTAACGTAAGCTTAAATGAAAACATTGTAGCATTTGTTCCTAAAAGACATATGGAAAAAAGCGATGGTTCTAAATTAAAAAAAGGAGAAAAAGCTGAATTTAAAATCTTAGAATCTAATATTGACTTTAAAAGAGTAGTAGTTTCACATACAAATGTATTTAAGGAAGAAGAATTAAGCAATATTAAAAAAACTACCAAACCCGCTTCTAAAGATGCAACTTTTGGTGATATTGAATCCTTAGCTAAACTGAGAGACGATAAAAGTAAAAAGTAATGAAAAATTACGATGTTATAATACTAGGAAGTGGACCCGGAGGCTATGTAGCTGCAATAAGGGCTTCTCAACTGGGCTTAAAGACCGCAATTGTAGAGAAAGAGAATTTAGGAGGGATTTGCTTAAATTGGGGTTGTATTCCTACTAAAGCTTTATTAAAGTCTGCACAAGTCTTTGAATATCTAAAAAATGCTAACGACTATGGCATAACTGTAAAAGAATACGATAAAGATTTTGGAGCTATTATAAAAAGAAGTAGAAATGTAGCGGATACCATGAGCAAAGGGGTTCAATTTTTAATGAAAAAGAATAAAATTGACATCATTAATGGGTTTGGAAAAGTATTACCTAAAAAGAAAGTAGAAGTTACAAAGGAAAATAAATCAAAAGAAGTATTTGAAGCAAACAATATAATTATTGCTACAGGGGCGAGAGCAAGAGAGTTACCTAATATACCTATTGATAATAAAAAGATTATTAATTATAGAAAAGCAATGACTTTAGACAAGCAACCAAAAAGCATAATTGTAATTGGTTCAGGTGCGATAGGAACAGAATTTGCATATTTCTACAATAGTATAGGTACTAAAACTACTCTTGTTGAGTATATGGATAGAATAACCCCTGTGGAAGATGAAGATATTTCAAAACAGTTAGAGAAAAGTTTCACCAAGAAAGGTATTAATGTTTTAACAAAAACTGAAGTTTTATCAGTCAATACAGAAGGAAAAAAAGTTGTTGTAGAAACAAAATTTAATGGAGAGATTAAAAAACTAGAAGCTGATACAGTATTATCTGCCGTTGGAATAAAATCAAATATAGAAAATATTGGTTTAGAAGAAGTGGGTATTGCTATAGATAGAGATAAAATTATCACAAACGACTTTTATGAAACAAACATACCTGGTTATTACGCTATTGGTGATGTTACTAAAGGGCAAGCACTTGCGCATGTTGCATCCGCAGAAGGTATATTGTGTGTAGAAAAAATTGCTAATCAAAATGTTGAACCCATAGATTATACAAATATTCCAGGTTGTACTTATTGTTCTCCAGAAATTGCTTCAGTAGGTTTAACAGAAAAACAAGCCATAGATAAAGGATATACTATTAAAGTTGGTAAATTTCCTTTTACAGCCTCTGGAAAGGCACAGGCAAGTGGAAAGAGCGAAGGCTTTGTGAAAGTGATTTTTGATAGTAAATATGGCGAATGGCTTGGATGTCATCTTATTGGAGAAGGGGTAACTGATTTAATCGCAGAGGCAGTTGTTGCTCGTAAGTTAGAAACTACTGGACATGAAATATTAAAATCTATACATCCTCATCCTACAATGAGTGAAGCTATTATGGAAGCAGTAGCGGATGCTTATGGAGAAGTAATTCACCTATAACATTCTCAAAATATTAATTTTATAGTAAAAAACTCTGAATTGCTAAGTCATAAACTTGCAACCCAAATCCTGTAATAATTCCTTTTGCATTTGGAGATATAAATGAGGTAGTTCTAAACTTTTCTCTAGCAAAAGTGTTTGATATGTGAACCTCAATCACAGGCACTTGTATGGCTTTAATGGCATCCCCTATTCCAACAGAGGTATGTGTATAAGCGGCAGCATTTAATATAATTCCATTTCTATTGGTTCCATCTTTCTGTATTTGAGTAATTAACTCTCCTTCAATATTAGATTGGAAATAAAATAATTCAATATCTCTAAATTTTTTCTGCAGTTTTTTAAAATAGGAAGTGAAATTTTCAGACCCATATATTTGTGGTTCTCTTGAGCCTAGTAGGTTTAAATTTGGACCATTTATAATGCTTATTTTCATTTAATATACTATATAAAAAAAGGAACTTATTTTGAAAATAAGTTCCTTAATAAATTAATAATTCTATATAAAATTAATAAATAGAGAGTTATTGATTCGTTCTTACATTTAAAGTGTTTTTTCCTTCATAGGTAATGTTAGTAGATAAATCTGTCACAAATGTATCCCCTTCACCTTGGTAATTCACTTCAAAATTAATATCAGACCCATTTACTGAAAAAGTTGCTTGTTCTGAGGAAGGTTGAAAGAAAATAGTCCCACCCATAACATTAAATTCTTCACTTAAAGCTTGATCAGTAATTGAAACTGAAAAATATGAATTTCCTACTGTAGCTGGACCAGGAGTCACAGTACTAACCGTTGGTGAAGTAACCACAGTGCCTGTATTACTATCAAAAAGAATACCCACTTGAATTAAAGCTGAAACTTGTATTGTTTCTCCAGTATCATTACCTAAAGAATCAACTGCTGCAACAGTGAAACTAGCATCGTATCCTTTTTTGTAATGAAATATATTATCATCTCCACCCGTTTCAAAAGAATCAAAATCTGTGTTTGGAGTTGCTGTAACAGTTTCATCATTTATCACAAATGACGCTGTGCTTCCACCTCTACTTGTGGAAGAAGTTTGATTTGTATAGGATATTGATTTTATACCTAATCCATCAATTTTTCTATTAAAATTATTATTAGTATTTTGACAAGAGAATACAACAACTATCAGAAAAACAGATAATAATATTATTATTTTTAAATTTTTATGCATAACTATTTGATTTTTATTTATTTTACAAAAATAATAATTATTTGTTAATAAAAAAACATATATTGAGTAATATTTAAAGAATTCTTTATTTATGAATAAAACATCCACTAATCAAAGTTGGGTTAATTTAATATCTGATTTCTGCTATTATTTAAAAATAGAAAGAGGTTTATCTAAAAACACTATAGAGAGTTACGAAAGAGATATTAAGGAATTGAAACGCTTTCTTGAAACTAAAAAAATATTTAACACTCCTATTACTTGTGATACTTCACAAATAAAATTTTTTATTTATGAAAATAGTAAAGTGAAATCTTCAACAACACAAGCTAGACAAATATCTAGTTTAAAAAGTTTTTTTAACTATTTAATGTTTGAAAAATATAGACAAACCTCTCCCGTAGAATTAATAGAAAGCCCAAAAATAATCAAAAAGTTGCCTAGTGTATTATCTATAGAAGAAATTAATAGAATAATCAACACGATAAATTTATCTAAACCACATGGACATAGGAATAAAACTATAATTGAAATTCTTTATAGCTGTGGATTAAGAGTTAGTGAATTAGTTAATTTAAAAATATCTAATTTATTTTTAAAAGAAAAATTAATTTTAATTAAAGGAAAAGGAAATAAAGAAAGATTAGTGCCCTTAAATAGTTTGTCAAAAAAATATATTGAAATTTATATCAATAATATTCGCTCATTACAAAAAATTCCTGCTGATTTCACTGATATTTTATTTTTAAATCGAAATGGGAAAACGCTTACTAGAGCAATGATTTTTCATATAATTAAAGTAGCAACTAAAGCTGCTGGAATACAAAAACAAATAAGCCCACATACCTTTAGGCATTCTTTTGCGACTCATTTATTAGAAAATGGTGCAGATTTACGAATGATTCAACAATTATTAGGTCATGAGAGTATTACTACAACTGAAATTTATATTCATTTGAATATGACTAAATTAAGAAAGGAAATATTAAAATATCATCCTCGTTCAACAAAAAGAAACTAACTTTTTGTTTGCTTGATGCTAAATTTATCGTTAATGATAACTTGCACTTTTTCTACTGCTTTTATTGTTTCATCCCAATTATTATTCACAATAACAAAATCAGCAAGCGTTTCTTTTTTTTTGTCATCCCATTGAGAACTTATTCTGCTCATTACTTCTGATTCTGATATATTTCTACTTTTTACAACCCTTTTAACTCTCAGTTTAGTTGGAGCAGTTACAAGCACATTAAAATCATAATTTTTATACGCTCCTGTTTCAAAAAGTAAAGCAGATTCCTTTATCACATAGGAGGAAGTTTGATTGTTTTTCCAAATTTCAAAATCTTTTTGCACATATCTATGTACAATTCTATTTATTTCAGATAGTTTTTTAGAATCATTGAAAATTATATTTGAAATATAACGCTTATTGAGTCTATCATTAATGAAAGCTTTTTCTCCTAATAACTTTTTTAACTCGTTTTTAAGAGTTATATTATTATTCATTAGGTGTTTTGCTCTGTTGTCGGATGAATAGCAAGGGATTTTGCTTTTCTCAAACAAGGATAAAATAGTAGTTTTTCCACTTCCTATTCCGCCTGTTAATCCTACTACTTTCATTTTTTAATTAGATACTCTACCTCTGAAAATTCCATTCTAATATTCCTGATATTATCTGGCTTTTTGTTTAATTCAATAGTTTTAATATTAGAATTTTCTTGTATAGAATTATAATCAAAAATGATTTTAAAACTACTAGTTTTAATATCTCCTATTTTATCAATACTCGCAGTAAATGTTAATTTAATTTCTTCAGGAAATAATTTTAGAGTAATACTGTCTGGCTTATTAACAATTTCAATGGGTAGCGTAATTGTCTTATCTGTAAATTGAGTTACTATTGCTTCCGTTGTAATTTTATCATTAATGAACTTTACATTTTCAATCTTTTCTAGGGCAATCTCTTTTTCAAATGATTCACTAATTTCTTCTAAAATTAAAGGTTTTGTATAAATATAATTTATTGTATCAATTACATTTTTAATTCCTCTTATTGTAATACTATCTGGATTCAATTTTATTTTTCCTAAAGTATAGTATCCTAATTTATAAGTTATAAGATTTTTTAAAACTACAGGTACTTTTTTCTCTTGATAGGGCATATAAGAAAATGAAATTTCTTTAGTTCCTATATTTTGAATCGTTAAATTCTTAAACTGGTTTTGAATTTGAATTTTTTGATTTTCAACATTAAAAAAACCATTACCATTATCAAACTGCGCTCTATTTAAAGGGGCTTCAATTTTATAATTAAATAATTTATATAGAAATAATTGAAATCCCGTACTACTAGCAGAAATTTGTATTTCATTATTATCAATTTCTGTGATATAGTATTTTTCAGGAATATTAACGAATTCTACTTCAAAAGTTAAAAGCGTTGAATAGGTATTTGAAAATTTTGTAATTATCCAAAAAATAGTTGAAAGAAATAAACACAACAAAAGCAATCTCAATTTAACTTTTTCAATTTTAAATTGACTTAACTTGCCTATTAATTCTTTCATTATAATAAGGTAAAACCTATAGATTATTGAAATACTCCATTACCTCTTCACTAATTCCTACATTAGAAAAACCCCCATCATTATATAGGTTTTGCAATGTGATTTTTCTAGTTAAATCTGAGAATAATGCTACAATATAATCTGCACAATCTTTAGCAGTAGCATTTCCTAGAGGAGAGGTTTTTTCTGCATATTCTAGAAACGCATCTAATCCTTTCACTCCTTGTCCAGCTGTAGTAGGTGTTGGGGATTGAGAAATTGTATTTACTCTTACTTTTTTGTTTTTACCAAAGAAATACCCAAAACTTCTTGCAATTGACTCTAAATACGCTTTATTATCTGCCATATCATTATAGTTAGGGAAAGTACGTTGAGCTGCAATATAGGAAAGCGCTACTATACTTCCTCCTTCTTTCATACTATCATTTTTGTATAAAGTTTGCATTAATTTATGAAATGAAACTGCTGATACATCCCACCCTTTTTGCAGCCAATCATAATTTAAATCTGTGTAATGTTTGCCTTTTCGTACATTAACAGACATTCCAATTGAGTGTAATACAAAGTCTATTTTGTCTCCAAAATGCGCTTCCGATTTAGATATTAACTCATTTAAATCGTCTATAGATGTTGCGTCTGCAGGAATAATAGGAGCGTTTATTTTTTCTCCCAATTCATTTATAGCACCCATTCTCATTGCTATAGGAGCGTTTGTCAAGACAACTTGTCCTCCATTTTCATAAACGCTTTCCGCTGTTTTCCATGCTATTGATTTTGAATCTAACGCACCAAAAATAATTCCCTTTTTTCCTTCTAATAATTTATATGACATAGTATGTGTTTTTAATTTTCATGCAAAACTAAATAATTTTATTAATATAAATAAAATATACTGAACTGTTATTTATAAAAAATATATCTTTGCCAAAAAAGCAAAAGCACAAAAGTGTTTAGTACAAATAGAATCATTTTTATTATTTTATTTCTGACATTATTCATTATTGCGCTTTTCATATCATATAAAAAAGACAAAAAAGTACACCAACAATATTATAAAAAGAACTTTAAAACCCTATTGATTATAATATTATTTATTGCAGTGCTTTTTTTTATTAAATTTCTATTAAATTTTTAAATCACATGAAAAGAATTAAACGTTTTATGTTAATCATTGTAATTGTTATTGGAGTTCCCTGTGCTTATATTAGTATCAAGCCTTCAAAATTTAAAGTAGTACGGTCTATAGAAATTGGGGTTCCAAGTGGCACTCTATATAACTATATCAACAATTATACTACATGGCAGGAATGGAATTCTTGGATTATTCAGGACAAAACTATGGTTTTAAAATACGGAAGCATAAATAAAGGAGTGGATGCTTTTTATAGCTGGAATGGCAAAGATGGAAGCGGAAGCATGAAAACTATTAGTGTTGAAACAGATTCTTACATTGAACAAGAAATGACTTTTGAAGAAAGTGTATCCACGGTAAAATGGACTTTTGAAGAAAAAGAGAAAAACACCATAGTCACTTGGAGCATTGAAGGAAAATTAAACTTTATGATGAAAGCAATTAGCCTTTTTCTAGGGGGAATGGATAAAATGATAGGTGAGGAATACGAAAGAAGCTTGGCGACTATCAAAAGAAATATTTCTAAAAAATATAACGATGTAACATTTGAATATAAAGGAATCACTGAACACGGGGGTGGATTTTATTTATATCTTCCCATTCGAAGCACAACAGCAGAAGAATTTAATTATTTTTTCATTGAGAGAATTGAAGAGTTAATAAAATATGCAAATAAAAATGGAGTAGAAATTATTGGGGCTCCTTTTACTATTTTCACTTCTTTTCAAAAAGAAAATACTTGGGAAGGGAGAGTCGCTTTACCTATAGGAGAAAGAGTTTATACAGATAGTAGTATTTTACCTATTGGATGCAAATATTTAGATAAACAAAAAGTATTAAAAGGGGTTCACAAAGGCATATATAAATCTTTAAAAGAATCATGGAATACACTAAATACCTACTCTAGACAACAAAAATTTGAAACTAATGGGTATCTTTTTGAGGTTTATCGTATAAATAGAGATGATACGAGCGATGCTACTGAATGGGTGACAGATATGTATATTCCTATAAAGTAATTTTTTTGAAAACTTTTTTAATTATTTTTTTAGGAGGAGGCATAGGAAGCAGTCTTCGCTTTCTTATTAACAAATTCATAAAAACGCCTACAAATACTTTTCCTTGGGGAACATTAACTGCAAACGTAATTGGGTGTTTGCTGATTGGGTTTGTCATGGGGTGGGCAATCAAAAATAATTTACTAAAAACACAAACCGTGCTTTTTCTAACCACAGGAATTGCTGGAGGGTTAACCACTTTTTCGTCTTATATATTTGAAAGTTTTGCGCTATCCAAACAAAACTACATATCTGCACTGCTTTATATCTTTATAAGTATTAGTTGCGGATTTGTTTTCCTATTAGTTGGAAATTGGATAGCAAAAAATATGTAATTTTTTTACTCTCTAAATACCCCACCAGGGAAAACTACAGGGCTTTCATAGCCATTTTTACCTACGGTACTGATTCCAAAAAAGAAATTATCAATTACGATTCCTTCTAAAGTAAATTCATTGACATCCCCTACAAATCTACTATTATCCCAAGTTGGAGAAGTCGTATCTCTCCAATAGATTTTATACCCTTTTATATTTTCTCCTTCCGCTTTTTTCCATCTAAATTTTACAGAGGGTTCTACAATACCCCCTATACTCAATTCTGAAACACTTGGTGGTGCTAAGGCTAACGAAGCAAGGTTTATAATATTTACTGCAGTTAATTTTTTCGCATATTCAAAATTTACACCTTCAATAACATCACCGTATTCAATTCCATTTTCCGTTCTAATATCTTGGTGTTGGCGGTTATAGTTTTCATGTGCTTCCATAATTCGTACCCCTGCAAAACCTACATCGTTAAATGGGCGATGGTGTCCTCCCCTTCCAAATCTATCTAATCTATAAATCAGTAATGGGTTCATTTCTGGCATATATGTTTTTACATTCTTATAAATATATCTCGCTAACTGTCTTGAGATACCATCTACTTCTCCCCCATAGAAACGACGGCTTTTTCTTTGTCTCTCTGTCTCTGTTGGCGGCACAGGCTCTGAAAAAATTCTAAATGTTCTATTATCAATCACGCCATCTACGCCTTCTATATTTCCAATCATATCGTTATTTAAAACCCCTATAATTTCCCATCCATTCTCTTTTGCATAATTTGCAAGTCCTTTTCCTCCAAAAAGTCCTTGTTCTTCTCCAGCAAGCCCAACGTATACAATACTGCTCTCAAAAGTATATTTTGAAAGCACTCTTGCTGCCTCTATCGCTCCTGCCATCCCCGTGGCATTATCATTTGCACCAGGAGAATCATCTGTATAATTATTTGGGTCAGACACCCTAGAATCTATATCTCCACTCATAATCACAAATCTATTTGGGTATTTTGTTCCTCGTTGGATTGCCACAACATTATTTATCCATACAGGTTTTACTATTCGCTTGCCATCCTCTGGCGTAAAATGATTTTTTTGATAAATAACTTCTAAACACTGATTGCACTCTTTAGAAATGGATTGAAATTCGTTAAATATCCACCTACGTGCAGCGCCAATTCCTCTGGTTTTGGAAACAGTATCGCTGAGTGTGTGCCTCGTGCCAAAATTGGCTAAGGTGGTTATATCCTTTTGTAAACGTGATGCGGAAGTTTCTTCTATTAACGAATACATATCTATTTTTTGTGAAAACACAACGGTTGTACCAATTAATAAGAAAAAAGTGAAAATGCTATTTTTATTCATAATGCTATATTTTATGGGCAAATATATAAACTTAAAAATAAATTATCTTATAAAATTAAATATCTTTGCCCCTTTTAAAATCTTAAAAATATGAAAAACGCTGATTTAGTAAGTATCGCCAAACAAAATGGAGCGCCAATATATGTTTATGACGCTGATAAAATTGCCTTTCAATACAACCGATTAACCTCCGCATTTAAGGGAGTGAAAAACCTTAAAATTAATTATGCGGTGAAGGCGCTATCTAACCTCTCTATATTGAGTTTTATGAAAAAAATTGGGGCTTCTATAGATACAGTATCTATCCAAGAAGTGCAATTGGGACTAAAAGCAGGTTTTGACCCATCGCAAATTATTTTTACACCCAATGGCGTTTCCTTAGAAGAAATTGAGAAAGTTATTGAATTAGGAGCGCAAATTAATATTGACAATCTCTCTGTCTTAGAGCAAATAGGTACAAAATATGGAAATAAAATCCCTATTTGTGTGCGTATAAACCCACATATCATGGCTGGGGGAAATGCGAATATATCTGTGGGGCATATTGACTCTAAATTTGGTATTTCTATTCATCAACTTCCCCATTTATTGCGTATCGTTAAAAACACAAACTTAAATATCAACGGTGTGCATATGCATACAGGAAGTGATATTTTGGATATAGATATTTTCTTACAAGCCGCAGAAGTCTTGTTTGATATTGCCAAAAATTTTGATTCCTTAGAGTTTATAGACTTTGGGAGCGGATTTAAAGTGCCTTATACCGAAACGGATATTGAAACGGATATAGAAGAGTTAGGACAAAAACTTACCACGCGCTTTAATGAATTTTGTAAAAAATACGGCAAGGACTTAACCTTAGCTTTTGAACCCGGAAAATATTTGGTAAGTGAAGCGGGGTATTTTGTCACCAAAGTAAATGTAATAAAACAAACGACCTCTACTATTTTTGCGCAAGTAGATAGCGGATTTAACCATTTTATCCGTCCCATGTTTTACAACTCCTATCACAAGATTAAAAACATTTCAAACCCCAATGGGAAAGAGCGTTTTTACTCAGTCGTGGGATATATTTGTGAGACAGACACCTTTGCTAGCAATAGAAAAATTAGTGAAATTACCGAAGGGGATTTATTAGCCTTTAGCAATGCTGGGGGATATTGTCAAACCATGGCAAGCAATTATAACTCTCGCTACCGTCCAACGGAGGTGCTATTTTACAACAACAAAGCGCATGTCATTCGCCAAAGAGAAACCTTTGAGGATATTGTGAAAAATCAAGTTTTATTAGATTTCAACAACCTGTAAAATGAAAAGAAAACGCTTTTTATTATCGCTACTTTTATCGTTTCCTACACTTATTTTTGCACAAAAGGCAGATGATATTTTGGGCGAATGGCTCGCGGAAGAGGAAACTGTGGTGGAGGTTTTTAAAGAAAACGACAAGTACTACGGAAAAATAGCCGTTTTAAAAGAGCCTTTGGATGAAAACGGCAATCCAAAAACAGACAACAAAAACAAAGACAGCGCCTTAAAAGGTAGGAAAATCTTAGGCATGGTGTTTTTAAGTGATTTTACCTATAACGATGGAACATGGGAAAATGGGAAAATTTACGACGCTAGAGAAGGAAACACTTACGATTGTGAAATCACTATTTCTAAGAACAATTTATATGTACGTGGGTATCTCGGCTTAAAAATGTTTGGAAAAACCGTAACTTGGACACGCGTTAAAAAAACGGGGATGTAGCTCAGCTGGCTAGAGCGTTTGACTGGCAGTCAAGAGGTCGAGGGTTCGACTCCCTTCATCTCCACTTTTTTTTGTTTCTTTGTGTTTTGAACTACTTAGTAAATATTTAAAATTAATTCTTCAATTAAAATAATATTTATACAAAAACAAATTCATTTCCACACCCCAAAATATCCCCCAATCCATATTATTTTTGCAAAAATTTTTAAATGAAATACAACTTTGAGGAGATAGAACAAAAGTGGCAAGCATATTGGAGCGAAAACGGCACTTTTAAAGCAGAAAACGACACGACATTACCCAAGTATTACGTATTAGATATGTTCCCTTATCCCTCTGGGGCGGGTTTGCATGTGGGGCATCCACTGGGGTATATCGCTAGTGATATTGTCGCCAGATACAAACGACACAAAGGGTTTAATGTGCTCCATCCTCAAGGGTATGATTCTTTTGGGTTGCCTGCGGAACAATACGCCGTACAAACAGGGCAACACCCTGCGAAGACTACCGAAGAAAACATACAAACCTATCGCAGACAGTTAGATAAAATAGGGTTTTCCTTTGATTGGAGTAGAGAGTTTCGCACCTCAGACCCCTCCTATTACAAATGGACACAAAGCATTTTTATAGATTTATTCAATCATTACTACTGCAAGAACGAGGACAAAGCACTACCCATAAGCCAACTTGCCCAAATCTTTGAAAAAGAGGGAAATGTAAATGTTAATGCCTATTGTGATGAGGACACAGATTTGTTTACGGAAGCAGAATGGCAAAAGTATTCTCAAGAAGAAAAAGAGCAAATTTTATCAAAATATCGTTTGACCTACCTCTCCGATAGCGAAGTAAATTGGTGTGAGGAGTTAGGCACGGTACTCGCCAATGATGAAGTAGTAGATGGTGTTTCAGAGCGTGGCGGATATCCAGTGACCAAAAAGAAAATGAGGCAATGGAGTATGCGTATTGGGGCTTATGCAGAGCGATTGCTAAACGGATTGGAAAAGATAGATTGGTCAGATTCTCTAAAAGAAATACAACGAAACTGGATAGGAAAGTCTGAGGGGGTAGAAGTACATTTTCAAGTAAAAAACGCTGAGGAACCTATTTGTGTATTTACCACACGTCCAGATACTATATTTGGTGCAACCTTTCTTATTTTAGCCCCAGAGTTAGACACCGTTTTAGACATTACTTCTGAGGCACAAAGACAAGAGGTGGAAAACTACATCCAAAAAACAAAAGCAAAATCTGACATTGAACGCCAAGCAGATACAAATAAAACAGGAGTATTTACTGGAGCTTATGCCGTTCATCCCTTAACCAAAGAACAAATTCCTATTTGGATTAGCGACTACGTCCTTGCAAATTATGGGACTGGTGCTGTAATGGCGGTACCTTGTGGAGACCAGAGAGATTACGAATTTGCGAAAAAATTTGACCTTCCCATTAAAAACATCTTTAAAAATGCAGATATTTCAGAAAAAGCCTTTGTAGATAAAGGAAATACTGTCATTGCTCATTCTCAATTCTTAAATGATTTATCATATAAAGATGCCTATAAAATTGTGTTAGAGAAATTAGAAAGTATCGGCGCAGGAAGAAAAAAAATAAATTACCGATTGAGAGATGCGGTATTTAGTCGTCAACGCTATTGGGGAGAGCCCATTCCTATTTATTATAAAAACAACACCCCTACCCCACTACCAAAAGAGTGTTTGCCCGTAGCACTTCCAGAAATGGAAGATTACAAACCCAAAAATGGCAAACCGCCATTAGCCAATGCCAGTGATTGGGCGTGGGACGAGCAAAACAAAAAAGTAGTTTCTTGTAAACTGATAGACAACAAAACGGTGTTTCCTATTGAATTGGACACCATGCCAGGGTGGGCAGGAAGTTCGTGGTATTTCAACAGATATATGGATGCGACAAATGAGAAAGAGTTTGTAGGGGAAGAAGCCGTAAACTATTGGCGCGAGGTAGATTTATATATTGGAGGAGTGGAACACGCTACAGGACATTTGCTTTATTCACGTTTTTGGCAAAAATTCTTATATGACATAGCAAAAGTGCCCGTAGACGAATACGCTAAAAAACTCATTAATCAAGGGATGATATTGGGCGAATCGGCGTTTATTACTAAATTAAATGAAGAGAAATATATCTCAGCGAATACAGAAGAAGGCGTTAAAATACGAGTAGATATTAAATACGTAAACGCTTCTAATGAATTGGATATAAATAAATTAAAGGAAGAAAATACGTATTTTAAAAAGGCAAATTTTGAATGCGATGCTAATGGAAAATTCTATGTAGAAAGAGAAGTAGAAAAAATGTCTAAATCTAAATTAAACGTCCTAAATCCAGATGATATTTGCGAGCAATACGGTGCTGATACCTTGCGGATGTACGAAATGTTTTTAGGTCCTTTGGAACAATCCAAGCCATGGAGTACGGCAGGAATTACAGGTGTACACTCATTTTTGAAAAAGTTTTGGAAACTCTTCTACAACGGAGATACTTTTTCTGTTAACGATGCTGAACCCAGTAGCGAAATGCTAAAAACGCTGCACAAAACCATTAAAAAAGTGACGTTTGATATTGAGAATTTCTCTTTTAATACGTGCGTGAGTACGTTTATGATTTGTATCAACGAGCTTACCGCATTAAAATGTAATCACAGAGCCATCTTAGAACCCTTAGTTGTTTTAATAGAGCCCTTTGCACCCCATTTTTCAGAAGAGCTGTGGAACAAATTAGGGCATAGTGTAAGTGTTTCAAAAATCTCCTTTCCAATATTTGAAGAAAAATATTTAGTAGAGTCAACCAAAAAATACCCTATTTCTTTCAATGGTAAAATGCGATTTACTTTAGAATTGCCCTTAGATTTGCCCGTGCAAGAAATTGAGAAAAAGGTATTAGAGTTGGAGGAAACAAAAAAGATTTTACAAGACAAAACACCAAAAAAAGTCATTGTCGTACCTCAAAAAATAATCAATATTGTATTTTAAATGGAATTTAATTTAATAGAAATAATTGGGTTAGCAGCTGCTACATTAACTACTTCCTCATTTTTACCTCAAGTGATTAAAATTTTTAAAACGCGTTCTACCGAGAGTATTTCTTTGACGATGTATCTAATTTTTGCTACTGGAGTGCTTTTGTGGTTTGTTTATGGACTATATATACAAAGTCTTTCCATCATTTTAGCGAATGCTTTTACATTTATTTTACAAGTAATTATAATTTTTCTAAAACTTAAAAACACCTACCAAAACAAAAAATAGGAGTTAAAAAAACCATAGTTTAATCGCCATACCAACGATTACTACTAACATCACTATTTTAATTACTTTATCTCCCTTTTTGACAGACCACCTACTTGTAAACCACGCCCCTAAGCCATTTCCTAAAGCTAAGAACAAACCCATTTTCCAATCCACTTGATTGTTTATCGCAAAAAATATAAAGGCGCCCATAGTATAAGTAAAAGCGATGGCTACCTTAGTCGCATTTGTTTTTACCAAACTTAACCTATTGACATTATTCAAAAAAAGCATGACGATTATTCCAATTCCTGCATTTATAAACCCTCCATAAACGCCTATTCCAAAAAAAGCAATAATTGATATCACTAAATGTTTTCCTTTAAGTCTTTCTTTTAATTCTATCCCCTTATTTAGTTTAATCCTTTCCTTTAATATGATGATTATTGCTACTACTATCATAATAATAGCTAATATTTTATTAAATAATGCCATATTGATATCTAAGGCAAGTTTAGCCCCAATAAGGGCTCCTGCAAGTGCCGAAATACCTACGTAAATACTGAAAGGAAAATTAATTACTCCTTTGCTTCGAAAACCTAAAACCCCTGAAAAAGTTTGAGATAAAATCCCCAAACGATTGGTTGCATTTGCAATATTTGGAGGCATTCCTAAAAAAATCATTGTTGAAAGAGTTATTAGTGAACCCCCGCCAGCAAGCGTATTTATAATTCCCGCAGCAAATCCGACAAAAGTGATTAGGATAATTTGGTATATTGGATCCATTGTATTTCCATTTAATATTTGCCCAAATTATAACTAAAAAAATTATTTAAAGTATATTTTCATCAATTTATTTTTATACATTTGGCGAAACTTAAATTTATTATGAAAAAATATATCTTTTATTTACTCGCATTTTCTTTAATGACATTTTCTTATGGTCAAAATTTTGACATGAAATGGTTAAAGGAAATAGGAATGAGAAACATCGGTCCCTCTGGTATGAGTGGACGAATTACGGCAATTGATGTTGTGCATTCAAACCCAGATATCATGTTTGCAGGTTCTGCTTCTGGTGGACTTTGGAAATCTACAAGTAGGGGAATTGAATGGGTACCCATTTTTAATGACCAAATAACGGCTTCTATAGGAGCAATTGCAATTCAACAATCTAATCCTTCCGTACTATGGGTAGGTACAGGAGAAGGTAATCCTAGAAATAGTTTAAATGGAGGAGCGGGTATTTTTAAATCCTTAGATGGAGGGAAATCATGGAAATCTATGGGCTTAGAAAAAACTCGACATATTCATAGAATTATTATTGACCCTACCGATGCAAATACAATCTATGTTGCGGCTATTGGTTCGCCATGGGGTATTCACAGCGAAAGAGGTGTGTATAAAACAACTAATGGAGGAAAAAGCTGGAAAAAAGTACTATACGTAAACCAAAAAACAGGTGCCGCTGACTTAGTTATGGATCCTAGTAATCCTAATAAATTAATCGCTGCTATGTGGGAACATAAAAGAGACCCTTGGTTTTTCAAATCTGGGGGAAAAGGTAGTGGATTATACGTAACTTTTGATGGAGGAGAAACGTGGAAAAAAAGAACGGATGAAGAAGGTTTGCCAAAAGGAGAATTAGGTCGTATTGGTATTAGTATTGCACCTAGTAATCCTAACATAATTTATGCTTTAGTAGAAGCGAAAAAAAATGCATTATACAAGTCTGTAGATGGCGGATTTAAATGGAACAAAATAAATGATAATTTTGGCAGTGAGGGAATAGGAAACCGTCCTTTCTATTACTCTGATTTATCTGTTGACCCTGAAAATGAAAATAGAGTTTACAGCGTATTTACTTTTGTTAATGTATCTGAAGATGGGGGTAAAAGTTTTAACCGTTTAGTGAAATCATATGGAGTAGATAATGGGGTTCACCCTGATCATCACGCGTGGTGGGTACACCCAAAAGATGGCTCATTTCTTATTAACGGAAATGATGGTGGACTTAATATTAGTTATGATAGAGGGAAAAATTGGAGATTTATTGGAAATATTCCCGTAGCGCAATTCTATCATATTAACGTAGATAATGATTTTCCTTACAACGTTTACGGTGGAATGCAAGACAATGGCTCTTGGAGAGGTCCTGCGTACGTGTGGAAATATCAAGGAATAAGAAACTCATACTGGCAAGAAATTTCATTTGGTGATGGATTTGACGTCATTCCAGATAAAAACAATTCTACACAAGGTTATAGCATGAGTCAACAAGGATACGTAGTCCGTTATGATGCAAATACAGGAAATAGTTTTCCAGTTAGACCTACACATCCTGACCCAGACGTTAAACTTAGATTTAACTGGAATGCGGCTATAGGACAAGACCCTTTTGATGAAAATACGGTATATTTTGGAAGTCAATTCGTACATAAAAGTACTGACAAAGGACTCACATGGAGCGTTATTTCTCCTGATTTAACCACTAATGATAAGTCTAAACAAAAGCAACATGAAAGTGGCGGAATAACTTTGGATGCTACTGGAGCAGAGAACTATTGTACTCTATTAGTAGTAGAACCTTCTCCTATTAAAAAAGATATGCTTTGGGCTGCATCAGACGATGGAAGAGTGCATGTTACTATGGATGGTGGAAAAAATTGGTCAGATGTATCTGCAACTCTTAAAGGACTTCCTAAAGGTAGTTGGATAACACAAATTAAGGCCTCAAATAAAAACGAAATGGAAGCATTACTTGTTGCAAACAACTACAGACGCTTTGATTATACGCCTTATGCCTATAGAACTAAAGACGGAGGGGAAACATGGGAACGTATCGTTTCTAAAGAGGATGTGAAAAGTTTTGCGTTATCAATAGTAGAAGATATTGAGAATCCTAATTTACTCTTTTTAGGTACAGATGATGGGCTATATATCTCTTTCAATGCAGGTAGTAAATGGCAAAAAATGGATAGCGAAGTATTCCCTACGGTTTCTACAAAAGATTTGGCTATTCAACCGAGAGAACATGACTTGATAGTAGGAACATTTGGTAGAGCTGCATGGGTATTAGATGATATAAGACCGCTAAGGGCTTTGGCTAAAAATCCTGCGATTAGTCAGAAAAAAGTTCATTTCTTTTCTACTCCTACTGCATATTTAGCTTCATATCTACAACCTACTGGAAGTAGATTTCCTGGGGATGCTGAGTATAAGGGAGAAAATAGAAAAGGAGGCGCTATGATTACTTACTTTTTAACTCCAGATAAAAAGAAAAAAGAGGATGCTACTAAAAAAGAAGACAAAGAGAAAAAAGAGGATAGCAAAGAAAATGAAGGTAAAGATACTTTGTTTGTGAAAATATTTAAAGGAGCGAAACTTATCAGAACCCTACAGAAAAAAATAACTGAAAAAGACAAAAAGGGTCTGCATAGAATTTATTGGAATATGAGAGAAAAAGGGATAAGACCTCCTTCTAGAGAATATAAAAAAGAAGTAAAAGGAGACTCTTCTGGCAAAACTGTTTTACCTGGAGAATATACAATTGTTGGAGAATACAACGGAGAAACTTCAAAAACTACTTTAACAGTAGAATCTGATCCTCGATTAGAGGTTCAAAAATCCTTTTTAGAAGAAGTATATACGTATGGCTCTAAAATTGAGAATATGTATCAAACCTTAAAAGATGCTGTCAATCAACTTGCATTAAGCAAAAAAACAGCTAAGAATATTAAATCTCAACTAAATAATATCGATAAAGAGAAATATAAAGATGAGATTAAAAAATGTTCAGATATAGTGAAATTAATTGATGAAAACATAGATTTATATCTTGGTAAAAAGGATGATAGACAAGGTATCGTAAGGAATCCTGAAATTAATGTTTCAAATAGAATTCAAACGGCATCTTATTATGTTGCTACAAGAAAAAGTGGAGTAACAGATACAGAAAAGAAATTAATAGAAAACGCAGAAAATCATCTAAATGAAGTTTTAGAAAAAACAAATACGTTTTTTGAAAATGATTGGAAAGCGTTTAAAGATTCTATACAAAATGTATCATTATTACATTTTAATGAAACAAAACAATTTAAAACTGTTAACTAATTTAAAAATATATACTTATGAAAATTTATTCTAAAATATTATTTATTGTTTTATTGAGTGTTAGTTTTTCAACGCTTATTAGCTGTGACCAATTAAAAAAGAAGAAGAAAAAGACTGAAAAAGCTAAGGTAGTTCAAACAGAAGTACAAAATAAAGTTGAATTTATGCTATCCCCTGCTAGCAATAGCAATGTTAGCGGACATGTTCTCTTTACAGAAGAAAATGGGGAAGTCTCTCTAGTGGCACACGTAGAAGGATTGAGCAAAGGGATGCATGCTATTCATATTCATGAATCTGCTGATTGTACTGACCCTTCTGGAAAATCAGCAGGAGGGCATTGGAATCCTCTATTTCAACCTCATGGAAAGTGGGGAAGCCCTGAAGGGTATCATAGAGGGGATATTGGTAATTTTGAAGTAGGAGAAGATGGAAAAGCGACAATTACCTTTAATACCAATGAATGGTGTATAGATTGCGAAGACGATACGAAAAATATTGTAGGAAAAGCATTAATAATCCACCAAGGAGAAGATGATTTAACCTCTCAACCTTCTGGTGCTGCTGGCGCAAGAATTGCATGTAGCGGTATTATTTCATGAAATAATTTTTTTTCTTATTTCAGCTGATGGTATAGGGCAAGAAGTACTTTTAAGTATTTTTTGCCTTTTTTTTGCTATAATATCGTAAATAATATTTCCAATAAATGTTGGGATTAAATAAAGCAAGTATCCAAAAATTTTAAAATACGGTAATTCTAAAAGGATTTTTCTAATCGCTTTTATTCTTAAATAATGTTTGCCTTTGTCTATTAAAATAAGCGTTTTTGCTGTGTATGCTTCTAATTGATATTTTGTCAATAATTTATTCCCTGTTTTAGACAGATTAGATATAAAGAGAAATCTATTTTTGGTGTCTTTTTTAGCAATAAAATAAACTGATTTATTGCAAAAAGCACAATCCCCATCAAAAATTATTTGCGTTTTCAGAGTAGAGTTACAATATTAATTAGGATTTATTTCTATCGCCTCTTTAATAAGTTTATTAATTTCTTCAATAGAAAGGTCAGTATCAATATTTAATGGAGGTTTAAATGTAATACTCATTGTTGCATTCTTATCTAATGTTTTTAATCTGGTGCGATGAAAAAAATCAGAAAATCCTTTAATTACAATAGGAATAACTATAGGCTGCACTTTTTTAATTAAAAATGAGGTTCCGTTACGTACTTCCGCCTTAGGATTGGTAGTTCCTTGTGGGAAGTTTATAACCCATCCCGTATTAATTGCAGTAATGATATTAGAAAAATCACTCATTTTAGGTGTATTATCCTTTTCTATCCAAGGCCTTCCAATAGATACTGAACCCGTATATTCTAGTACACGAGATAAAAATTTAGACTTCATTGTGACTTTTGATGCCACATAATAAAGGTTGTATTTACTTCTAAAAAGGTAAGATGGATTTTTAATTGAATTTACTCTATTCTTTAGACTAGCATTAATAACATGAATCATTGCTGATACATCTGCAAAATACGTTTGATGGTTTGAAATAAAAAGAACTTTTGTGTCTGGCAACGTCTTTATTATCTCAGTACCTTTAATAATTAATCTTCGTTTGCTATACCAACTATGAGTATATAACCCAACTACAATAATTATAATCTTTTTTATAAATAAATTATATCCTAGAAAATCTCTCTTAAAAAATATCAATTTAATAAATTTATTAGTCGGCAAATATAATTATTTTTTATAGATATAATTTTTCTTTTATTAAAATAACATTCTTTGAATATTTGAATATATTTGCACGACATATAACTAATATTTTATTTAAACAAATCATTATGAAACATCTTACATTATTACTCTTATTGTTAATTTCTACAATTTCACTTTCACAATCAAATTTATCATACTATTTGCCTGATGATGTCACCTATGACAGCACAATCCCAACGCCTGAAAGCATTATAGGACATGAAGTCGGTGAATGGCATATTAGTCACGATAAATTATCCCAATATATGGAAATTTTAGCGAGTAAATCGGATAGAATTTCTATAGAAAATAGAGGTGTTACATATGAAGGAAGACCCCTTTTATTGCTTACAATTACAAGTACTGAAAACCATAGTAATATTGAAGAAATTAGAAAAAACCATGTTTCGTTATCCAGTTCAGAAGGAGCAAGTAAAAGTGTAGAAAATATGCCTATTGTTGTCTATCAAGGGTTTTCTATCCATGGAAATGAACCAAGCGGGAGTAATGCTTCCTTATTATTAGCCTATTATCTCGCGGCAGCACAAGGACCAAATATTGATACTTTGTTAAATAATGCTGTAATTTTATTAGACCCTAGTCTTAACCCTGATGGGTTACAAAGATTTTCTCATTGGGCAAATGTCAATAAAAGCGTCTACCTAAATTCAGATAAAAATGAGAGAGAGTTTCATGAAACATGGCCTGGAGGGAGAACTAATCATTACTGGTTTGATATGAATAGAGATTGGCTTCCTGTTCAATTACCTGAGTCTCAAGCACGTATAGCTAGTTTTGTAAAATGGTTGCCTAATATTCTAACAGACCACCACGAAATGGGCACAAATGCTACTTTCTTTTTTCAACCTGGTATCCCCTCTCGTACGCATCCTCTTACTCCTAAAATGAATCAGAAACTTACAGGAGAAATTGCCAATTTTCACGCAGAAGCGTTTGACAAAATTGGTTCTTTATACTACACTCAAGAAAGTTTTGATGATTTTTACTATGGAAAAGGCTCTACCTATCCAGATATTAATGGAAGTATTGGTATTTTATTTGAACAAGCAAGTTCTAGAGGGCATTTACAAGAAAGCGCCAATGGTGATTTATCTTTTCCCTTTACAATAAGAAACCAATTTACAGCAAGTCTTTCTACTTTAGAAGCTGCAAAAAACTTACGAGTTAAAATTCTGAATTATTATAAAAAATTCTATGCTGATGCTAGAAAAGAAGCCTTAAAAGACCCTTATAAAGGAATTGTTTTTGGAGATTCAAAAGATAAATCCATTAATCATGAATTTATAAAATTATTAAAAACTCATGATATCAAAGTACATAAATTAAGTAGTTCAGTAAAAAGAAACGGAATCACGTTTAGTAAAAACAATGGATATATTATTCCTCTTGAGCAAAAAAAATATAGACTAATAAAAGCGATGTTTGATATAAGAACAAAATTTAAAGATAGTTTATTTTACGATGTGTCTGCGTGGACATTACCTTACGCATTCAATATACCATTTCACTTTGCACAGACCACAAATTTCATTGGTGAGGAAATAACTGAAAACAAAGTATTTTCAAAAGATTTAGAGAAATCTGAATATGCCTATTTATTTGAAGCGCATAACTACAATACGCCAAAGTTAGTGCATACGCTTTTAGACAAAGGGATTAGAGTAAAAGTTGGATTAAAGCAATTCACCCTAAAAGGAAAAAAGTTTGATTATGGAACCTATTTAATTCCAAGTAAAAATCAAAAAATAGATAGTGACTCTTTATACAAATTATTATCAAAACTGAATAGCAAAACAAGTATTTCCATAAGTAGTGTAAGTACTGGATTAACTGAAAAAGGCATTGATTTAGGGTCCAATAACTTTTTAACTTTAAGACAACCTAAAGTTGCTATGTTAGTAGGTAATGGGATAAGAAGTTATGATGCTGGTGAAATATGGCATCTGATGGATACACGGTATCAAATCCCAGTCACTAAAATAGATATTTCTTATTTATCATCTATTGACTTAAGCAAATACTCACATTTTATAATCCCAAGTGCAGGCGCTTCTTCATTAAATCCCTACAAAGAAAAACTTAAGAATTGGACTAAATCAGGAGGTGTATTGGTTGGATATAGAAATACTATTAATTGGTTATCAAAAAATGAATTTATTAAATCTACAACTATCAAAGAAAAAGAAAAAAGAGAAGCGAAAAATATTAGTTTTGAAGACAAACAAAATTACAATGGAGCGCAATATATTGGAGGCGCTATTTTTCAAACAAAAATAGACAGAAGTCATCCGCTTAACTTTGGTATTACAAGTAATAAATTACCCATTTTTAGAAATAGTACTATATTCTTAGAACCAAAGAAAAATAGTTATGATAATCCTATTCAATATACAAATACGCCTCTTTTGAGTGGTTATATTTCAAAGGAAAATTTGAAGATGTTAAAAAATACCGTTCCTATCACAATTAACAATTTAGGGAAAGGAAAAGTTATCTGCCTAACTGACAACACAAATTTCAGAGCTTTTTGGTTTGGCACTAATAAACTTTTTGCTAACATATTATTCTACGCTTCAATGATGTAAGATGAAAAAGTATTTAATATTTACTTTATACATTCTTTTTCTATCCTGTAACGTATCAAAAAAGGGAGAACTTTTATCTCCCTTTGATATTCTTTCCAAAGATGTTTTTGCTATTTTTCAGATTAATAATATAGATAAAGTAGAACAAGAAATTAAAAACAATTTTCTACTAAGTGTTTATATTGATTTATTTAAAGAAAAAATAAGCGATTTTGATTTTTTGAAAGTTAAAAACCCTGAATTAATTTCTTTATCTAAAGTTGGTAAAAATGAAATTGCTATTACTCTTTTTAGAGATGTCTCAAATATGACTAAATCAGACAGTCTTTCTTTGGCAAAAATGAGAAGTATAACATATAGCAATTCAAAAATTTATATTACCAGAAATTTAAAAAAGAAAAGTACGTATCGAACGATCATTAGTAATTATGAAATTATTTCTACTTCTCAACTAGTCTTAGAGAATTGCATTAGGAATTACAATAGTAGGGTGTCAAATTTTAACTCATCTCATTTTAAAAAATTATACAAAAGCATTGATGTCAAAGCTCCTTTAAATATTTTTCTCCATAAAAATTCTGATTTTTTCTTTGAAAAACTTATTCCTTATACTCCCTTAATTCCAAATCTGACAAACGATTGGATTACTTTTGATTATAGAGGGAGAAAAAAGTATTTTGACCTAAATGGAATTTCTTTTATTAATGATTCTATTCCACACCCACATACTTTTATAAAAAATCATATTCCAAAAAAATTAAGTTTAGACCTAATAGTGCCTAACAATTTTACGGCTTATTTAAATTATAGGGTTGAACCAGATAAATTAGATTCATACTTAAAAAAATGGTTGTTGCATAAAAATATTGTTCACAAAAATAATTCAAATAAGGATTTACTAACGCATATAGATGAAGTTGGATGGATAGAAGTAGATAAAAAAAGGACATTAGTTGTTCATTTAAATGATTTTAAAGAAGCAAAAAAACTACTTGTAAATTCTAGTAAAGAAGCAGGTGTATTTAAAAACATCACTTTGTTTGAGAGTAAACTCCCTGAAATATTGAAACATTTGTCAAATGCTTACAATATTTCTATATCTACAAACTATACAGCATTAATCGATGACTATATAATCTTTTCAAATGAATTAAATGATTTAAAAAGTTTCATCACAAATTATAAAGAAAAAGTTACACTAAGCGAAAATCCTATATATAATAGTATTTCAACTAAAATTACCAAAGAATCATCTTTTATTTGGGTTGGAAATAATAAAAAAATTATTCCCAGCAAAAATGATAAAAAAGCGTGGCAAGACAATTACCCTTTTACAATCCTACAAGGGGTAAATGATAATGAATTTACGCATTTACACTTCTCCTCTTATCCCAATTTTTCTAAATATATAGATTTACTATCTAATCGTATTATCTTACTTTTAGATGCACCATTCAGAAAAAAACCTCAATGGTTGAAAAACCATAAAACGAATACAAAAGATATTGCTATTCAAGACAAGAACAATGTCCTCTATTTATTTTCTTCAAAAGGTGTTTTGTTTTGGAAAAAGAAACTTTCTAGCCCTATTCAAGGAGATATTATTCAAGTAGATTTATATAAAAACAACAAGCTACAAATGGCTTTTAGGACGGAAAAAGAATTTTTAATTTTAGATAGAAATGGCAAAGAAGTAACGCCATTTAACATTAAACTTCCCAGTGCTAAACATATTCTACCCCTTGCCGTTTTTGATTATGATTCCTCAAGAGACTATCGTTTTGTAATTGCTCAAGACAAAAAAGTATATATGTACAATAATAAGGGAAAAATAGTACGTGGATTTGAACTTAAAAACCTTTCAAGACACCTTGTAAATTCGCCTAAGCATATTAGAATTCAACAAAAAGACTATTTACTCTTTCCATTTATAGACGGCACGATTTCCATATTAAATAGAAAAGGAGAGCCAAGAATTAACATTAAAGAAAAAATTACATTCTCTTCAAATGAAATTTATAAATACTTAAACACTTTTACTACTACGGATGTTGAGGGAAATCTAGTACAAATTGACACTAATGGTAAAACAACTAAAACGGAATTAAAATTGGAGAAAGAACATTCTATTGTTTGCTTAAATAAATCATTAGTGAGTCTTTCTAAAAACATTTTAAATATTGACGGTATACAAGTAAAGTTAAATAATAGTGGCTCATACTTAGCACCACAAATTTTCTATATTAATAATACCACTTATATAAGCGTAACTGATACAAAAAATAGTCAAATTCACGTTTTTTATAAGACTGGGAAGGAAATAAAAGGTTCTCCTTTTAAAGGAATGTCACACATTGATTTCTCTCAATCTGACGATGACTCCCCTTTGGAATTAGTTACTCAAAATTCTAATAATGAGTTGGTTATTTATGAGATTGAGTAAAAAAATCAGTCTTTTTTTTACAGCTGCACAAATTCCGCTTCAAATAGCGTTTGGAAATGTTTATTTATTTTTTCTTTGACTTCTTCCATAGAGATATCTTTTTTAAGTTCTGCTTTTAGAGAAGTAACAGATTTACCTACTATACCACAGGGAATAATATTATCAAAATAAGTGAGGTCCGTATTTACATTAAACGCAAAGCCGTGCATAGTGACCCATCGACTTGTTCGCACTCCTAAGGCACAAATTTTTCGCGGAAAAGGAGTATTTGCATCTAACCAAACGCCAGTCTCTTTTGGGCTTCTCTCACCTTTTAGTCCATATTCCTTTAAAGTGAGAATTATCACTTCCTCTAACATTCTAAGGTATTTATGTATATCTGTATAAAAGTTTTCTAAATCTAAAATAGGGTATCCCACTACTTGACCTGGACCGTGAAAGGTAATATCCCCTCCCCTATTTGTTTTATGAAATTCTATGTTTTTAGAGCGTAATTTCTCCTCTGATAAGAGTAAATGTTTTATTTCACCGCTTTTTCCCAAGGTATATACAGGCGGATGTTCTACATAGAAAAAGTAATTTGGCGTCGTTTCTTCCCCTATTGATTTTATATTGGTTATTTCTTTGAGGACTTTTTCTTGGTAATCCCAAGTAGGTTTATAGGAAGCCTTCCCTAAGTCTTTAACAAATATTTTTTTATTTTTTTTAATCATTGTCACAAAGATACTATTTTTGAAAAAGAATAATAATGGAATGTTAAAGTATACTATTTTATGGGTAGATGATGAAGAGGATTTACTACAATCCCATATACTATTTTTAAAAGCAAAAGGGTTTAAAGTAATTACATGTAATAACGGAAAAGATGCAATTACTATTATCAATGAGCAAGTATTTGATGCCGTATTATTAGATGAGAATATGCCTGGATTAAGTGGGTTAGAAACTTTAAACATTATTAAGAAAACGCACCTCCATCTGCCCGTTATTATGGTGACAAAAGACATTAATGAAAAAGTAATGGATGATGCTTTAGGCTTAAAAATCGCAGATTATCTAATTAAACCTATCAATCCCAATCAAGTATTACTCGCATTAAAAAAGATATTACAAGGGACGCAACTCATCGAAGATAAATCAATACAAGAATACAGAGAATCCTTCCAAAAAATAAATTTAGATATTTATAATTTAGAGACGCATCAAGATTGGATAGACTTTTATAAAAAAATGATTTACTGGCAAAAAGAATTAAAATCTACTTCTAAGGATGTGTATAACATTTTTGAAAGTCAAATGGAAGAAGCAAATGAGCATTTTTTTAGTTTTATTAAAAAAAACTACAGTGCATGGTTAGAAAATGAGGAAGAGAGCCCTCTATTGAGTCACACACTCTTTAGAAAAAAAGTATTTCCAAATCTCCAAGAAAATAAAACTACATTATTAATTATTATAGATAATCTAAGGTTTGACCAGTGGAAACAAATTGAAACACATATTTCTCCTTTTTATAGGAATGAAGAAGAGGATTTATTTTATAGCATGCTACCCACGACTACTCAATATTCAAGAAATGCGCTTTTTTCTGGGTTAACGCCTTTAGAGATGTATAAGAAGTATCCTGATTTATGGGTTAACGATAATGAGGAAGAAAATAAAAATTTAAACGAGGCTAAGTTTTTAGAGTTACAATTACAACGGATTAACAACCCTATCAGTTTTAGTTATCACAAAATAGGAAATACAAAATCTGGAAAGCAATTATTAGACAATTTACAAAACGAAAAAAATAAGTCATTAGTCGTCGCCGTGTTTAATTTCTTAGATATGATTTCACATGCAAAAACAGAAATGGATTTCATTAAAGAAATAGCGTCTGACAATAAATCATTTTCTGATTTAACTGAGAGTTGGTTTAAAAATTCAATTCTATTAGAGATATTAGAAAAAAGTGCATCCCTACGATTTAATGTTCTTCTCACCACAGATCACGGCATGGTAAGCGTATCAAATCCTATAAAAATTTTAAGCACCAAAGAAAGCAACAATAACATTCGATATAAATCAGGAAAGACCTTTAATTTTGATTCAAAAAGGATATTTCACCTTCAAAACCCAGAAGTGTTTCAACTTCCTAAACTTAGTTTAAATCACTCTTATATCTTTACGCAAGGAAACGACTATTTAGTGTATAGTAATGAATTTAATAAGTATGCTAATCTGTTCAACAACAGCTTTCAGCACGGTGGCATTTCAATGGAAGAAGTACTTATTCCGTTTATAAAATTGGTGCCTAAATAGAATTTATTTAACAGTAAAGACAAGTTCTTCTTGTTGGCTGTTTTTTGGGTCGTGCTTGACTTCTATTTTATCTCCTTTCTCTATTTCGCCTTTTATGATTTTTTCAGCAATAGGATTTTCTAAATATTTTTGAATGGCTTTTCCTAAAGGTCTCGCCCCAAATTTTTGGTTAAATCCTTTTTTTGCTAAAAAGGTTTTTGCCGATTTTAACACAGATATTTCATAGCCTTTTTCAAGAATTTTTTCTGCATTTTTCTTTAACTCTATTTCTAATATTTTGTCTATTTCCTCTTTTCCTAATGGTTTAAATATGATGATATCGTCAATTCTATTCAAAAACTCTGGAGAGAATTTTTTGTCCAATGCTTTTTTGATAATATTCTCATGAAATTGCTTATCCGTATCCTTTTTAAAACTAGTTTCAAACCCAATACTTTTACTATAATCTTTGATTTGGTTTGACCCAATATTTGAAGTCATGATAATTATAGTATTTTGAAAGTTTATTTTTCTATTTAAACTATCCGTTAAAAATCCGTCATCCAATACTTGTAATAACATATTAAATATATCAGGATGCGCTTTTTCAATTTCATCGAGCAACACCACAGAATATGGCTTTTTTCTTACTTGTTCAGTTAATTGTCCTCCAGACTCATAGCCCACATATCCTGGAGGCGCACCTATTAATCTAGATATGGAAAACTTCTCCATATACTCACTCATATCAATACGAATCATATTATTTTCGTCTCCAAACACCTCGTTAGATACAATTTTTGCTAACTGCGTTTTCCCAACTCCCGTTTGTCCTAAGAAAATAAAAGATCCAATTGGCTTTCTCACATCTTTAAGTCCTGCTCTGTTTCTTTTAATCGCATTAGTGATTTTTAGTACTGCTTTGTCCTGACCTATTATCTTTTTACTTATCGTTTTAAATAAGTTTATTAGTTTGACCTTTTCAGTTTTTAAGATATTATTTACAGGAATGTTTGTCATAGAAGAGACAATATTAGCAATATCATTTTCGTCAATCGTAATTCTGTTTTCTTTTAGTTTATCATCCCATTTATTCCTTTCCTTTTCGATTAATTCCTTTATTCTTTCTTCATTATCCCTTAAACGAATTGCTTCTTCATATTTTTGCTTAGAAACCACTTCTGTTTTTGATTGTCTTACTTTTTCTAATTCTTCTTCTAACAATACAAGACTATTAGGTACTTTCATATTTTTAATATGAGTATAAGAACCCGCTTCATCTAATATATCAATCGCTTTATCTGGTAAAAATCTATCTGTAATATATCGCGATGCAAATTTTACACACGCGTCTATTGCCTGATTAGTAAATTCTACATTGTGATAATCCTCATATTTATTTTTTATATTATTCAGAATTTTAAACGTTTCTTCTTCCGAAGTTTCATTTACCATTATTTTTTGAAAACGTCTTTCTAGCGCCCCATCTTTTTCGATATTCTCTCTATACTCATCTATTGTTGTCGCTCCTATACATTGAATTTCTCCTCTAGCTAAAACGGGTTTAAGCATATTTGCCGCATCTAAACTTCCTGTTGCTCCTCCAGCACCTATAATAGTATGAATTTCATCAATAAATAGAATGATATTATTATTGTTTTTTAATTCATTTATCACGGCTTTCAGTCTTTCCTCAAACTGACCCCTGTATTTTGTACCTGCAACCAACCCTCCAATCTCTAATGAAATAATCCTTTTATCATACAAGGTTCTTGATACATTTTTGTTAATTATTTTAAGTGCTAACCCTTCTGCTATTGCGGATTTCCCTACACCGGGTTCCCCAATCAATAGAGGATTGTTTTTCTTCCTTCTGCTTAAAATTTGTGAGACTCTTTCAATTTCATTATCTCGTCCAATAATAGGATCTAACTTATCTTTTTCGGCAAGTTGTGTTAAATCAATTCCAAAATTATCTAATACAGGAGTTTTTGCATTTTTTCTATTGGAACTTGTGTTTGGGGATGAAAAGATATTTTTCTTATTATTGTCTTCTGGTATTCGTTTATCACTTAATTCACTGGAAAGGGATATCAAAGAGTCATTTGAGATTTCTTTATAATTATTTATCTCCTTAAATCTCTCAGCTACTGCTTTGTAATTAACGCCTAATTTTAGAAAAACTTTAGTGGTTGGGTCATCTTCATTTTTCAGAATACAAAGCAATAAATGTGCAGTATTTATAGAGTCGTTTTTGAAGTATTTTGCTTCTAACAAAGTGGTTTTTAACGCTTTCTCTGCTTGCCTTGTTAAATGTATATTAAATTTATTATAGACCAGTGTATTATCTATTTGTTTATCTGGATTTAACAATTCAATTTTATTTCTTAAAATATCTGTTTTAACTCCTATTGAAGTCATTATTTGAAACGCTTTCCCATTTTCACTTCTTAATATCCCTAAAATAAAATGTTCTGTTCCAATATAATTATGTCCTAACCGCAATGCCTCTTCTTTACTATAATTTAAAACATCTTTTACATGAGTTGAAAAATTGTCTTCCATTGGTGAATAAATATATAATTATGCCTACAAAAGTAATTTTTTTTAGAATAAAATTACTGTTAATAAAAAAAAAACAATAGAATTTTTATTAAATAAACTTATTATATTTTTGTGCCTCTAATAAATTATCTATGGATAAAGAAAAGCTAATTCCTATCAATATTGAAGATGAAATGAAATCCGCATACATTGATTATTCAATGTCTGTAATCGTTTCAAGAGCTTTGCCTGATATCAGAGATGGGCTTAAGCCTGTACATAGACGTGTACTATTTGGAATGCATGAATTAGGTATCCGTGCGAATTCATCTTATAAAAAATCAGCGAGAATAGTTGGAGAAGTTCTAGGGAAATATCATCCACATGGTGATAGCTCTGTATATGACACAATGGTTAGAATGGCTCAAGACTGGAGTATTCGTTACCTACTTGTGGATGGGCAAGGAAATTTTGGTTCAATTGATGGCGATAGTCCAGCAGCAATGCGTTATACAGAGGCAAGAATGCAAAAGATATCTGAGGATTTATTAGCAGATATAGAAAAAGACACCGTTGATTTTCAATTAAATTTTGATGATTCTTTAGAAGAACCTGTAGTTCTCCCTACTCGTGTTCCTAATTTATTAATTAACGGAAGTTCAGGGATAGCCGTAGGAATGGCTACAAATATTGCACCTCATAATTTGGGAGAAGTTATTGAGGGTGTAATTGCTTATATAGATAATAATGCCATAGAAATAGATGATTTAATCAACTATATAAAAGCGCCAGATTTTCCAACGGGAGGTATTATTTATGGGTACGAAGGCGTTAAAGAAGCTTTTAATACGGGCAAAGGAAGAATAGTCATTAGAGGAAAAGCAAATATTGAAGAAGTAGATGGTAGAGAATGTATAATCGTCACAGAAATTCCTTATTTAGTTAATAAAGCAGAAATGATTAGAAAAACTGCGGAATTAGTAAATGAAAAGAAACTAGATGGCATTAGTTCTATTAGAGATGAATCTGACAGAAAAGGCTTACGTGTAGTATATATACTAAAAAAAGATGCTGTTCCTAATGTAGTTTTAAATACACTTTATAAACATACAGCACTTCAATCTTCATTTAGTGTAAATAATATTGCCTTAGTTAAGGGAAGACCACAACTATTAAACTTAAAAGATTTAATAAAACACTTTGTTGACCATAGACATGAAGTGATTGTTAGACGAAGTAAATATGAACTTAAAAAAGCGGAAGAAAGAGCACATATATTAGAAGGATTAATCATTGCTTCAGACAATATTGATAAAGTGATTAGCCTAATTAGAAGTTCCGATAATGGTGAGGAAGCTAAAAATAAATTAATTGATACTTTTAAACTATCTGAGGTACAAGCAAAGGCTATTGTAGAAATGAGATTGCGTCAATTGACGGGATTAGAGCAAAATAAATTACGTACGGAGCACGAAGAGTTAAAAGTTACTATTGCTGATTTAAAAGATATTTTAGCCAAAGAAGAGCGTAGAATGGATATAATCAAAGATGAGCTTTTAAAAATTAAAGAAAAATACAACGATACAAGACGCACTCAAATTGATTACTCTGGAGGAAATTTCTCAATAGAAGATATGATTCCTGATGAAAAGATGGTTATTACAATTTCTCACGCAGGATATATCAAAAGAACATCTTTAAATGAATATAAGATTCAAAACAGAGGGGGTGTAGGACAAAAAGCATCTACTACTAGAACAGAAGACTTTTTAGAGTATATTTATATAGGGAGTACACACCAGTATATGCTTTTATTTACTGAAAAAGGAAAATGTTTTTGGATGCGAGTATATGAAATTCCCGAAGGAAGTAAAATCGCCAAAGGTAGACCCATACAAAACTTAATAAACTTAGAACCAAATGACAAAGTAAAAGCCTTTATTTGCACCAAAAACATAAAAGATAGTGACTATATCAATCAACACTATGTTCTTATGGTTACCAAAAAAGGTGTCATTAAAAAAACCTTACTTGAACAATATTCTCGACCAAGAGCAAATGGAATAAACGCAATAACAATTAAGGATAATGACGAATTGCTTCAAGCAACACTTACTGATGGACAGAGCGAAATTCTTCTTGCAAGTGAATCTGGAAAAGCAGTGCGATTCCCTGAAAATAAAATTCGTTCAGTTGGTAGAAGTTCACAAGGAGTGAAAGGAATAACGCTAGCAAATGAAAGCGATGCGGTAGTAGGAATGATTGTTATTGATGATAAAAACGACTCAAGTATTTTAGTAGTATCTAAAAACGGATATGGGAAAAGATCAAATTTAGATGATTATAGAATTACTAACAGAGGTGGAAAAGGAGTTAAAACACTATCTATCACTGAAAAAACAGGTGCGTTAGTGGCAATTAAAGATGTAACGGACAAGGATAGTTTGATGATTATCAATAAATCTGGTGTAGCAATTCGTATTGACGTAAATACACTCAGAGTTATGGGACGTGCAACACAAGGAGTAAGACTTATAAACCTAAGAGGTAACGAAAGTATTGCGGCTGTTACAAAAGTAGTAGAAGATGATATTTTTGATGATACTGCAAATGAAGAAGAAACTAACGAGGAAAATACAATTACTGAAAACCAATAAATTATTAAATATAAATTACTTATGAAACATTTTATAACATTATTATTATCCCTTACTATTTGTTTTGGGTGGGCTCAAAAAGATGAGTTAAAAGCATTAAAGAAATTAATGAAATCAAAAGATACTACTGCTATACAAGAAGCTTTAGCATCCTATGAATCAGTTTTTGAAAATGCAGAAGATAAATATAAAACTACCTTTTATTTATATAAAGGGGATATTGCTAAAGCAACAAAAGAATATGAAACGGCTATTAATTCTTATCAAACTATACAGGGATTAAGCAAAGTTTCAAGTACAGTTACAACAAAAGTAAAGGCTTCTTTAGATGCTGTTTTTAGTGAAATAAACAACATAGCATTTGATAAACATAGTGATAAAGATTTCGAAGAAGCTTCTAAATATTTTTATCTACTATATACGATTAATCCAGAAGATAATCTAGGATATCTTTATTACGCTGCTGAGTCTGCTGTTAGTAACGAAGATTTTGATACTGCTTTAGAGTATTATATTATATTAAAAGACAAAAAGTATACCGGTATTTCTACTAAATATTATGCGACAGAAATTGCTACTGGAGAAGAAACATTAATTGATGAATTTCAATTTAAATTATATAATAAAAACAAGGATTATACAACAAGAGAAGAAGTAACTGAATCTCTTTTTCCGCGTATTCTTCAAAACATTGGTTTTATTTATTACCAAAAAGATGAAAAAGAAAAAGCAATTGCTGCAATTAAGGATGCAAGAGCAGAAAATCCTGGGAATATTGATTTAATATTAACTGAAGCGCAATTGTATATTCAAATAGAAGATGAAGAAGCATTCAAAAATTTAATGTTAGAAGCAATTGAAATTGCGCCTAACGATGCTAAACTTTATTTTAACTTAGGTATCATAAACGATACACAAGGCAATAAAGAAGATGCTAGAAAATACTACGAAAAAGCCTTAGAATTAGACGACCAAAAAGAAGGGCATTACCTAAATTTAGTTAGTCTGATTTTGTCTGAAGAAAAGTCATTAATAGAAGAAATGAATGGTTTATCTACTTCAAGAGCTGATACGAAACGTTATGACGTGTTAAAGCAAAAAAGAGAGGATTTATATAAAGAATGTGTACCTCTTTTAGAAAAACTTGTAAAGATTAACCCAAATAGTGAAAGTGCGATAAATACTTTAAAAAACATTTATGGAACTATTGGAGACACCGAAGGTTTTAAAAAGATGAAAGAAATGCTAAAAGCATTAGAACAAGAATAATTTTATATAGAACATTTTGTAATAAAAAAAGGGCTTTATAACAAAGCCCTTTTTTTGTATACTGTTTTTTATTTACAAAGAATTGTAATTTTATTTTTAATCTAACTAAATCAAATGTTGAAACAAGTCTGGTTTATCATTGAGATAATCCCCATAAAATCCAGCTTCTTTCATTCTTGAAATTAGAGAATCAAAATCCTCCTCTTTTTTAAGTTCTATTCCAACTACCGCAGGGGCATTTTCTCTTAAATTTTTCTTAGAATACTCAAAAAAGGTAATATCATCTGTAGGTCCTAAAATAGTAGTGACAAATTCTTTTAAAGCACCTGCTCTTTGAGGAAAGTGTACAATAAAGTAATGCTTCAGTTTTCTATATAGCAAAGCTCTCTCTTGGATTTCTGCCATTCGTGTTATATCATTATTTCCACCACAGATAATAACGCCTACTTTCTTGCCTTTGATTTCATCTTTATACAAATCTAGTGCTGCTACCCCAATGGCTCCTGCAGGTTCAACTATAATGCCTTCCATTGTGTATAAATCTAAAATTGCTTGGCAAATTTTTCCCTCTGGAATAGTTAAAATATCACTACTTTTCAAATATTTATTACATAGATTAAAACTTATATCACCAACTTGTTTGACGGCTACACCATCCGCAAATGTATCTATAAGTTCTAAGGACTCTTTCCTTTTGTGTTCTAATGATTTTTTCATTGATGCAGCTCCTTCAGGCTCTAATCCAATAATTTTTGTATTTGGTGATAATTCTTTGAACACTGTTAGTATACCAGAAATTAATCCCCCGCCGCCTATTGGTACAAATAAATAATCTAAATTTTCTTTCTTTTGCTCCAGTATTTCTAAAGCGAGAGTTGCTTGTCCTTCTATTACTTTCTCATCATCAAAAGGGTGTATAAATATTTTCCCTGATTTTTCAACCTCTTGTAATGCTATATCTTGAGCATCATTGTAGGTATCCCCTTCTAACACGATTTTCACAAAACTTTCTCCAAATATTTTTACTTTATCAATTTTTTGTTTTGGAGTAGGTTTTGGCATATAAATTACACCATTGATTTTTAATTGATTGCACGCATACGCAACTCCTTGCGCATGATTACCTGCACTTGAGCATATAATTCCTTTGTTACGTTGTTCTGGAGTTAATAAAGAAATTTTATGATAGGCACCCCGAATCTTAAATGAACGTATTTCTTGTAAATCCTCTCTTTTGAAAAATATTTGAGCATCTAAGTCTTTAGATAATCTTTGATTTACTTCAAAAGGCGTTTTTTTTATCGCTTTTTCAATTATCTCTCTCGCCTTATATACGTCCTCAAAATTGGGTAAGGACATCTATTTTATTTTTTTCATTGCAGTCATAGACTCTCTCAATTCCTCCCCTACAATTTCAATTGGATGAAATCTAATAATTTCATTTATAGTTACTAATTGTTTATTATCTACTTGATTGTCTTTTCCTTCACCGTATTTTTTTCCAATTACATCTACATTAATTTCTTTCATAAAATCAACTAATAAAGGCTTACACGCATGGTCAAATAAATAACATCCATATTCAGCAGTATCAGATATTATGCGGTTCATTTCAAAGAGTTTTTTACGGGCAATTGTATTTGCAATAAGTGGCACTTCGTGTAATGATTCGTAATATGCTGACTCTTCTTTAATACCACTAGCTACCATCGTATCAAAAGCAAGTTCAACACCCGCCTTAATAAATGCAACTAATAAAACTCCATTGTCAAAGTATTCTTGTTCAGAAATATCTTCATTGGTATTATCGGTTTTTTCAAAATTTGTTTTCTCCGTTTCTGCTCTCCATTGCAATAGGTTTTTATCTCCATTAGCCCAATCTTCCATCATAGTTTTAGAAAACTCTCCAGACATAATATCGTCCATGTGCTTTTCAAAAAGAGGATGTAAAATTGCTTTTAATTTCTCGGATAATTCAAAAGCTTTAACCTTAGCAGGATTAGAAAGTCTATCCATCATATTTGTTATCCCTCCTATCTTTAGTGCTTCAGTAATAGTTTCCCATCCATATTGTATAAATTTTGCAGCGTAGCTAGCCTCTATACCTTGTTCTACCATCTTGTCAAAACACAAGATAGAAGCCGCTTGTTGTATTCCACAAAGAATCGTTTGCTCTCCCATCAAATCAGATTTCACTTCTGCAATAAAAGAAGATTCTAATACTCCAGCTCTATGCCCTCCTGTTGCAACTGCATATGCTTTTGCTTGATCAAAACCTTTTCCTTCAGGGTCATTTTCTGGGTGTACTGCAATCAGTGTAGGCACACCAAATCCCCTCTTATATTCTTCTCTAACTTCACTACCTGGACACTTTGGAGCTACCATAATCACAGTAATATCTTCTCTAACTTTAATGCCTTCTTCTACTATATTAAACCCATGAGAATAGGATAAAGTTGAATTTTTCTTCATTAATGGCATAAGCGTATTAACAACGTTAGTATGATTTTTATCAGGTGTTAAATTTACTACCATATCTGCCGAAGGAATTAACTCTTCAAAGGTACCAATATTAAAATTATTTTTTGTGGCATTTTGATAAGACTCTCTTTTTTGCTCTATGGCTTCCGCTCTCAAAGCAAAAGAAATGTCTAATCCTGAATCACGCATATTTAATCCTTGATTAAGTCCTTGCGCTCCACAACCTACTATTACAATTTTTTTATTTTTCAAAACGTTTATACCCTCGCTAAATTCAGAGTTATCCATAAAACGGCATTTCCCTAATTGAGTTAATTTTTCTCTCAATGAAAGTGTGTTGAAATAATTTGTCATAATTTATATTTTTTTATTTTTTATTAATTTTTGTTAAAATACTTGATATATCCATTTTGTTTTTTGTGATTGATATTCTGCCAGATCTTACAAATTGAAGTAATCCATAAGGAATAAGTTCTTTATACAATTCATCTGTTTCTTCTCTGAATCCTGTTTTTTCTATCACAAAAAACTCTGGAGATACAGTAATTATTTTTGCATGGCTATTTTTAATAATATTTTGAACTTGCCTTTTCTCAAACAATGAACTCGTTTTTACTTTATACAATGCAGATTCTTGAAAAATAGTTTCTTTATCCTCATTATAGAAAACTTTAATTACATCGATTTGTTTTTCAATTTGCAAAGATATATTTTTTACCTTTTCTTCACTCAAATTTACCACAATAACGAACCTAAATATATTTTTTATTTCTGATTCTGAACTAGAAATACTTTCAATATTAATATGTCTTTTTAAAAATAAGGCGGAAATTCTGTTAAGAAGGCCCACATTATTTTCTGTGTATATTGATATGGTATATTTATTTATATTCTGCATAATTCTATAATTATTTATTTTAATCTAATGTCAGATACCGAAGCTCCTGTAGGTATCATTGGAAATACATTGTCTTCTTTTTCTACACAGACTTCCAAAAAGTATGATTCTTTTGATAAAATCATTTCTTTCACAGCGTCTTCTAAATCCTCTCTCGCTTCCACTTTTTTTGCTGTAATATCAAAGGCTTGTGCAATTTTAATAAAATCTGGATTTACCATTTCAGTAGAAGCATATCTTTTATCAAAAAATAATTGCTGCCATTGTCTTACCATTCCTAAAAAGTTATTATTTAAAACCACAATTTTTACTGCCGTTTTATTTTGAAAAATAGTGCCTAATTCCTGTATATTCATTTGATATCCACCATCTCCAATAACGGCTACTACTTCTCTTTCGGGTGCGCCCATTTTGGCTCCTATAGCTGAAGGGAGAGCAAAACCCATTGTCCCTAATCCCCCTGATGTAATATTACTTTTTGATTTTGTAAATTCTGCATAACGGCAAGTGACCATTTGATGCTGGCCCACATCCGTAACTATAATAGCCTCCCCTTTGGTGTACTGATTTATTAACCTAATAACCTCACCCATAGTAAGTCCAGGTTTTTCTGGATACAAATCTTTTTTAATTACGACATCATATTCTTCTTGTAATAATTCGTTAAAACGATTTCTCCATTCGGGGTGTTCTTTTTTAATTACTTTTTGCGTAAGAAGTTGTAAAGAATTTTTACAATTTCCTAAAAGAGGAATATCTACTTTTATATTTTTATTGATTTCTGCAGAATCTATTTCCAAATGAATAATCTTTGCTTGAGAGGCATATGTTTGTACATTTCCTGTGACTCTATCATCAAAACGCATCCCAATAGCAATTAACACATCACATTCATTTGTAAGTAAATTTGGTGCGTAATTACCATGCATACCAACCATACCTACATTTAATGGATGTTTAGAAGGCAGTGCTGAAAGTCCTAAAATTGTCCATGCCGCAGGAATTCCTGTTTTCTCTATAAATTCTTTTAATTCATCCTCTGCTTTCCCCAATATAACCCCTTGACCAAAAACAATTAAGGGTTTTTTTGCGTTATTAATTGCTTGTACAGCCTCCTCTAAATTAGATTCTTCTTCAACATCTTCTTGAATATTATAACTTCTTATTCCTTTACATTTTTTATACGAATAATCAAAGGTGTCAAATTGTGCATTTTTAGTAATATCTATTAATACAGGTCCTGGTCTTCCTGAACGAGCGATATAAAACGCTTTAGCAAGTATTTCTGGAATTTCTTCTACATTAGTAACTTGATAATTCCATTTAGTTACGGGCATTGAAATAGAAATTATATCAATCTCTTGAAAAGCATCTGTTCCTAATAAATGTGCGCCTACTTGTCCAGTAATACAAACAACAGGAGTAGAATCAAGTTGCGCATCTGCTAATCCAGTCACTAAATTAGTTGCTCCGGGTCCAGAAGTAGCCATAGCCACACCTACTTTCCCTGATGCTCTAGAAAAACCTTGCGCTGCATGAATTGCTCCTTGTTCATGACGTGTTAAAATATGCGTTAATTCTTTGCTAAACTTATATAATTCATCATATATAGGCATTATAGCTCCGCCAGGATACCCATAAATCAAATTCACATCTTCTTCCAACAAGCATCTAATAACCGCTTCCGCACCAGAAATCTGTTTTATTGTTTTACTCATATCTTTAAAATTTATCTGTTACACAACCTACTGAAGCATTTGATACATTATTTATGTATTTACTTAAAGTCCCTCTTGTAAACTTAAACTTAGGTTGCTTCCAATTTTCCTTTCTTTTATTAAAAATCTCTTTTTCAATTACTAATTCTAAATTATTTTTTTCAGCATCAATAACTATAGTGTCCCCATTTTCAACAAATGCTAAGGGACCTCCTACTTGTGCTTCTGGAGTGATATGTCCCACTACAAATCCATGTGTGCCTCCTGAGAATCGTCCGTCTGTAATTAATGCGACATCTTTCCCTAATCCTGCTCCCATTATTGCAGCAGTAGGCTTAAGCATTTCAGGCATTCCAGGTCCTCCCTTAGGGCCTTCATACCTAATGACGACTACATCCCCTTTTTTTACTTCCCCATTTTTAATACCGTCATTGGCTTCATATTCACTATTAAAAACTTTCGCACTTCCTTTAAAATACAAACCTTCTTTTCCTGTAATTTTTGCAACTCCTCCTTCTGGTGCTAAATTTCCTTTTAAAATTTGAATATGCCCCGTTTGTTTTATGGGTTGGTTTATAGGTCTTATAATATCTTGCCCTAATTTTAAATCGGGTACATTTTCTAAATTTTCCGCTAAAGTTTTACCCGTTATAGTTATACAATCCCCGTAAAGCATATTGTTTTTAAGCATATATTTTAAGACGGCAGGAATCCCTCCTACATTATGTAAATCTTCCATCAAATATTTCCCACTGGGTTTTAAATCTGCTAAAAAGGGCGTTGTATTACTTATATGTTGAAAATCATCAATAGTAAAATCAATTTTCGCAGTATGAGCGATAGCTAAAAAATGTAATACTGCATTTGTAGAACCTCCTAAAACAGTAATCAATCTTACAGCATTAGTTATGGATTTTTTAGTTACAATATCCAAAGGTTTTATGTCTTTCTTTACAATATTTTCAATGGCTTTCCCTATTTCGTCACATTCTTGTTTTTTTAAGGGACTAGTTGCTGGATTTGAAGAATTATAGGACATTGTCATTCCTAACGCTTCAATTGCTGAAGCCATTGTATTAGCTGTATACATTCCCCCACATGCTCCTGCACTTGGACAGGCATTTTTTATAATATTTTTATATTCCTCTTCATCTATATTATTAGCTACTTTTTCTCCCCAAGCTTCAAAAGCAGATACCACGTCTAATTTTTTATCCTTATAACAACCGGGTGCAATGGTCCCTCCATATACTAAAATAGAAGGTCTATTTAATCGTAACATCGCCATTAATGCTCCTGGAAGATTTTTATCACATCCCACAACTGAAATCAATCCGTCATAGGACATCCCAGCAATATATGTTTCGATTGAATCTGCAATAATGTCTCTAGAAGGTAATGAATAACGCATTCCTGGAGTACCCATAGATATACCATCGCTAATACCAATGGTGTTAAATATAAGTCCAACTAAATCTGTTTTCTCTACGCTTTGTTTGATAAGAGTTGATAATTCATTCAAGTGCATATTACAAGGATTTCCCTCATAACCTGTACTTGCAATTCCTATAAAAGGTTTTTTTAAATCTTCCTCTGTAAGCCCAATAGCATGTAGCATTGCTTGAGCCGCTGGTTGAGAATCATTTTGAGTTATTTCTTTACTATATTTATTGTGTGCCATCTATTTTTTTTTGTTGCCAAAAGTATAACGATATTTTTGATAAAATGCTTGAATTATAAATTGATTGTATCTCTAATTACATTTATGATTAAATATATAATTGATTACAAGCGTTTTAGATTAATATTTAATACAACATCTAACTTTCGCAATTATATTAAAAAAAATTATTTAGCTAAGTATCTTTCTGCATCTAATGCTGCCATACAGCCAGTACCTGCAGCAGTTACTGCTTGACGGTATTCTTTATCCTGTACATCTCCTGCAGCAAAGACACCAGGGATATTTGTATGAGTCTTCTTTCCTTTTGTGATTATATACCCTTCTGTATCCATATCAATAATACCTTGAAAAATTTTTGTGTTTGGGGTATGACCTATTGCCACAAATAATCCAGTAACATCGATTTCTTTTTTCTCATTGGTTTGATTATTAACTATTCTTACCCCTTCTACGACATGCTCTCCTAACACTTCCTCTACCTCAGTGTTATAATACATTTGTATATTTTCTGTGTTTTCTACTCTATGTTGCATTGCTTTAGAAGCTCTCATACTTTCTTTACGGACACACATATGAACTTTTTTACAAATTTTTGCTAAGTAGGTTGCTTCTTCCGCTGCTGTATCTCCCCCTCCAACAATTACGACTTCTTGCCCTTTATAGAAAAAACCATCACATACCGCACATGCCGATACGCCACTTCCTTTTAAACGTTCTTCACTAGGTAATCCTAAATATTTCGCGGTTGCTCCTGTTGAAATAATTATTGTTTGTGTTTCTATTTCATTAGCATCGTCTACGATTATTTTATGAACTCCCTTTTCTTCTTTAGATAAAATCACTTTAGTAACCATTCCAATTCTTACTTCCGTACCAAATCGTTCCGCTTGTTTTTTCAAATCTTCCATTAATGCTGGCCCTTGTACCCCTTGAGGATAGCCAGGAAAATTATCCACTTCTGTTGTTGTTGTAAGTTGTCCGCCTATTTCTAATCCCGTGTATAAAACGGGTTTCATATCTGCTCTTGCTGCATATATTGCCGCCATATATCCAGCGGGTCCAGAACCTATAATTACTGTTTTTAACACCTCTTTATTGCTCATAATTTATATTTTGTTTTGCTATATCTTCAACGATTTTCAACCAAAAGTTGTAATCTCTATATAATAATTTTAATTCCTCATTTAACTTTTCTTCATCATTAATTTCCGCATAAAACTTACACTTTAAAATTCTAGTTTCTAACAAGGTTAACCTGCTATCTATCTCTAATGAATTTAAATAATCTGGTCTTAGAGATTTACGTAATTTTTTAGTTTCTATATCAGATTCCTCTAAAAAAGTCAGAATACTCTTTTGGTTTAACTTTGATAAATCTTCAATGGTGTTTCTATAATTTGCAAAACCCTCCCATACTTCAATTCTCATTCTTATAGAATCTGCTTCTATCTTATAAAATGAAATATTTTTAAGTGTTTCCACATTCAAATTTAAAACGACACTGTCTTTAATTGATTCATTTACAACTGCTTTTGTAGTATTTGAGTTTCCACAAGAAAATACTATAGTCAAACAGAATAAAAGAAATATTCTGTATAAATATTTATGAAATGATACCATTGATAATTCTAAAACTTTTTTTTTGTAATGGTCGCAAAAGTAATAAAAACTTAAATACTTTTTTGCAAAATATGGGTTAGTTGTTTGGTTACATTTTCCCTAGAATATTGATGTAGATTTGGCATCTTATTTTTAACTAAATTTCCTTGTTGCCAATCTTTTATGTTTTTTTCTATAAAAGCAACCATTTGTTTACTTTTCTCAGGGGCAATCATCTTTGCGTTATCCCCTTGTTCTAAAAGTTTTTTAGCCTCAGAATTTTCATCTCCAATAGATATAATAGGGTTTTCTGTGGCTATGTATTCCATTAATTTTCCAGAAATCATTAATGAAGGCTCTTCTGATTGAAATAAAAAATTTACTAATAATTCCGCATTTTTAATTAATGATACAGATTTTGCGTGGGGTAGATAGCCATAAAATACGAATGCCTCTTTTAACTGCTCTTTTAAATATTTTAATATTGAATCGCTACAAGAACCCGCAAAATAAAATTTAATCGGTATTTTCGTGTGTGTATTTATATTTTTTTTAAGTGCGTTGATAAAACTTTTGAATGGATGATTTTGAGTTAAAAGACCTGTAAATACAATCCTAAATTCATTAGACTTTTGTATCACTCCCTTCTTAAGAATCTCAGCATCAAATCCATTATAAAGAGTATATATTGTAAGTTTCTTGTTTACTTTTTTTTGGAGTAGTGCGTGGAAATTTTCTGTAAGCGTAGTAAGAATTATATCAGATTTTTTTAATACTTCACGTTCCAAATTTTTGTCTTTTTTTTGTGCAAAAGAAAATCGATTCATTTCTTTTAGATAAAATATGTCTGTCCATGGATCTCTAAAATCTACAATCCAAGTTATCTCTTTACTTTTTTTTAATTTTAGCCCCACTAAATGCGTTGAATGAGGGGGTCCTGTGGTAATTACTTTTTTGATATTTTCTTTCTCAATAACTTCTAATGCTTTTTTAAATGCAAAGGGAACCCATCCTACCCTGGCATCTGGAATGAAAAAATTCCCTCTTAAAAAAGCCGCAATCTTTTTTAATATATTTTTCTTAGTTATTTCTCCTTGCGGTATTCCCGCTCTAGAATTTCCTTTAAAAATCCAAGAATATAATTTTAATAGTTCTTTTGTTTTCGTTCTATAAACCGACACATTTTTATCTACCTCAAACTTCCTATCTATCTTAGGATAAGAAGCGTATTTTTCATCTACAGTAATCACATAAGGTTTAATTCCAAAATTTTTTAAATACTGTGAAAAATAAAACCATCTTTGAACACCAGATCCCCCAGCTGGCGGGTAATAATATGTAATAATCAGAACCTTATCTTCCATTTTCAATTTTGAGGAGACTAAAATATAATTTTCAAATATACTTTTTATATAAAACTTAGTTATTTTATGTATATCAAATAATATATTTTTTTATTTTTGCAAAATGTTCAAGAAGTATCTTCTTAGTTTAGTTTTTGCTACTTTATTATTTTCTTGCAGTGAATATTACAAAATTTTAAACGGAGAAGACATCACCGTTAAATACACTACAGCAGAAAAACTTTATAGTGAAGGGGAATTCTCAAAAGCAAGTAAACTATTTGAGCAAATACTGCCTTATTACAGAGGAAAACCCCAAGCAGAACGTTTAACTTTTTTTCTCGCAAATTGTTATTTTGAGATAAAGGATTATTATTCAGCAGATTTTCAATTTGAAAATTTTATAAAATCATTCCCAAACAGCGACAAAGTCATTGAAGCTGAATTTCTGGCGGCTAAATCATGCTACTTAACTTCTCCGAAATATTCATTAGACCAAACTGAAACACAAAACGCAATCAGTAAATTAGATCAATTTCTTCTATCACATCCAAAATCAGAATTTATCACCGAGGTAAATACAATGTATAAAGAACTTGAACAAAAAATTGAAAAGAAAACTTTTGAAATAGCAAAACTTTATTATACAATTGGCGATTACAGTCCTTCAATCAAAGCATTAGACAATTTTATGGCAGATTATCCGGGTACAATTTATAAAGAAAATGCCCTATACTATAAATTCAAAGCATCATACGAAATAGCGATAAACAGCATTGAATTAAAGAAAAAGGAACGCTTAGAAGATACTTATAAAATCTACAATAGATTGATTAAAAAATATCCTGAAACTATTTATGAAAAGGATTTAGAACCACAAATAAAAATATTAAAAAACGAATTAGAAAAATACAACTTAAAAATATAAATTATGAAATTTAAAAACTCAAAAGGAGAAAAAACTACAATAACCTACGATAGATCTAAGTTAGAAGAACCTACAAATAATATATACGAATCCATTCGTGTCATAGCCTCTCGTGCAAAGCAAATTGAAGTAAACTTAAAAGCAGAGTTGAATGAAAAACTTCAAGAGTTTGCTACTGAAAACGAAGGATTAGAAGAAGTATTTGAAAATAGAGAGCAAATAGATGTTTCTAAATATTACGAATCTCTTCCTAAACCTCATGCAATGGCAATTGAAGAATGGGAAAATGACCAGATTTATTATCGTAAAACAGACGGAGAAAATCCAGAAGAAATTAAATCTGAGGAAATCAAAGTTGAAAAACCTAAAGAATCTGAAGAAGATAAGGGTGAATAATTACTAATGTCTCTTTTCAAAGGCAAAAAAATTCTTTTAGGTATTACAGGCGGAATTGCTGCATATAAAATACCTTTATTAGTTCGAAATTTTAAATCCTTAGGAGCTGAAGTCAAAATAGTTATGACTCCAGTCTCTCAACAATTTGTTTCACCATTAGTCCTATCCACTCTTTCTGAAAATCCTGTACTATCTGAATTAGTTGACGAAAAGGAACAATGGAACAATCACGTTGAATTAGCCCTTTGGGCAGATTTTTATATTATTGCTCCTGCGACCAGCAATACTATTGCATCTATGAGTCACGGCATTTGTAATAATTTACTTCTCGCTACCTATTTTTCTTCAAAATGCCCTGTATATATAGCGCCTGCAATGGACTTGGATATGTACAAACACCCAACTACCCTAAAAAATATTGACTATCTAAAGAACATAGGAATTCATATTATTCCAGCTACAAAAGGCTTTTTAGCAAGTGGATTACAAGGAGAAGGGAGAATGGAAGAACCTGATAATATCGTTGCGTTTATTGAAAATAATTTAAAAAAAAGTTTGCCTCTTAATGGAAAAAAAATACTTATAAGTGGTGGACCCACCTATGAACCTATAGATCCTGTACGATTTATTGGCAACCATTCTTCTGGCAAAATGGGATACGCCTTGGCAAAAGCAGCAAAAGAATTAGGAGGTGAAGTGTCTTTAGTAATGGGGCCTTCTTCATTAAATATATCCGAATTATCCGTGCAAACGACTTGCGTAGAGACTAGCGAAGAAATGAAAAAAGCGATGATATCGCAGTACAAAAATGCTGACATCGTTATATCTGCAGCGGCTGTCTCTGACTTTAGACCTAAAAATGTGGCTTCACAAAAAATCAAAAAAAACACGGCTTTAAATGAAATTCCCTTAGAAGCTTGTCCTGATATTTTATTAGAATTGGGGAAACAAAAAAAGAATCAATATCTGGTTGGGTTTGCATTAGAAACAGAAAATGAGAAAACAAATGCCCTGAAAAAGATGAAAGCTAAAAACTTAGATGCTATTGTACTTAACTCTTTAAACGATAAAGGAGCTGGATTTAATTCCGATACTAATAAGGTAGATTTTTACTCTAAAAAAGGAGCTAGTGTAAAATTAAATTTACGCGCTAAAACAGAAATCGCAAAGGGTATTTTTAAGGAAATAATTAAAGAGTTATGAGAAAATTTATTTTTCTACTTTTTTTCTTTTTGTCATTTAAGTTCTTTGCACAAGAGCTAAACAGTCAAGTAATTATAAACAGCATTCAGGTTGCACAAACCAATCAACAAGTATTTACAACCTTAGAAAATGCCTTAAATGAATTTATTAACAATCAAAAATGGGGAGAAACCAACTTTCTACCAGAAGAAAAAATAAATTGCACTTTCATTTTTAATATCACCAGTTATAAAGACGATGTTTTTGAAGGAAATTTACAAGTAATTGCAAAACGTCCTGCTTATAATACTTCTTATTTAAGTCCCATTCTTAACACGATAGATGCCAATATTAAATTTAAGTATCAAGAATTTCAACCTCTTATTTTTAATCCCTACGCTTTTGAATCTAATTTAGTCTCATTGATGAGTTACTACGCTTATATAATTTTAGGATTAGATGCAGAGAGTTTTAAGCGTTATAGCGGCAATGCCTATTTTGACAAAGCACAACAAATAGTAAATTTATCACAAGTGTCAGAATTTTCTGGATGGAAACAAAATGAGGGAGAAGACAATCGCTATTGGATAATAAATGTATTAAATTCAGATACGTATAGAGAGTACAAAGACGCGCTATATGTATATCATAGAGAAGGACTTGATTTGCTACTAGAAAATGAAATAAATGCGAAGCAAAATTTAGGGAAATCTTTTCGTATTTTTGAAAGTCTCCAAAATAAAAGGTTTGGTATTTTGGTGATTAATTTATTTTTTAATGCCAAAACTGAAGAAATTGTAAATATTCTTTCTGACGGAGATAAAAGATATATTGATTCATATATTGAAACGTTAAAAAAAGTTGCGCCCTCTTTTACTTCTGAATGGAGAAAGATTAAATAATTTAAAGAAATGATTACCACGCTAACTATAAAAAATTACGCACTAATACAGCATTTGGAAGCACAGTTTTCAAATGGTTTAATCTCAATCACTGGAGAGACAGGTGCAGGAAAATCTATTTTGCTTGGAGCATTGTCGTTGATATTAGGAAAAAGAGCAGATATTACTACCCTCAAAGACAAGGATATAAAATGTTTTATAGAGGGGACATTTTCTATAGCTGACTACAATCTCAAAGGGTTTTTCAAAAAACACGGTTTAGATTATGAATCTATTACTATCATTCGCAGAGAAATCATTCCAGAAGGTAAGTCAAGAGCGTTTATCAACGACACACCTGTAAATTTAGAAGTGTTAAAAGAACTCAGTGAGTACTTAATTGACATTCACTCCCAACACCAAACACTTTTACTCAAAGAATCGCATTTTCAATTTCAAGTCTTAGACGCTTTTGCCGATACACTCACTTTAGTTTCAGAGTACCAAACGCATTTTACGCAATGGAAGCATGCAGAAAAAGAATATAAGGAAGTCACGCAAAAACAAACCCAATACCAAGAGCAAAAGGACTACAATACTTTTCTGTACGAAGAATTAGAAGCAGCAAATTTAGAAGAAGGAACCTTAGCTCCATTAGAAGAAGAACTCTCGCAACTATTGAATGCGGAAGAATTGGCGCAACTTTTGGGGGAAAGTCATCAAATTTTGGATGAAGAAGAGCATGGCGTTTTAAACCATTTGCGCCAAGTAAAAATAAATCTTAGTAAGGCGTCAGAACTCTCTCAAAAAAATCAAAAACTCTTAGAACGCATAGAAGATAGCCTTTTTGAATTGGAGGATATTTCTAAGGAATTAGAGGACAGTAGTGAGCATTTAGAAGCCAATCCTGCGCGGTTGGAAGTAGTGGAAAGTCAAGTAAAGAAAATTTACGATTTACAGAAAAAACACAATACGGAGTCTATCACGGAGCTTATCGCTGTCAAGGATTCGCTACAGAAAAAACTACAAGTAGCGGAAAACGTAGAAGGCGAATTGCAACGACTGAAAGAACTAAAAGACAGCAGTTTTAAGAAAGTAGAAGCGTTGGCAGTACAGATACAAGAAAAGCGTACACATAAAATAGCCCCTTTTACGGAGGAACTAGAAAAAATACTCGCCTATTTGGGAATGGAAAGTACGCGCTTTCAAATAGAATTGACACAAGCAGAAAACTACAACAAATACGGCAAAGACGACTTAGAATTTCTAGCGTCTATCAATACAGGGACGCCTTTTAAGCCGATTAAGAAAATTGCCTCTGGAGGGGAGTTGTCGCGAATTATGCTGACCATTAAAGCTATTTTGTCGCAATATAAAAAACTGCCTACCATTATTTTTGATGAAATTGACACAGGAGTTTCTGGGGCAATCTCAGACAAAATTGCTAAAGTGATGAAGCGAATGAGTAGTTTTATGCAGGTGTTTACGATTACACACTTGCCACAAGTAGCTGCCAAAGGAAACTATCACTTCAAAGTCTATAAACAAACGGAAAACGACCAAACCACCACCCAACTCAAACGCCTAAAAGAGGAAGAGCGCATCCAAGAAATAGCACAAATGCTCTCTGGACAAGAACTAAAAGAAAGTGCCTTAGAACACGCGAAGGAGCTTTTGGGAGGGAATTAGAAAATAGATTTTGAACTGTATGAAATGAAACCTGAAAATTACTTCTTATAAATTTCTTTCATTTTAATACTCCACCACCTCAACGATTTCTAAGCCATAGCCTGTAATTCCTATTCGGGAGGACTGTGGTGAGTTGCTAATCACTTTTAGTTTGTATATGCCTAAGTTATGTAGGAGTTGTGCGCCAATACCAAAGTCGCGTTTGTCCATGGGTAAAGGCGGTATTTTTTGTGTTTTTTCTCTTTTTTGCCCTTCTTTGAGCTGTTTTATTCTTGCTAACAAATCTTCTGGCTTGGGTTCTTGGTTGACAAAAAGCACAGCTCCCCTCCCCTCTTTCTCTATCATTTCAAAAGGTTTTTTAAGGAAGTTTTCAGTATCTCCAGTAAGCATCGCCAATATGTCTTGATAGACTTGTTTGGTATTTATACGCGTGAGGATTACCTCATCTTTGTCCCAATTTCCTTTGGTCAGAGCGATATGTACCTGTTGGTTGTTTGTTTGCTGAAAGGCGTGTAGTTTATACTCCCCATAAGCCGTTTTTATGGTGGTTTCCTCTTTTTTAACGATGAGGCTGTCGTGTTGCATTCTATAGGCGATTAGGTCCTCTATTGTGATGATTTTTAAATCAAACTTTTTTGCCACTTCTATAAGTTGCGGCATTCGCGCCATGGTACCGTCTTCATTCATAATCTCTACTACTACACCTGCGGGTTTTAGTCCAGCCAATCGTGCCAAGTCAATCGCTGCCTCCGTATGTCCTGTTCTTCGCAGTACCCCTCCGTCTTTTGCAATAAGTGGAAACACATGCCCTGGGCGTGATAAGTCTGAGGGTTTTGTGCTTCTATCCGCCAGTGCTTTTATCGTCATCGCTCTGTCATTAGCAGAAATTCCTGTTTCCATTTTGTCGCCCTTAGCATCCACAGACACAGTAAAGGCCGTCTCCATAGAGTCTGTATTGTTTTGAACCATGGGGTTTAGGTTGAGTTGCTCACATCTTTTCTCTGTAAGAGGCACACAAATAAGCCCTCTCCCATAGGTTGCCATGAAATTTATCGTTTCTGGGGTCACCTTTTCAGCGGCAACCACAAAATCCCCCTCATTTTCTCTATCTGCATCATCTACTACGATGATTATTTTTCCATTTTTGATTTCTTCAATTGCCTCTGCAATCGTATTTGTTTTAATTTGCGACATCTTTCTTTTTTCTAAAAGGTTTTATAATGAGCATACTAATGTATATAAAAAACTCATTAATATTAAATCGTGTTTTATCGGCATTCACTCTACGCGTCAATAAGTAGGCAAAAGGAGCTACAAGAATATTAGACATCCAACTAGCAAGTACAGGATTAATACTGTCATCCTCTGCCGCATTTTTAGATAAAATCCCTATATAGTAATAGGAAATGAAAATAACGATAGAAATAACTATAGGCAACCCTATTCCTCCTTTACGAATCAACGCACCTATAGAAGCTCCTATGAAAAACATTAAAATAGGCATCAGCCCTAAGGCGTATTTATCTTGTAAGGTGATGATATGCAGATTTATTCGTTTTTTCGAAAAAAAGGCATTTCTCTTTTTACTTTGAAGGGTAGAAATGATAGAAGGGATATATCCAATGGCTCTGTCTATAATTTGTGCTCTTTTATATACGGCTTGTTTGGCGACAAAATTTACTAAATTTGTGTGGCGAAGCGAATCTTTCACAGGAATACTATCTATTTTAGGCAGTGACCCAATTCCATTCTTAACGATAAAATTTTCTTGAAATACTTTATTGCTTCTCTTAAAATCTCTTTCCAGTGTATCAATACTTTTTGTCAATTGATTTACTTTCTGCATCCTATATACAGACACCACTTGCTCACTTTGTAGGTCTACATTGTTAAAATTTGAGATATCAATATTCATTATATATTTCTCAAAATAGGCTTTTGCATGGGGAAATGTTTGCTTTTCTTCTAGGGTATTTTCATCAATCTCCTCATACCTTTTTCCTCTGTATAAAATTAATTGCAATATGTTATCATCAGTATCATTAGATAATTCTCCTAACTCCGCTTTAATCACTATCTTATTTTTTTTATCCGAAGTTTTTTGATGAATAATCACATCCTCTAACATTTTATCGTTCTCTCCATATTTTCTATCTACTTTAATATTGATACTCCCTATATCATTAAATACCGCCTCTTTAATAGCCAAAGAGGGTTTTAGCTTTGCTAAGTTTCGCCTTAGGTTATACGATTTGACCTCAGAATATGGGATTAACGAATTTGAAATATAAAAAGAGCCTACTCCCATAAGAATATGAAAAATTATTAATAATCTCATGGCTCTTAATAGCGAAATACCCGCTGATTTCATCGCGATAAACTCGTAGTTTTCTCCGAAAGCCCCATACGTCATTATAGAGGCTAAAACCACAGACAAGGGAAGCACTAAGGGAAGAAGTTTAGGGGAGTAATAAATTAAAAATTTAATGATGACAATGGGTTCTAAGCCCTTTCCTGCGAGTTCATCGATATATAGCCAAAGCGTTTGAATAATGAAAATAGTCATTAAAATAATAAAGGCTGCTACTAATCTAGATAAGTAACTAAAGAAAATGTATCTGTCTAATTGCTTCAATGCGGTGGTTATTGATTTATATAATAGTCTTTATATAACTTTTTGTCAAAAGTAAAAAAATCATTTGGCAATGGTTTGTTTTTTTCAATATATTCTAAAGTTATCGTGGTTTGTTCTTTATTTACTACCTGTATTATTTTATAAGGCAATACTTTTTCTCTATCTATTCCAATGAGTAAATAGCTGTTTTCTTCTCCATTAGGAATTAATTTCACGTATTGCAACTCAATGTTATTTTGAATAGTTTGTTTTATATCCCAAGTGTAAGTATAGATTGATTTATATTCACTTAAAAAACGTAAAGGATTTTGAAACATTAATTCTTCTGTATCTTTTGGGTCAATAATCGTTACTTCTTCATTTTCATTAGAAATCAAATACGCTTTCTCCCCATCAAATAATTGTAACACGTCAAAAATTTCTAGTTTATATTTTCCTTTAGCATAAATCAGTTTCCCTTCAAGTTCATTCGCAGCGTTTAATTGTGTATTACTCCTCGCTAGAATTTTAAATTCTATTGTCACATTATCAAAGGCGTTTATATTCTTATTTACACTATTTAATAATTTTTCTATTGCGTCATTATCCTTTTGTTGCGAAAAACCATAAGACAACGTTACAACAAATAACAAAAACAATTTTACTTTCATATTTCCATTTATCCTTTTAAAAATTGGTCTAAATGCACTAGGTCTGTAATTAGCACTTTTCGCGCTTTACTTCCTTCAAATGGACCTACAATCCCTGCGGCTTCTAACTGATCCATAATTCTTCCCGCTCTATTATATCCCAATTTAAGTTTTCTTTGAATGAGTGAGGTAGACCCTTGTTGCGCAGTGACTAAAATCTCCGCCGCTTCTCTAAACAATTCGTCTCTTTGATTGGGGTCATCTTCCAATGCCTCTGATTCCTCTCCTTTATATTCTGGCAATATATATGCGTCTGAATACCCCGTTTGAGCACCTATATAATCTACTATTTCATTTACTTCTGGCGTATCTACAAAGGCACATTGTATTCTTATTAAGTCATTTCCTTGCGTATATAACATATCTCCTCTTCCAATAAGTTGGTCTGCGCCGTTGTTATCTAATATCGTTCTAGAATCTATTTTTGAAGTCACTCTAAAAGCAATTCTAGCAGGGAAATTTGCTTTAATAACCCCTGTAATCACATTTACTGAAGGGCGTTGCGTCGCTATAATAAGGTGTATTCCAACAGCACGCGCCAATTGAGCCAAACGAGCAATAGGCATTTCTACCTCTTTTCCTGCGGTCATTATCAAATCTGCAAATTCATCTACCACTAAAACTATATAGGGCAAATACTTGTGGTCATTATTGGGGTTAAGTTTTCGACTTTTAAACTTTTGATTGTACTCCTTTAAATTTCGGCACCCTGCATTTTTTAATAACTCATATCGGTTATCCATTTCTATACACAACGAATTTAAAGTGTTAATCACCTTTTTATTATCCGTAATTATTGACTCCTCAGAATCGGGAAGCTTTGCCAAATAGTGCCTTTCAATTTTATTATAAATACTAAGTTCTACCTTTTTAGGGTCTACCAAAACAAATTTTATTTCTGCTGGGTGTTTTTTGTAAAGCAAAGAGGTCAAAATCACATTTATCCCCACTGACTTTCCTTGACCTGTCGCCCCCGCCATCAACAAGTGTGGCATTTTAGCTAAGTCCACTACAAAGGTTTCATTGCTAATGGTTTTTCCTAAGGCAATGGGCAATTCCATGTCTGCCATTTGGAATTTTTTAGACATAATCACAGAATACATAGAAACAATACTAGGTTTCTGATTAGGCACTTCAATACCAATAGTTCCTTTCCCTGGAATTGGGGCAATAATTCTAATCCCTAGCGCAGAAAGAGACAAGGCAATATCGTCTTCTAAATTTTTTATTTTAGAGATTCGTATGCCTGCTTCTGGAATAATTTCGTACAAAGTCACCGTGGGACCAATCGTCGCTTGGATATGCACTATTTTAATTCCATAATTTTCAAGTGTGCCTACAATATTGTCTTTGTTTACGTCTAACTCCTCTTCATTTATGGTAATTGTTTCTTCTTGAGGATATTCTTTTAATAGGTCGTACTTAGGCGTCATAAAACTTTTTAACTCTAAGGTTGGGTCAAAATCGCCATGTTTTTCTACTGCCTTCGCTGAAAGCTTTTCTATTTTTTCTTCTTCTGTAATTGTTTCAATTTGAATTGAAATATCTTCCTCTTTTGCTTTTTTTTCTACCTCTTTTGTCGTGTCCTTAATGGGTGATGGTGGTTTTATAGGACTTTCAAAAACTACGGATTTCTCTTTTTTCTCTACAGGGAGTGTTTCTTTTTTTGAAGGGAAATTAAACTTTATCTTTTTTAGATAGGGAACCAAATTTTCAGGCACTAATTTCCAATGATACACCAAAAAATAAATAGTGACGAATAATAAAAATATTCCTGTACCTATCTTGCCTATATAATCATTTAGAAAGTCATTTATTTCGTATCCTATCACTCCACTAAAAATGGGATTTTGTTCCCAGAAAAACGCAATGGTAATTGCTGTCCAAAGAATATAAAAAAACCCCCAAGTCCATTGGCTTAAAATGTTTTTCTTTTTTTTTCCAATGAAATAAACAAGCCCTGTAACAATTAATAAATAAATAAATATATAGGCTCCCAATCCCATGCTCTTATACACTAAAAGATGGCCAATCATTGCGCCAAATTTATTGAGAATGTTTTCGCTTTGAATATCGCGTTGCGCAAAAGCCGCTAGCGTACTTTGGTCATCTTTCCAATAATTAAAAAAGGAAGAAACTGCTATGATAAGAAACACTGAAAACAACATTAAAAAGCACCCTATTACAACTTCTCTAGATCGTTTTTTATTGGAGTCTTTGCGTTTAAATTTCGGCGTTTTAGGAATTTTATTTTTCTGTTGATACATCGATGTTTTCTAAATTTTGTAGACCCCTTACCATTTCTTTTCTTTTTTGGAATAATGAGGGAATATCAGATTTTGGATACCCCATCGCACTATCAATATCCATAATGGCGGATTGAATATATAAAGTGTCTTTTAACTGCACCCCTGCAGAAAATTTTATTTGTGCTCTATTGCTAAATGCTTGTGAGCGAATACTCGCATCATATCTAATTTCATCTGAATCTATCAAAGTACTAAAATCATTAAGCGAGCCTTGAAAATCTTGTACAAATGTTTTTGCATATCCTCTATATAGATATAACATTGGCTCGTCTCTTTTGAATTTAATGGCTCCAGAATAGCACTCAATTACTTTTGGAATATTCTTTTCTTCATTATAAATATTAGATAAGATTTGCCATATTTTAAACGCGGAATTATTTTTTATCTCCTTTCTTTGATACGTTTCTGTAATATGCGTGAACAAAGTCTTAGAGTCTTTCCATATTTTGATTTGGCTTTGATTTTTAATGCCATATAAGGCAAAAAGTGAAAATATGATTACATACCCAATTAATGATTCCTTCTTATTAAAAAAGAGTTTTTCTAGTAAATATGCCGCACAAATTGCCAATCCAATAATTGGGAAATAGATGTAACGTTCCGCGGTCATGTAGGCAAATAGAGCAACTAAATTTAAGGTCAAGAAAATACTTACACAAAAAAACAAGGTGCCAAATATGAGTTGCTTCTTTTCATTTGCCAATAATTTTCTGATACTCAGAACAAAAAATACTGCTAATGAGATTACTATTATCGGACTTATTTGAAAAATAAAAGGCAGACTTTCCCCTTGAATTCTGAGAGGGAATCCATAAGTATGGTATAAATCTATGGGAAAAACAAACTTGAAAATATAAAAAAGAAAGCTATACGCCGCTACGAGTATTCTATCGTAAAAATTATACCCTAATTGACCTGAAAAAGTATCTACTAATCCACTTGCGACTTCCCTCGTTTGTAGGCTGTAAAAACCAAAGATTAGCGCAATGATTAAAAAAGGGATTTTTTCTATAATAACTTTTTTTATTTCACTCTTTTGACGCAGTAAATAATCAATTAACAACAGGATTGCTGGCAAAATAATCGCTGCTGATTTGCCCAATAAAGCCCCTAAAAAGCACAAAAGAGAGAGCGCATAAAACCCCCATTTTTGAGAAGGCTTCTTTAGATATCCTACATAAAATATACTTGAGACTAATAGAAATAATGTATAAATCAAATTGCTTCTGGTTGATACCCACGCAACCGTTTCCACTTGCATAGGGTGTAACGCAAATATTGCCGTGATAAAGAGAATTTTAAATTTACTGAATACCTTTAGTTTTTGTAATAAAAAGAACAGTAGAAAAACATTCAACAAGTGAATTAATAAGTTGTCAAAATGGTAGAGAAAAGGAGCCTCCTTTACAAAGAAATACTCAATAGCAAAACTCAATGTTGCTAAGGGTTGATAAGACTGTAGGACGGGCTCAGAGAAATAACTTTTTATGTTCTTCCAAGACAAATGATGTACGGAATCATTAATCAAAATCTGATCATTGTCATCCCATGAAGTCAAAAGACCATTTCTTGTGACCGAAAAAAGTATGATGAAAGTAAGCGCTAAAATAATGAGTAAACCGCTGTTACTCCCTACTATTTTTTTCATTTCAATTAAGAGTCAATAGCGCCTTGTACGCGTTTCATAAAGCTATTTAAAGCTTCTTTTGGTTGTGTTCCTGCTTTGATTTCTTTGTGGACTTCCAGTGCGCCATATAAATTGGAAATAATCTCCCCAATGGTGTCTAATTCCTCATCCTTTAGGGAACTATGCTCAGAGAGATGCTCCAAAGTAGCAATCGTCTCTTCTATAAAATCTTCGTCATTTTCTTCTACGAAACTTAAAATATGCTTAATTAGTGGCAGCTTCATCTACGAATGATTTTAATACGTCTGCTTTGTTTGTTTGTACCTGATTGGAAACACTTCCATTTTTAAAAAAAGCAAAAGTAGGCAAATTGTCTACTTTCGCTAATTTTCTTGAGTTAGGGAATTTTTCTGCATCCACGATGACAAAAGCCATATTTTCATTTTCTGTAGCAAATTTTTTAAACTTGGGTTTCATAATTCTACAATTACCACACCATCCCGCAGAATATTGAACGAGGACTTTCTCATTTTGAGAAATAATTTCTTCTAAATTATCAGAATCTAACTCTTGTAACATTGCTTATTTTTTTTAGTTTTTACTTAAATAATCTGCTACGCCGTCTCTGTTTGCTGTCATCGCCTCTTTTCCTTCTTCCCAATTCGCTGGACATACTTCGCCTTTTTCTTGTACGTGCGTATATGCATCTATCATACGTAAAAATTCGTTTACATTTCTTCCTAAAGGCATATCGTTTACGCTTTCGTGGAATACTTTACCCTCCTCATCGATTAAGTAGGTAGCGCGATACGTTACATTGTCACCTTCTAATAAGATACAATCATCCTCTTCATCCTCAAAACAAGAACAACAATCTGCAGGGTCGCAATACACTTCTTTTGAATCTAATATTCCTAAAATAGAAGATAAATTTCTATTGGCATCTGCGATAAGTGGATACGTCACTCCTTCTATCCCTCCATTGTCTTTAGGCGTATTTAACCATGCAAAATGCACTTCTGCTGTATCACATGACGCACCAATAACGACTGTGTTTCTTTTTTCAAATTCCTTTAACGCCGCTTGAAATGCGTGTAATTCAGTGGGGCATACAAAAGTAAAATCCTTTGGATACCAAAACAAAAGCACTTTCTTTTTGTTTTTTGTGGCTTCTTCAAATACATTTAATGAAAAGGTATCACCCATATCATTGATGGCATTAACTTTTAAGTTTGGGAATTTTTTTCCTACTATTGACATAAAATTTTTTAGTTTAATTGATTATACTATTGATTAATAAAATAGCTACAAAATTATAAAAAAAAATATTTTTATTCTATATTTGCAGCCTCAAAAAACGGAGAAATGGCAGAGTGGTCGAATGCGGCGGTCTTGAAAACCGTTGAGGGTCACACCTCCGGGGGTTCGAATCCCTCTTTCTCCGCTTTTTTCT
>JAMJVX010000004.1 GCA_023558315.1 Flavobacteriaceae bacterium
GCTGTTTTTACAAATTGATATGTAGGGACTTTATTTTTTTTACCTAATGCACAAGCTGCACTACAAATATCCCAATGGTGATAATTTACCGCAGTAAATTTTTCATAATTTGTTACTCTCACAGGGTATAGATGGCATGATATAGGTTTTGGAAGAGTACTTTTCCCATTATTATACGCTTTTTCTATTCCGCATTTTGCCACTCCCTTTTCAAAAATAGTATAGGCACATTCTTTTTTTGCAGAAACTAAAGGAGTTTCCCAATCACCATCTGTTCCCTTAACATATTTCCCCTGCAAAGAAATTGCCTTTTTTCCTTTTTCTGTAAGAAATGGCTCAATCGTTTTATATTCTTCATCTAACCATTTTAATTCAGATTTCTCCAAGGGTGCTCCCGCTTCGCCTTGAACACAGCACGCTCCTTTACACGCGTTGAGATTACATACAAACTCTTTTTTTACGAGTTCTTGAGAAATAAGGGTGTTGTCAATTTCAATCATGTCTCTAAAAAGTTAAATCTACTCCTACCAAAAAATTAAATCCCGCTTGTGGATAATACCCTACTCCTTCAATAGTTGCCACTTGATTAGGTGTTGACCAAGTATCGTCATAGGTGTAAAAATATCCGTTAGATACATATTTCGTATTTAATATATTATTAAAGAGTACATTAAGTTTCACTTCTTTTATTTTATCAATTTCAAAATCATAACTAATACTTATATCGTGCAAGTGGTAGGCGTCTAATTTTGATAAATCAGAGTCTATATTTCCTAAATATTGTTCGTCAACATATTTTGATAATAGTGAAATTTCCAAATCATTATTTAGAGCATAATAAGTGAAACTATTCGCCCCTACAATATTTGGTGAAAAGGAAATATTTGTTTCTCCTAAATTCTCTAATTTTCCATCTCTCTCAAAATAAAAATTTTTGTTTTTATTCTCACTTAATGAAAGGTTCGTATTTGCAAATAGGTTTTCAATAATTTTAAATGCAACATTTAATTCTATTCCCTGTCTGTAGCTATCCCCTACATTATTACGTATCGGATTCCCTACATCATCTCGATTGCCAGTCAATACCAATTGATTTTTGTAATCCATGTAATAGAGGTTTATTTCTGATTTTATATTTTCTCCAAAATATTTCCATCCTAATTCTATATTCTGTAAATATTCAGATTTCACATCAATATTATTTTCAAAATCTGTTCTATTAGGTTCCCTTTGTGCGATAGCATAAGAAAGATAATATCGGTTTTTTTGATTAGGAGTGTATGTGACTCCCGCTTTTGGATTAAAAAACATAAATTCTTTTGAAAAATTCAATGCTGTAGGACCTAAAAATGTACCGCTCACATTATAATCTATTTGTCTTAACTGTAAATCTATAAACCCTGTCATTTGATTAAATTTATGTGTTGCTCTCATAACACTATTCAATTCTTTTTTAATTCCTTTGTTTTCATAAAAGCGATGATAAGGAGTTGCATCAGAGGGATTTTTAGCCCAGATTAGTTCCCCAAAATGGTCTCCAATATAATGAGAATACATCGTTCTAACATCCATATCTAAATTTTCAGAAACATAACTCAAGGAGGCATTAGCCACATAAAAATCATTGTCTAGCCATTTCCTTTGAATGTTTTCTGTAGCGGTAATCGTATCATTTACATTTTGTATAGGATTAAGTCCTAAATAAGAATAATTTACAGCGTTGTCACCTGCAATGTTTTGAGAAAACCAAAGATCTTTATACTCCTCATAATATCCCATACCTTTTGTATAATTAAGTCCTAACGAAAAATCCCAATTTGTAGAAAATTTTTCATTCCAATGAAATTGATAATGCGCTTGTTCGTAATTGTCTTTTTGGTCATCGTAAAATCCTGTCAAAGTTCCGCTATCATTGTATATTTCTCCTGCGGGATTATATTGTCTGTTATTTTTTAATTGCTCTGGACTTATTCCATACCATGCTTGTTGCGTTACTTCTTTTCCAGAAAAGGTAAGTAATTTGATATGCCTGTTTTCATTTTTATAATAAAATTGAAAAAAATAAGACTTTAAATCAGAGGCAGACCTGTCTAAATACCCATCGGAAACAATAGAGGAAACACGTCCCGAAAACTCAAAACCATCATTTAGTAAGCCTGTAGAGAAACGCATTGTATTTTTTAGCGTATTAAAACTTCCAAAACTATTAGAAAAAGAAGCAAAGGCGTTTTCTGCATACTTTTCAGTAGTTATATTAATACTCCCTCCAAATCCGCCTACCCCATTAGTAGAACTACCAACTCCTCTTTGAATTTGCATACTTGACATAGAAGATGCCAAATCAGGGAGATTTACCCAATAGACTCCTTGCGATTCTGAATCGTTATAAGGAATACCATTGATGCTTACGTTAATACTTCGTGCGCCACTTCCTCTTATACGAATACCTGTATATCCTATACCAGCCCCTGCATCGCTTGTAGTAACTACATTAGGCAAAAAATTTAAAAGCACTGGAATATCTTGACCTAAGTTGCGTTTTTCTAATTTCTGTTTGTCTATATTTATATAGGTAAACGGTTGTTTGTTTGTCACTCTTAATGATTTAACGGTGACTTCTTCTAAGGGTGTTATGGATAAACTATCTTTTTGTATTTCTTGTGAAAAGGTAAAAATACTGATACAAAACAGGAAAACGAATAGGGGTTTCTTTGACATTTATAATTATTTTAAATAAAAATAGTGGAGGAGATAATAGATGAAAATATAAATTCATTTTCAGTGTTCCATGATAGCATTATCTATCTGGTCAACGGGTATAATCTCAGCCCTTATATATTAGAGCACCCCTATTTTTGTTTTGCAAAGGTAAATATTAATTTTAGGATAATTACAGAATATTTTTCTTAAAAAAGTATATTTTTGCAGCTTATTTAAAAAAATCAAATATACTATGGAAGTTTTTTTTATTCGCGCAGCTCAGTTTTTTGTTGCCCTATCTATAATTGTTATTATTCATGAATTAGGACATTTTATTCCTGCAAAACTTTTTAAAACGCGTGTAGAACGCTTTTTTTTATTTTTTGATGTAAAATTTGCACTTTTCAAAAAGAAAGTTGGAGATACTTTATACGGTATTGGATGGCTACCCTTAGGAGGCTATGTGAAAATAGCGGGAATGGTAGATGAAAGTATGGATACCAAACAACTAGAAAAAAAACCAGAACCTTGGGAATTTAGATCTAAACCTGCTTGGCAACGTCTTATAATTATGCTAGGGGGTGTTACTATGAATGTAATTTTAGCGTGGTTTATTTATGTATTTATATTATTTATTTGGGGGCAAGATATAATGACAAATGAAAACTTACAGAATGGATTAGCTCCCTCGGAATTGGCAAAGAAAGTAGGATTTCAATATGGAGACAAAGTACTTAAAGTAAATGGAGAACCCTTAGAAGATGTTTGGGATATCAATAAATATATGCTCACAAGAAATGTAAATACTGTTGAGGTGGAACGAGGAGGAGCAAGTAAAGTAATAGAAATCCCAGAAGATATTGATAAACAAATATTTCAGAGTGATAATTTTGTGTTTTTAAATCCGTATTTTCCTTTGATTGTAGATAGTATTCAAGAGAATTCGTTAGGAAAACAAATGTTTTTAGAACCGGGAGATAAAATTTTATCTTTGAATAAAGAAGATGTACAAGACAAATATGAATTTTATGACAAATTAAATAGTTTAGATAAAACGAAACCTATACAGGTAATATATAAAAGAAACGAAGGTTTTTTTGATGTGAGTGTGAGTAGAGAAAATGCAGATAAACTAGGAATTTCCTTTTTAGGGGATGATATTCAGCTAACCAATAAAAAGTATAGTTTTGGGCAGAGTATTGTAGGCGCTTTTTCATATAGTTATTGGACTTTATATGATTATGTGTCTCAATTTAAGTTTGTCTTTACTAAGAAAGGAGTATCCCAGTTAGGAGGTTTTGGAACCATTGGAAAATTATTTCCTGCTACTTGGAATTGGAAAGAATTTTGGCATACAACTGCACTAATCTCAATTATTTTGGCATTTATGAATGTGTTACCTATTCCCGCTTTGGATGGAGGGCATGTACTCTTTACGTTATATGAAATGATTACAGGTCGTACTCCTAATCAGAAATTTTTAGAATACGCACAAGTTACAGGTTTTATAATTTTAATAGCCTTATTTATATATGCAAATGCAAATGATATAGTTAGAATATTTTTTTCATAATTGAAATAGATTTATTTTTTTATATATATCTTTGCGCCAGTTTTTTTTAAAAGAAAATTCCTCCTTAGCTCAGTTGGTTAGAGCGTCTGACTGTTAATCAGAATGTCCTTGGTTCGAGTCCAAGAGGGGGAGCTTTTTTTTTTCATGTTTTTTGTTTTTAAGCCCTTATTTTATAAGGGCTTTTTATTTTTATAAAGGGAACCCAAATAGGCTATCGACACTAAAGACAATCCCGTCAGAATTAAAAGAAGTTCCAGTGTAGCTACGCACATAAAAAACTTTAAACGAAATTACTTTCTTAATCCCCATATTGGATAGCCCTATGTAATATTCTTGATAGGGTTGTTTATTTTCTATAAATAAGGTGTGTACACCAAAATTCACATGCGCATTTAATTGTTTGATTATAGGCCAACTGCTAAAGGGACCATTTAAAAAGTTATGATCCCAATGCAAAGCAACATTTGAGGCAGCAGTACTTAATTCATAGTAAGGAGATAAATTAAATCCATCCAATCGTTCTTGACTAAAAATAATTTCATTTCCGTTAAAGTGAAATAAATCTATAAAAGAGGGAGTGTTTTTTTGTAAAAATGTTTGATATATAATCCCATAGCGACTCTCTCCTAGTCCACGAGGTAAACTTAAATAAGTGTCAATCGCTGAAATTTTAATTTTATAAAAATTGTATTTTTCAAGGGAACTAATTCCTCCATCAAATTGAAAACGGAGGATTGGCAATTCGCTATTAGAAAATTTGAACCGTTGATTTGGATAACTTTGATATCGCTCCTTAAAACGATATCTAAAGTTAAGATTAAATTTATAGATAGAATGCTGTTCAAAATCATAATAGGTATTCGTAGGAATATTTGAGGTAAAATTCCTACTTGACTGATAGAAATAACTCCAATCCGTAGTGTTTTGTTGTGGGGTTCTATTTTCATAAGAAACTTTTCCAAATAAGTTTGCCCCAGCGAATATATCATTTGAATAACTC
>JAMJVX010000005.1 GCA_023558315.1 Flavobacteriaceae bacterium
ATAAAAATTTTAAGTTAAATGAAAAAGAAAAAACCAATTTCTTTATTTGAGGCTACCGAAACACTTTTTAAAGAAATAGATAAGTTGAAAGAGTTAATGCAAAAAGACACGAAACGTATAATAAGAACCTTAGTTTTTATTTACATAACCGCTCTTTTGATAACCTTAATAGCATTTGTAATAATGAATTAACCAAACACCAAAATAAAAATGATACTAAAACAAATAAAAATAACTGAGTTTAAAGGGTTAAAAGATAAAACCCTAAATTTATCTGACAAGGTAACTGAAATCGTAGGCGACAATGGTACAGGAAAAAGTACTATAAAGAACGCTTATAATTGGGTACTGACTGGCTTCTGCGAGGGCAAAAAAGACTATAAGATATTCAACGAAAAGGGAGGAAATAACGTGGATGTAACTTTGATATTTGACGAGTTTATTTTGCAAAAAAAAGCCACGAAAAAGACAGGAAAAACATTGTACACCTACCATACAGGGGCAGATGTTGACCTAATGAGTAAAGTTAGCAAAACTGACTATACAGACTTCGTAAGAGAGAAAATAGGCAAGTTGTATAATGTTCTGGTGGACATTGAGCAATTGACAGGTCTAACAAATGAGGAGCGAAAGACCTTGTTTTTTCCTTTACTCTCCTCTGAGGTGGTAAGACCATCAGACATTATAGGCTCTGACAAAAGCGACAGAGAATATCTATTAGGTTCAAAAGCCTACTCTACAGATGATTTAAAGACCTTAGCAGATGATATTAGAACAACGAATAAAGCCGTCAAAGATAAAGGGTTTGAGATAGAAGCCTTACAGACTAATAAAATGACCCTTTTAAAGCAAAAAGAGGAGCTGGGAGACGTTGAGAAAAAAGAGGAAAGTATCAAAATCCTAAAAGAAAAAGAGGAGCAAGCGACTAAGGAAATAGAAACCTTACACCAGCTCAGAGGAGACTATAAAAGCAGAGGAGCAGAGGCTATAGAAAAACAAACGAAATCTCTAAAGGATATATCTCTTGTAAAAGAAAAAAGCTATTTAGAATCTACTTACTCGATAAAGCCGTTTGAAAACGACCTCTTTGAAAAAAAAATGAAACTGAAAAAATTTCAAACATTAGAGGAAGGGATGCGATGCGACAAATGCCAGAGTGTGATAGGAAAGGAACATAGGGAGGCATATATTGAAAAGCTGGAAAAAGAGATAAAAAAGCAAGAAAATGTTGTCGCTGGTAGAAGTCAAGACATTAAGACAAAGGATGCAGAATGGAAAAAAGCTAAAAAGTCTCTGGATCAAAAGGTAAACAAGATGCAAAAGGAGATAGAAATTGGCTATCAAAAATACGATGCTGGGATACGAAGTAAAGAAGATGTTAGAAACACATTTAGGGAGGAATTAGAGAAGCTGAAAGAAGTATCAGAGAAAATAATCCTTAAAAAGAACGTCTTAAAATCTCTGGGAGAAATGGGGAGTAATTTAGAGGTGGCTCGTGTTAAATTGCAAAATCTGCAATACACTTTAAATGTATTGAAGCAAATACAGAGAGTAGCCCTTGAAAAGGTGCAATCGAGTATTAAAGAAATAACACCAGAAGGAGTGACAATTGACTTATTCAAGGAAAATTTAGACGGCAGTATAGCCGATACCTTTGATATAAAATGTGGCGGCGTAAACCTAGCTACTTTGAACGATGCGAAAAGAACAGAAACGCTATTATTTTTGAATAAAAAATTGAGCGGACATTATTTGAATGTGGAAATTCCTATTTTTGTAGATTCAATAGAAAAGACACAAAATTTGGATGTGAAAAGTGACGGCAGACAGATAATCCTTTTGCGTGTTCCAGAGAAAAAAACAACGTATAATAAAATAACTATATAGAGATGTTTATAATTATTAAAGAGTATTACGACCGTGACAAATCAAAAGGAATTAAAATAGTGAATTTAGCACTAGTTAAAAATATAAGATTTGAAGATAGTTACGAACAAGTAAATCCCATTACCAAAGAATGGGAAGAAATTACATCGAATACTATTTATATAGATTATATAAATGGCTTTGAGCGAATAGATTTTAAGCATGATGGAAGTTACCAAAAGTATAAAAAGTTAATATTAGAAAAAATAGATATATTTAACGAAAACCAATTTAAAACTAAATAAAAATGACACAAACACAAAAACTTTTAACGAAATTTGCCATAGAACAAGTAGAACTCGATGAAGAATTTTCTAGGGTTTTAGATGAGTTACTTTTGTCAAAGATAAATTCAAAACCTACTAAGAAAAGATTTTAGTTTATGAATGCACCAAAATATTTAACAGAACAGGAGTACAATGTATTAGTAAAGCAATATGAATCCACAGGGAAAGACAGCAAGGGTATAAACGTTGAGAAACAGTATTTATCAACAGCATATAACGTACTTGATTATATGATAGAAACTTTTCTACTTATGAAAGGAGAAAAGGCTAATAAGGAAAATAAGAAAAAGTACTTAGACATATATTCTGATGGTATATTTGGATTGTGTATTTACATTCTTAAAGATTTAATAAAGGGCAATAATAATTACGACCCATTGTCTTTAAATGATGTATTTACGCATAAATTTAATTATGAAGAGATTATACTTACAGGATTAAGAGTGGTGATGAAACACAAAAACAAAGTTGAAATAAATAAAAAAACTAAATAAAAATGACACA
>JAMJVX010000006.1 GCA_023558315.1 Flavobacteriaceae bacterium
AAAACGGGTATTTACAAAAAAAGTATTAGTTTTGCAGGTTCAATATATCGCGGGATAGAGCAGTAGGTAGCTCGTTGGGCTCATAACCCAAAGGTCGCAGGTTCGAGTCCTGCTCCCGCTACTATTTTTTCAACTAACAAAGTGCAGAAAAAAAATACTATAAAAACCAAATCCTTTTTTTTACTTTCTGCTTTTTTACTCTCTTTTTTTATTAACTATGCTTTTATAAGCAATCATACACACGAAGTTTGTGAGGATACTACGCTTCATTTACATAGTTATAAAGATTGTGATTCTTGCGACTCGTTCACTTTTTTAAACAACATACTATTTTACGCTAAAAAGGAAACCAAATTTATTTCTTTTTTATCTGAAAAAATAACCACACGATTATATTTCTTTTTAAATACATTTAAGCAATTATCTTTTTCTTTGAGGGCTCCACCAAGTGCTATTTTTTTTAGTTAATAAAAAATCAATAGTTACTTAATCAATACACATGAATTACTGTTTATGTGGGCTTTTGCTTGGATTGGGAGTTTCTGCCTTAGGTCAAACTTCCAAATGTCCAAAATGTACGGGTTCAGTTTTAGATTTAAATACGAAAGAACCTATTGAAAGTGCCACAGTTTACTTAGCGAACAAAAATAAATTTACTACGACAAATAGGGAAGGGGAATTCTTTTTTGAAAATGTTTGTAGTGATACTATTTTTCTTACTTTCTCTTCTTTGGGATATAGAAGAAAAAATGTTACTGTTCCTTTAAAAGAGGATAGAAGCACCCTCTATTATTTAGAAGAAGAGGTAGAGAGTCTGGAAGACGTTCAGGTAGTAGAAAACACCTATAAGGAAAGTAAAAAAAGTGTAATTGAGAAGACTATTCATTCAGATATCATAGATAAATTTACTACTAAAAATTTAGGGGATGTATTGAAAAATGTATCAGGTGTCAGTTCCTTAAATACAGGAAATGAGATTGTAAAACCAATTATAAACGGATTACATAGTAGTAGAATTATCATTATGAATAATGATGTGAAACTTCAAGATCAAGAATGGGGAATAGAACACGCTCCGAGTATTGATGTGAATGCACATGAGTCTATTTCAGTGATAAAAGGCGCAGGGGTATTAGAGTATGGTAGCGATGCTATTGGTGGAGTAGTGGTGTTAAATCCTTTTCATTTTGAAAAGAAAGATACCCTTTTTGGGAAAGTGATTACTGCAGGTCATTCTAATGGGCAAGGGTTTAGTGTCAATTCTGATATTTACAAAACTTGGTCAAAAGGATGGTATGTCAAAGGACAAGGCAGGTACAAACTTTCAGGAGATTATAGTAGTCCTAATTATTTTTTGACAAATACAAGTGCTAATAGTAAAAGTTTTTCTTTTACTAGTGGTTTTAAATCGTATGACTTAGGTTTTGATTTGTATTATAACTTCATTGATAATGAAATAGGGATACTTCGCGCTTCGCATATTGGTAACATCTCAGATTTGGTAAATGCAATTAATAGCAATACTCCAAATTTTGTAGACGAATTTGATTACGATATTGGTTTCCCAAGGCAAAAAGTAAGTCATCATTTGGCTAAGATAAAGGTTTATAAGAGGATAAATGACCACCTTTTAAATTTTCAATATTCTTTTCAAAGGAACAATAGACTAGAGTTTGATAACCGTTTGGGAGAAAGAAAGGAAATTCCTGCTATAGATTTGGAATTGGATACTCATAATGCAAAATTACATTTTGAGTATGTAGACAGCGGTATGATTACTTTTGATGCGGGAGTAAGTGGTATGTATCAAAAAAATTATCCAAATCCAGATACAGGGATTAGACGATTTATTCCAGATTATCAAAAATGGGAGTTAGGAGTGCATGGTATTACTAAAGTAAACTTTAATAATAGTACATTTTTGGATATGTCGGCGCGGTACGATTATCATAAAATAGATGCACAAAAGTATTATCTGAAAAGCAGATGGTCAGGACTGGGTTACGAAAATGATTTCTCACATTTTTTTATTAAAAATAGTAGGGGAAGTCAAATATTTACTAATCCCGTATTTGAGGCAAATTTATTTTCTTATTATATAGGATTAAATCACCAACACAATAAAAATAATTGGACGATTAATTATAGTAGGACTAATAGATTTCCTAACGCAGCTGAATTGTTTAGTGATGGATTACATCATAGTGCAGCAAGAATAGAATTAGGGAGTTTAAGAATTCAAAATGAAACTTCTTCTAGAGTGGCGGCAAGTTATACATATGCTGGAGATAAAATAAAAACTTCTTTAGATGTTTTTTATGCGAAGATTGATAATTTTATTTTTATTGAGCCAAAAACGATAGAATACACCTTGAGAGGGGCATTTCCTGTTTGGGAATATAGACAGAATGATGCCACACTGATTGGGAGTGATTTTACTTTTACATATACCATAGATACTAAATGGGAATATGAAAATAAAATATCCTTTATAAAAGGAGATAATATTGAACTAAATCAGCCTTTAATAGATATGCCTCCTTTTGCAGCCAAAAACAGTATTCGCTATCAATTTAAAAAGGGTAACTCAAATTTTAATATCGGTGCAGAAAGTGAATTTGTTGCTAGACAAAATAGATTTCCAAATAATAATTTTGAACAATTTATTCCAGTTGCGGACGAATACCTTTTAGTGGATATTAGCACACCGCCACAGAGTTATCACATCGTGAATATCTTTGCAGATGTTCAATTAAAAAAAATTAATTTACAAGTAAATGTAAATAACCTATTCAATGTAAAATATAGGAATTATCTCAATAGATTAAGATATTTTGCAGATGATTTAGGAAGAAATATAATAATTCAAATCAAGTATAATTTTTAAAAATAATAATCAAAATGAAAAACCTTAAATATTTATTAATCGCAGTTATAATAACATTAGTAGCCGTCAATTGTAGCAAACCCGGACCTGAGCCAACGCCAGAACCGGTACATGAAGAAGAAGTAATTACAACGCTTATGGCAAGACTTACTTCTGTAAGTGGAAGCAGAATAGATTTAATTACAAAAGATGCTGATGGAGATGGACCTAATAAACCTGTAATTACAATTTCAGGGGATAGTTTTACAGCAAGTACGACCTATAATGGATATATGACATTATTAAACGAATTAGAGAATCCTGCTGAGGACATTACTGAGGAAATTGAAGAAGAAAAAGATGAGCATCAATTTTTCTTTACGGTGACCAATGAAGTAGTATCTGTAGCATATGCAGATATGGATAGTAACCAACAACCAGTAGGTTTGTCTTTTACTTTAACAACTACCACTGCTAAGACAGGAAAGTTGACTATTACGTTGAGACATGAGCCTAATAAAAGTGCTACTGGAGTCGCTGGTGGAGATATAACTAATGCTGGAGGAGAGACAGATATTGAAACTACTTTTGATATTACTGTAGAGTAAAATAGTTTGCACGCAGAAAAAAGGATTAAAAAAGTGTTTTTTTAGTCCTTTTTTTTATATTTTTGGTCGCAAAATTTGTTCATAATCAAATGTATAGACTAATTAATATAAAAAAAACTTTAATCTTTGGTATCTTATTAGCATGTTTTTTTCAATGTAAAAAACCACAAGAATCAGAGAAAAACATCACAGAATTAATAGTAACTGCTGACAAAGATTATACAGCAACAATTGCAGAGTCCTCTATTACCTTTTCAAATAAAGTTCCCCATAGTTGGACAGAAGTTTCTATTAAAACCTTAACCTTATCGGATAAAGCATCAGCTAGCAAAAAAATAGGCGATAAACTAAGTGTAGGAATTTCTAATACTATTACAGTTACTGCTGAAGACAATTCAACAAAAGACTACACTGTACGTATTAATGCAGATACTCCTCCAGTAGCTCCTTCAAAGCCAACTGTCCAAACAGGAGTAATTAATAATATTTCAATAAGTGGAGCCACTGTATCAGGCTCAATTCTAAGTTTCGGTAATGAATCTGTTACTGCCCATGGTCATATATGGGGATTGTCAAATAATCTAACGATAACTGGAAGTAACTTAGTCAAGACAAATTTAGGGAGTATTTCTACCTCGGGAAGTCCCTTTGTAACTACTATCACGGGATTGAGCGAAAACACAACGTATTATGTAAGAGGGTATGCCTCTAATAGTGCAGGAACAGGCTATGGCGAGGTTAAAAATTTTAAAACGCTACAATTAGCAAGTTTAGGCTTGATTTCTGGAAACTCTGTGTTAATTACAATAAAAGGAAATGGAGCAAATACGATTGTTAATGCAACTTCAAATATTGTAAATCTCGGTTCTAATGAAGTTATACAGCATGGTCACATATATAGTACTAGTGTACAAAATTCTGATTTAATACTCGGAGGGTCTAATGTAAAGAGTACTGCTTTAGGGAGTAAAACCACAGCAGGAAATTTTGTAAGTATTCTTTTAAATTTACCAGGATCTACAACGTATTATATACGTCCCTATGTAATAACAAATGCGGGTACAGTGTATGGTGACCAGATTGAATTTACAACTCCAGAAGGAACCCCTGTCGTAAACTTAGGTAATGTAATACCTTTACTTAATAGCATTTCTTTATCTGGGGGAATAACTAATTTAGGAGGAGGAGATGCCATAGTTACCTCTTATGGACATATATGGAGTACTACCACAGGAAATCTTACTACTGTTTCCTCTAATAAAACCTCCTATGGAAATACAAGTGAGGTGTTAAATTTTAGTAGTATAGTTACAGGATTAACAAAAAATACTCCTCATTATTTAGTTTCCTACGCAACCAATTCTATTGGAACGGGATACAGTCAAGTTAGAAAAATTACCACATTAAATGACGAAACGGACATTTTATCAATGTCTATTTTTGTGAATGGCTTTAGACAAACGCGAAGTGTCTCAGAGGGTACAATTACGGGTACTGATATTACTTTTTCTGGACTGCCATATGGTAGTACACAAGCATTAATTGTAGCCGTTAATTTATCGGATCAAGCGACGGCTACTTTTTCTAATATAAATTCTTTATCAAATACAAGTTACTTGAGTGTAGGTACAAATACAGTAACCGTTAGGGCAAGTGATGGTTCAGAAGAAATTTATACCATTTATTTGAATACAATTTCTCTAGGCACTCCTTCTGTAAATACCTTAAGCGCAGAGAGTATATCTATCAATTCTGCAACGTTGAAAGGAGAAGTGACAAATGTAGGGACCACAGCAATTAGTGGGTATGGCTTTGTATATAGTACAAACAGTAATGACTCTTTAACACTTTCAGGCAGTAGCAATAGAATACAAGTAGGAAGTAACATAGGTGTAGCGAGTTTTAATAGTTCTCTTTCTGAGCTAAGTAGCAATACGACTTATTATTACGTAGCATATGCTTCAAATGCAGGAGGAACCACTTATGGTGCAAAGTATAGCTTTACAACGCTAGAATTTGCTGGTTTTGGGACAATCACAGGGAACACACAAACTATTATTTCCATTAGTGGAACAGGAAGCAATGTTACAGTAAATGCAACTTCAAATATTGCAAGTCTTGGTTCTAGCAACCTTACTCAACATGGACATATTTATAGTTTAACGGCTCAAAATGAAAATTTAGAGTTAGGAAAACCTGAGGTAACTGCTACTGAATTAGGAACAAAAACTGAGTTAGGGGATTTTGAAAGTGAAATAACAGTATTAAATGGAAATTCAACGTATTACATCCGTCCCTATGCAACTAATAGTTCAGGAACCTCTTATGGGAATCAAACGAGTTTTATGACTCCTGAAGGAGTACCTACAGTAACAATTGGAAATATAGTTTCCTCTATAAATAGCGCCACTCTTTCGGGAGCAATTACTAACTTGGGAAGTGCTGGAGCCACTATTTCTGATTATGGGCATATTTGGAGTACTACTAATACCAATTTAACTACAGCTTTGGGTACTAAAACAGATATTGGCTCAACTACTTCAACAGGAGCATTTGGAAGTACAGCGACAAGTTTGACTAAAAACACAACGTATTATTCTCGTACTTATGCCACAAATTCTGGAGGGACAGGATACAGCAGTATTAGTACATTTACTACTTTAAATGACGAGGCATCCATTCTGTCTTTAGGAATTGAAACAGGAAGTTATTCGCAAACTGTATCTGGAAGTGCAATTATAGGAAATACTCTTTCATTTACAGGAGTTCCTTATGGAGTGACTCAAGTATCAATTGCTTCATTTAGTTTATCAGACCAAGCTGAGGGAACTATAGGGGGGAATACGTTAACAGGCGGAACAGTATTGAGTATAGGAACAAATACAATTATAGTAACAGCGAGTGATGGCTCCACACAAAATTATACTATCAATATAACAAATGAATCCGCTGTAGCACCAACTGTAAATACATTAGCTGCCTCAAGTGTTAATTATACCACAGCCACAATGAATGGTCAAATAACAAGTATTGGAAATACGGCTATAAGCGGTTATGGATTTATTTATAGCACCACTACTGGTGATGCTTTGACATTGACAGGAAGTGGTACAGATATGCAAGTAGGAACTACCCTTAATGCAGGGGAAAGTTTTACTGAAAACCTAACAGGATTAGTAGAAGGAACTACTTATTATTATGTGGCGTATGCACGCAACGAAGCAGGTCCAGCGTATGGGATTATCCAAAGTTTTACAACAAATAGTGATGCTCCACCTACCGTAAATACATTAGCGGCTTCAAGTGTCAATCTTACGTCAGCTACTTTAAATGGGGAAGTAACTAATATTGGAGCGACAGCAATCAGTGGGTATGGATTTATTTATAGCACCACTACGGGTGATGCATTAACAATCACTGGAAGCGGTACAAGAGTACAAGTAGGAACTACTATTAATGCAGGGGTAAGTTTTACAGAAAATCTTACAGGGTTGACAACTGCAACCACTTATTATTATGTAGCGTATGCAAGAAATAATGGAGGTACAAGTTATGGAATAATTCAAAGTTTCTCTACGACGGTTAATACTCCTCCAACAGTAATTACATTAACTGCCTCAAATATTAGTTTTACTACAGTTACATTAAATGGTGAAGTGACAAGTACAGGAACTCCAGCAATAAGTGATTATGGGTTTGTATATAACACCACTACAGGAGACACATTGACGTTAACAGGAAGTGGCACTTCAGTATCAGTAGGAAGTAGTATAGGAGTAGCCAGTTTTACTGAAAACATTACAGGATTAGTGGAAGGGACTACGTATTACTATGTAGCTTATGCAAGAAATTCAACGGGAACGAGTTATGGCACTCCTCAAAGTTTTACTTTGAATATAAGTATACCACCTACAGTTAATACACTAACTGCTTCAGGAATTAGCTATACAATCGCTACTTTAAACGGAGAAATAACAAATACTGGAAATTCCCCTATTAGTGGATACGGATTTGTGTATAGTACCACCAGTGGAGATGCCTTAACGATAACAGGAAGTGGTACAGATTTAGAAGTTGGAGTTAATACAGGAGTGACAAGTTTTACAGAAAATGTTATAGGATTGATGCAAGGCACAACATATTACTATGTGGCATATGCAAGAAACAATGGAGGAACGACTTATGGGATAGTGCGAAGTTTTACTACAGATAATTATGTCCCCCCTGTGGTAAATACGTTGGCAGCGACAAGTGTTGGATATACCAATGCTACTATAAATGCGCAAGTGACCAATATTGGAAATGCACCCATGAGTGGGTATGGTTTCGTATATAGTAAAAGTAGTGGAGATTCATTAACACTCACAGGAGGGGGAACGATTGTACAATTAGGAAATAATACAGGAGTTGGAAACTTTACGCATAATCTTACAGCATTAAGCGATAATACCCTCTATTATTATGTTGCATATATCAGAAATACTGTAACTACTACCTATGGAACACAAATGAGTTTTACGACAGATGATATTACTCCGCCAATAGTAAATACTACCGCAGCAAATAACGTTTCTGGTACTGGGATAATTCTTAGAGGAAGAATTATAAGTTTAGGAAATGATGAGGTTAGCCAACATGGATTTGTATATAGTACAAATAGTGGAAGCAATTTAGTAGTTAGTGGTAGTGGAGTTCTTGCTATTCCACTAGGAACCAACAATACTATAGGGGCGTTTAGTTCAACGTTAGCTACTTTAAATAGCAATAGTAGGTATTATACTAGAGCCTACGCTACCAATCCTGAAGGAACAACGTATGGGATACAGCGTAGTTTTATTCCAAATAATGACCCTGCAAATCAAGTGATAGAAGTAGGGACGCCAACAGAATTACAGGCAGTTAATAATGATTTAGATGCTAACTATGTTCAAATTGCGGATATAGATTTAAGTAGTATTGATAATTTTGTACGTATTGGAGCAGATGGTTCTATGACTAGATTTGAAGGAACTTATAATGGAAATGGATTTGTGATTTCAAATTTAACAATGAATACTGACATCACAGATGTAGCTTTATTTGCTGCAATAGGTACTAGTGGAATAATAGAAAATATTGGATTAGAAAATATAAATGTCAGAGGAGGAAACTACGTAGGAGGATTGGTTGCAATAAATCGTGGTACTGTTTTAAATAGTTATACATTAGGGATAGTTGAATCAACATCTTATTATGCATCAGGTTTGGTAGCATATAATATTGGAATAATTAGAGATAGTTATTCAAGCGTCAATTCATTAGCAAGTAATTCTAATTCAGCAGGGTTAGTAGCTCAATCTACTACGTCCACTGCAAATATTACAAACAGTTATGCTATGGGTACTTCAAGGGCAGGGGCTACTAATGTAGGAGGAATTGTAGGTGAAACCTCAACAAATTCTAGTATTACTACTAGTTATTCAGCAGGAAATACAGTAGGGGGGGGTGGAGGAGCCATTGGTTTTAAAGCTGGCTCTGCAACTGTTTCAAATGTATATTGGAATACAGAGACGAGTGGAAGAACTAATTCAGCTGCGGGTACAGGTAGAACTTCAGCTCAAATACTTGCGGGGAGTAGTAATTTTAGTGGCTTTAGTACGACTGATTGGGATTTTGGAAATAGCACTAGTTATCCTATTTTAAAAAACAATATTGCTTCTGCAGATAAACAATATGTGCATCAAGCGACTGGGTTGTTACAATTATCTATCTCTGGAACGAGTAACTTTTTTGGAGGCTCTGTTCTTCAAAATGAAATTACAGCCAGTGCGGCTACAGTAGCTACTGCTGGGGATACACTTTTTGCCATAGATGTAAATGCGGCAGCGGATAATGATTCTAGCCGAGCAGACTATTGGGATTGTACAGCTGGAACAGGCAATACATTACTTACGACGAATTCTATCAATGGTACTAATGTTACACTTCAGTTTGCATCGTCTGGTACGACAGATAAAACAGCATGGACAAAAGGTAGTGGTACTAGTTGTAATATTGTTCGTTCTAATGCAGGAAGTAATCCAGTCTCTGGAAATACTTTAAGTATTGAAGCAGTTATAACTAAGGGGAGTGAAAGTTATACCAAATCGTATAACATTACCTTTGAGAATTAATTTTTAATTTGCAAAAAATATTCCTGTCCAATGGGCAGGTATTTTTAAAATACTAATTTTACACTTTTAAATTACTAAAACTGTGAAAGAAGCTAAAAAGTTTTCTTGTATATTGATGGGATTTGCTTTTTCTCCTAAAGTAAAAGTAAATGTATTGGAGGCACTTCGTTTATCTAATTATATGAAAGCGAAATTAATCCTATTTCACGTAGGGGAGAAGACAAAAATAAAAGAAGAATCCATTGATAAAATAATTAAAGAGAGTGAAGAAATACCCCCCAGTATTTCTATAAAATGGGAGGAGGGAACCCCCACAAAAACACTTTTAACAGCATGTAAAACATATAATGTAGATTTATTATTATTAGGAGCCTTACAAAGAGAAAACGCACTTAATTTTTATATTGGCTCCATTGCAAGAAAATTAACTAGAAAAGCTCCCTGTTCGGTCCTATTATTAATTAATCTAATAGAAGAAAAGAATATTTGGGAACACATTGTTGTGAATGCTCTTAAAAACAAATTAACTGTCCAAACAATAGAAACCTCATTTAACATAGCAAATGTTTTATCTTCTAAAAAAATAACTTTGGTGGAGGAAATAAGTCAAGAGAAAGTGACTCCAGTAGAAGATGAAAAATCCTTGTTAGAAGCTTTGGCGGAAAAGGAAACATTAAAAAAGAAAAGCGCAATTTATTCTAAAGATATTTTGGAAAAAATACCAAATAAAATTAAAGACAAATTGCAAATTAAAATTCAAAATATTTTTGGAAAAAGAGGGTATTCAATTGGGCATTATGCAAAAGTGGTCAGAGCAGATTTGTTAGTTATGTCTATAGCTAGAAACAAATCGTTATTTCCTTTGTTTTCATTTTCTAAAGATTTAGAATACATACTATTAGAGTTACCCACAAACGTATTAATTTTAAAGTATAAAAAGGAGTAAAAAATGAATAGTACATTTTTTAGAAGTCTTCCCGGTAATATTTTTTCTGGATTTGTAGTTTCGCTTATAGCGTTACCCCTTTCATTAGGTCTTGCCATAGCCTCTGGTGTGCCCCCAATTGCAGGGGTATTGGCATCAATTACTGGGGGTATAGTTGTTTCTTTTTTTGGGGGAAGCCATCTAACTATTACTGGCGCAGGAAATGGATTAGTATTGGTTATTTTATCGGCAGTAACAATACTTGGAGAAGGAAATTTATACGAAGGATATTTGTATACATTAGCAGCAATTATATGTTCAGGAGTTTTACTTTTCGTTTTTGGGGTATTTCGTTTAGGGGGATTAAGTAATTTTTTTCCATCCTCTGTTTTGCAAGGAATGTTAGCGGCAATAGGTATAGGGATTTTCACAAAACAATTTTTTCCAATGATAGGTGTCATAGATGTGAAAGGAAGTATTGTAGATTTAATACTTCATATACCTTCAAGTATATTGAATATTTTTAGTTACCGAACTTTTGATGAACTTTTCCCCATTATTATAGGAGTTATTAGCTTGGTCATTATGATGGTGCATCCAAAAATTAGAAATAAGTATGTGAAACTAATTCCTGCTCCCATGTGGATTGTAGTCTTCGCAGTAGCGTTAAATTATTATTACCAAGGAGTATTAGGAGTCCCTTTTATGAAGGAGGACTTATTAATTAAATTACCCAAGAATATATTTACAGAACTCCCACGTCCTAATTTTGGAAAAATAGCGAGTTCTGAATTTATATTGATAGTCTTTTCTATCACTTTTGTGGTGAGTATTGAAACCTTATTGAGTATAAAAGCGGTAGATAAATTAGATCCATTGAAAAGGCGTTCAAATATTAGTAAAGATTTAAAAGCGATTGGATTAGCAAATATCATAAGTGGATTTATAGGGGGTCTAAATGTAGTAACTGTAATAGCTAGGAGTTCAGTAAATGTTAACAATAGAGGGAGTAATCGAGCGGCTAATTTTTTTCACGCTTTTTTTCTATTACTTTTTATCATTCTTTTTCAAAAACAAATTTCACGAATAGCCTTGCCAGCTTTAGCAGCCATTTTAGTATTTACAGGTTACAAATTAGCGGCTCCTAAAAATATCATCAAGTCATTTAAAATAGGAAAAGAACAAGGAATTATCTTTTTAATTACTTTAGTATTTACACTTTATACCAATCTTATTTTAGGTGTTTTTTTTGGAATTTTAGCGACTTTTTTAATTCACGTCATAATTAATAAAAATTTATTTTTATTTACTAGGAATGTCTTAAAACCAAATGTGTTAATGTATGAAGAAGAAGCAACGGGAAACTACTATATCAGCGTGAAAAACTTTTGTAGTTTTTTAAATATCAATAAATTAAAAAACAAACTCAATCAAATCCCTTTAGAAAAGCATGTAATTATTGATTTTTCCTTGTGTCGATTTGTAGACCATACAGTGATGGAAGAATTATCGGATTATAATGAAAATATAAAAAGACAAGGGGGCTCACTAGAAATCATTGGATTGGATTTTTACGTAGCACAAACAGGACATCCATTTGCACTAAGAAAAATGCCTCCAGTTACTAAGTTAGGTCAAAAAGAAAACCCCTACTTAACAAAAAGACAAAAAGATTTAGACAAACTTTCAACACATTTATCTTGGGACTATTTGCCTGAGGGTTCTTCAAACTTAGTAAAAGAATTAGATACTTTTTTGTATTTCAAAACAAAGATTATAAACTATAAATACAATCAAATAAAAAGTAAGAATAATACAATTAGTTTTTTTGATTTATCATATAGCGAAGGGGTATTTATTGCAAAAGATGATCAAAAAACCTCTTTTTTGTTACTCTATTTAAAGAAAAAAATACCTGTTTTTGCGTTGGATAAAGAAGAGTTATTCTCAAATATCTATAAACTTGCTGGGTATAAGGACATCAACATAAAAAAATACCCAGATTTTTCAAAACATTTTTTTCTTAGAGGAGAAAAAAGAAGAGAAATTATATCATTTTTTCAAAATGAAGTAGTGTTTTTCTTTGAAAGCCATCCATATTATTATGTAGAATCTAATGGAGATACACTACTAATAAAACAAAAAAATAGGTTGGCAAGTGCCCAAGAGATAAAACGAATGATTGCTTTTGGAAAAGAGTTACAATCTCTTTTATCTAAAAACTAATAACTATCTTTTTTTCTTTTTCAAGTTAGCTTGATTATTCTTTTGTGCCTCTTCCATCATTGTTTGAAGTCGAGAAGAAAACTTTCCTTTTTTAGGTTTTTTCTTATTTTCTTGTATTTTTAAATGTATTTTCTCTTCACTTACGATATATTTTTTAATAATAAGCATTAAAAATATTGTTAGTAAGTTTGAGATAAAATAGTATAAACTTAATCCGCTTGCATAATTGTTAAAGAAAAAGAGCATAAACAAGGGAGATATATACATTAAAAATTTCATATTAGGCATTCCAGGTTGTTGCGTAGCTGTTTGTTGTCCCATTGTCATCATCGTATAAATAAAAATAGCAATTGAAGCAAGAATAGGGAAAAGACTAATGTGGTCACCATAAAAAGGAATGTTAAAGGGTAGTTGGGCAATAACATCATAAGAAGCTAAATCATCTGCCCATAAAAACTTTTTTTGTCTTAAAATGAATGCCGTAGGAAAGAACAGGAATAATGCATAAAAAACAGGAAGTTGTAGCAATGCAGGGATACAACCAGCCATAGGATTAACACCTGCTTTGGTGTAAAGTGCCATTGTTTCTTGTTGTCGCTTTGCGGCATTATTTTTATATTTAGTATTAATCTCTTCAATTTCAGGGCGTAAGACTTTCATCTTTATTTGCGCGACATAAGATTTATAAGTTACAGGAGACATTACGGTTCGTACGATTAGCGTCATCAAAATAATAGCAATTCCAAAAGGCAAAAAGGAGGATAGAAAGCCAAAAAGAGGAGTAAAAACAAATTTATTTAGCCATCCAAATATTCCCCATCCGAAAGAAATATTTTCCTCTAAGCCTAATTTAAAGCTCTTAAGAATTTTGTAATCTGTAGGTCCAAAATAAAATTTAAAGGATTCGCTAAATTCATTTCTTTTATATAAGACAGGAATAGAAGAAAGGTATTCTTTCATGTACAATTGTTCTTTATCACTTTTTTGCACTAAATTTTTTGAGTTTAAAGTGGTCTGATCGATTGCCCGTTCTGGGATAAGTATTGCAGAAAAAAAGTGTTGTTTATACGAAATCCAACTTACATTTTCAACAACTTCTTCATCATCACGTGTTTCTGATAAAGTTTTTCTTTTGTCATTTTTTCTACCTGCAATTAATTGAGTATAGCGATTTTCATATTCGGGACTTTTAGAATTTCTAAAAGATTTTGTTTTCCATTCAAAAGAAGGGTTTTGCCTTGAACTAATTAGTGAAGAAATCCCTTCAGATTCTATCGAAAAATCTACTATATAACTGTTCTTAGAAATTGTGTATATAAAACTAATGTATTGCGATGGGGAAATAGTCGCTTTTAAAATTATCTCCTGATCTCCTTGTTGTGTATTGTTATGAGTTGCTGTAAAATAAAAATCTTCAGTATTTAATACTCTTCCATCAAAAGTAGAAAAGGTAAGATTAAACGAATTATTTCTATTGATGAGATATACGGGTTGGTTTTTAAAATTGGTAAATTCCTTGAGTTTAACCGTTGTTAATTGCCCTCCCTTTGGGTTTATTTCTGCAAATATTTTATCATTTTCTAAAGTGACTTTACTCGTATCTTTACTTACTAAAATAGTACTAAATACGCCATAGGTGTTTTGTAATGCTATTTTTTCAATAGAATCATTTTCAGAAACAGGATTAGGAGTTGAATCGTTTATAGGCTCTGTTGAGGCATTTGGGGTTATAGATTGCTCTACTTTATTTTCATTTGTTTCTGGTTTAGTTTCAGTAGGTTTTTGTTTGCTTAACATCCAAACCATTATTAGGGCAACTAGAAAAAAGCCAATGATTTGATAGGGACTGATTTTATTTTCTTCCATAAGTTTATATATTTTTTAAAAAGGGCAAATTTAGGATTTTCTTTTGTTATATTTTAAACACGCTTCAACAAAATTCACAAATAATGGATGGGGTTTTAATACAGTACTTTTATACTCTGGGTGATATTGTACACCCACAAACCATGACAATTTTTTGTTTTCTATAATTTCAGCTAAGCCTGTGTCTGGGTTAACTCCAGTGATTACTAATTCATTATTTTTCTCTAGGAGTTCTTTATATTCATTGTTGAGTTCGTATCGATGTCTATGACGTTCTGCAATGTCTTTTTGCCTATAGGCTTTGAAAGCATTACTGTCTTCATTAATTATTTCACATTTCCATGCACCTAATCTCATAGTCCCTCCTTTATTTATTACTTTTTCTTGACTTTTCATTAAATCAATAACAGGATATGATGTTTTAGGGTCTATCTCAGTAGAATTTGCATCTTTAAGATTTAAGACATTTTTTGCATATTCTATCACTGCCATTTGCATTCCGAAACAAATTCCTAAAAATGGAACATTGTTTTCTCTTACATATTGCACGGCAACAAGTTTTCCTTTTACGTCTCTATCACCAAATCCTGGTGCGACTAATACTCCATCATAAGTTTCTAATTTTGTGCTTTTAGGAGTTATTTCTTTAGAATGAACAGGTACTACCTCTACCTTTACTTTATGCATTGCGCCTGCATGGATAAACGATTCTAAAATGGATTTATACGCGTCTTGTAGCTCAACATATTTGCCTACTAATGCTATTCGTATTGTTTTTTTTGAATTTTCTATTTTATCTATAAACCCTTTCCACTTAGTAAGTTTTGTCGCTTGAGTTTTTATTTGCAATTTCTCTAAAATCACTTTGTCTAACCCTTCTTCTTGAATTAAAAAAGGCACTTTATAAATACTGTCCGTATCTATGGACTGAACGATATTTTCTTTTTTTACATTACAAAATAAAGCGAGTTTTCGGCGAATATCATCCGTCAATTGATGTTCTGTTCTACAAACTAGAATATCTGCTTTTACCCCACTTTCCATCAATGTTTTTATTGAATGTTGTGTAGGTTTTGTTTTTAATTCTTTCGCAGAGCTAAGAAAAGGAACTAAAGTAAGATGGATAACAACTGCATTTTCTTCACCTTCTTCCCATATGATTTGTCTTACGGCTTCTATATATGGCAAAGATTCCATATCGCCTACTGTACCTCCTATTTCAGTAATTACAATATCGTAATTTCCTTTTTTTCCTACTTTTTTAATTTGGTATTTTATCTCATCTGTGATATGAGGGATGACTTGAACGGTCTTTCCTAAATAATCTCCTCTGCGTTCTTTTCTAATGACATTCTGATAAATTCTTCCAGTAGTAATATTATTTTCTTGAGAGGTTTCTTGGTTTAAAAAGCGTTCGTAATGTCCTAAATCTAAATCTGTTTCTGCACCATCTTCAGTGACGTAACATTCTCCATGTTCGTAGGGATTTAAGGTTCCAGGATCAATATTTATATAGGGATCTAATTTTTGAATAGTGACGCTTAAGCCTCTACTTTTAAGAAGAACACCTAAGGAAGAAGAAACAATTCCTTTACCTAAAGATGAGGTAACTCCTCCTGTTACAAAAATATACTTGGTAGTATTTACTGACATTTATAATGTGTATAACAAAAGGACACAAAAATAGCGATAGTTATTCAAATACCTTTTTAAATTAATGATTAATTTTAGCAGTAGTGTAAAACTCTTTCAAATAAAAGGGTTCAAAATACGCAATGTCCTCAAATTGTTTTTGAATAAAAGCATCATAACTTATTTTAGACATCCATTTTGCGGAGGGGTTAATAATTTCATCTTTATATAAAATAGCCTTATCATTCACTATTTTTTTACATTTTTCTTGCGCATTTCCTATTACAACAACAGTATTTTTTTGAGTGAATTCTGTCAAAGAGTTTTCTTTTAAGATAAGAGCATTTGTGTCTTTTAGGTACTCTTTTTTTTCATTGAAAACAGCGGTATATACTTCATCTCTTCTAGCATCTAACATGGGAATGATAAGCTCGTTTTGTTTTGGAGTATACGCTTGTGCTAATATTTCTAAAGAATTAATTGCGATAAGTGGAATATCCAATCCATAACACAATCCTTTAGCTGCGGCAACACCAATACGAAGACCCGTATATGATCCCGGTCCTTTTCCTACAGCAACACCTGATAAATCCTCAAAAGAAATGTTTACTGTTTTTAATACTTCAACGATAAAGACATGTAGCTTCTCGCTATGACTATACCCTTTTTTATCTTCTTCTTTTAGGGCTATTAACTCCCCGTTTTTGCTAATTGAGACTGAGCAGTTTGTCGTTGAGGTTTCTATATGTAATAAATAAGTCAAAGAATTATTCTTTTATAAGTAAAACAGAAGCGGTTCCACCTGTTACTAAATTCCACTGATCTGTAAATAAAATATTTCCATTTTCGTCAAAAGCACTTATTTCAGCTGTATTTGGTCCATACATTCCTTGACTTAATGCAATAAATTCAATTTTATTAAACCCTTTATGTAGATAGGATGTAAATATTTGATAAGAAGATAATAATAAAATATTGTTATGAACAGTCTCCCCATTTATTTTAATTTTAACCCTGTCTCCATCTGGGTCAGCAAAATCTCTAAATGCTAATCTAACTATTTTACTTTTTAATTTAAATTCCCCTAAAAATTGAAATTTCTTTGCAAACGAGTTCCCCCCTTCAGGTTGTTTGGGTTTTATTTTTTTATTGAGTTTCTTTTTAAAAACATCATTTAGATTATCAAACTCTTCTTTTTTCATCGTCATTTCTCTTTCTGGAGTTTTCAATTCTCTCTTTTCAATTCCCCTTAATTTATTGTTATTTGGATTTTGAAAAGAAGGAAGATTGAAATCGTTACTATTGTTATTTGAAGGAAGATTTAGTGGAACAAAACTATTATCTGGAGAGACAATAGTAGTAGAATCTTGTTGCCCAAATGAGAATGTAGCGATGAAAAAAAGTATACAAAAGAGTCTAAAAAGTAGCAAAGTATTTTTATTTACAAAAGTAAAAATAGTTTAGCAATTATAAATATTTACAATATATTTGTTTCTACAATACAAGACAAAAATGAATATACTGCCTATAGATTGGATAATAATTATAGTTTTTTTCGCAATTAGTCTAACTATAGGGCTTTGGGTTTCTTATCGATCTTCACGAAACACAAAATCATTTTTTCTTTCAGGAAGAAATATGCCGTGGTGGTTGTTGGGTATTTCAATGGTTGCCACTACCTTTTCGGTAGATACCCCAAATTTGGTAGCAGATATCGTTCGTACTAATGGTGTGTCTGGGAATTGGGTTTGGTGGTCATTTCTTCTAACAGGGATGCTTACCGTATTTATTTATGCCAAATTGTGGCGTAAATCAGGAGTGTTTACAGATTTAGAGTTTTATGAATTAAGGTATAGCGGAAAAGAAGCAACTTTTCTCAGAGTATTTAGAGCGTTGTATCTAGGGGTATTTTTTAATGTGATTATTATGGCGACGGTTTGTCTAGCTGCAATAAAAATAGGAAGTGTTACTCTTGGATTATCCCCCATCCAAACATTGCTTGTCGTTTCCCTAATTACAGTTATATATAGTTCTATAGGCGGATTAAAAGGGGTAATTATTACTGATTTTTTTCAATTTTTAATTGCTATGGCGGCGACTATATTCGCTACTATAAAAATTGTAAATCACCCAAAGATAGGGGGACTGGGTAAGTTGCTAACCAATGAGAATGTAACTGATAAATTAGCGTTTATCCCAGATTTTTCAAACAGTGAACTTTTTTGGATAATTTTTCTTTTTCCAATTACAATACAATGGTGGAACGCATGGTATCCAGGAGCAGAACCCGGAGGAGGGGGGTATATAGCGCAGCGAATGCTTGCTGCAAAAGATGAGAAAAATGCGATATGGGCAACACTCCTATTTAATTTTGTTCATTATGCTATTCGTCCTTGGCCATGGATTTTGGTTGCTTTGGCATCGCTTATACTATTTCCTACCTTGACAGACATACAAACGGCTTTCCCAAATATAGATACGTCAATTATAGGACATGACTTAGCCTATCCAGCTATGTTAATTTTACTTCCTTCAGGTATTTTAGGTTTAATGTTGACTTCTTTAATTGCGGCATTTATGTCAACGATATCTACGCACCTTAATTGGGGTGCTTCTTATGTGACACATGATTTTTATAAACGTATAATTAAACCTACTGCCTCAGAAAAAGAATTAGTAAATGTAGGAAGAATTACTTCTGTAGTACTTATGGGACTTGCTATTTTGTTTGCCTTATTATTAAATAATGCCTTACAAGCGTTTTCTATTTTATTACAAATAGGCGCAGGCACAGGTTTAGTGTTTATTTTACGTTGGTTTTGGTATAGAATAAATGCGTGGAGTGAAATCTCCGCAATGGTAGTTTCATTTATAATGGCTATTTATTTTGAAATCATTCACCCCAATATATCATCAACACCAATTGCAACAGACAAAAAATTTATATTAGGAATAATTATAACCACTTTTTGTTGGGTAGTAATCACATTATTAACCCGACCTACAGATACAAAAACATTATTTGATTTTTATTTGAAAATAAAACCCAAAGGGATAGGTTGGAGAAAAATACAAAAGTTACTGATAGCGAAAAACACAATAGTAGAAGAAGAAAAAAATTATAATATCCCTATGGGAATTCTCTGTATTGTATTGGGAAGTGTTTCTATTTATAGTTTCTTGTTTTGTGTCGGATATTTTATTTATGGAAAGACTTCTATTGCCTATATTTTGGTGGCACTTACTATAATGAGCAGTTTTGGACTGTATTATTTTTGGAGGAAAATTAAAGTTTAATAATGCTTAAGCGCTTCTCTTAATGCTTTTAAAAACACTTTTGTAGAACATCTTTTAAACCCTCTTTTTTTATTCATTTCGCCTATTTTATAAACAAGCTTCATGTGATAGAAAGTGTCTCTATATGCTTTTAATAGAGAATGTTTTTTGTCATAAATATGAGTAGGTTCAGAATTTACCCCGTTTACTTCTAATATTTTATAATTTTTATTTAAAAATAAATCATCCCAACTTTTAATCTTTACATCGAAACGCCCATAATAGAATTCTGGCATTTTAGATGCCCACTTAGATACTATTTCAAGAAGTTTTTCACTTATAAGATCACTTCTGTCAATAAATTTACACCCTCTGTTATGATTGGTAATTGCTTCAATATGGATTTTTTCATTTAATGGAATCACTTCATTCCATCTTTTTGAAAATCTTTTCTTATAAATATTTATTCTATTTACTAATCTTATATTTTTTTGAATTAGTTGTTTTAGCGTATTTTTTCCATCTCCTCTAACTTCAATTTTATTTTTTTCAATAAGTGAAGTAATTTTTTCAGTTTTACTATCTGGTATTCTGTAGTATAAAACCCCAATCTCAATATCAAAATCTATAAAATCTTGTATTAAAATATCTGTGAATTTAGAATCTAAGATATACTTATTTAATTGATTTAAATCATTTACTTTTTCAACTTCTGTACTACGAGTGCCGTTGTCGGGTTTTACAATTAGGGGAAAGGGAATCCCTGCTTCCTCAATACTATTTTTTATTTTTTCTATTGACGTACCTTTATAGACAATAACGGTCTTAGGAATAATGCTTTTAGGAAAAAGTTTTAGATAACTGTATTTAGACGTATCAAATGCGCCTCCAAATTTCATCTGTGGATTTACATTTGAAAAATAGACCATTGATTTACTTTTTAAAGCTAAATAAATACCATAAATAAAAGGCGGAATAAAAAAAAGTTTGAAATTCCAATGTTCATAGAAAAAAAGACGTCTTATTTTAGTTATAAAAGCAATCATTAAAAAACACTTTATTTATTAAATTTCTTCCATGCTATATCTGCGTTCTTTTGTAATGAGACAGAATCTTTTTCCCATAATTTTTTTGTGTCTAAAAAGGGAGTTTTATAAAATAAATATAGTTTATTATCAGAGATGATATATGCATTTGGGTTAATAGGCGATTTTTTACCCTTTGCAATTCCGTAGGCGCACCATCCTCCATACTGGGGAATGTATTTTTTAGGTTCAGTCCTAAATAATCTGTGGTATACTTTATTTGCAAATAAATATTTAGTGCCTTTATATTCATAAACTATTTCGGCAGTTCCTTTAACGGGTTTTTCTAAATAGAAATAAGATACCACATCATACCCTTTTAGGGCAATGTTATTTTTATCTACATTAGTGTTTTGCGCAAAAAAAAATGAATTAAATAGTATTGAAAAGAATAATGAAATAAATATCTTTTTTCCCATATATGAATTTTTGAGAATGCAAAATTAAATTATAAAGTAATTGTAGGGCTAAAAATTAGAAAAAACTTTTATTTGCTTCCTAATGGGTTAGAGACATTATTAATCCTATTTTTCATAGAACTATTTTCTAAATTTAATACCCCTCTTGGACATACAGCAGAACAAACGCCACATCCTACACATGAGGAACGTACAATGTTTTGTCCCTTTTGTGCATAACTTCTCACATCTATTCCCATTTCGCAGTAGGTAGAACAATTTCCACAAGAAATACATTGTCCCCCATTTGTGGTGATTCTAAAACGAGAAAGAATTCTTTGTTGAAATCCTAAAATTGCAGCCATCGGACATCCAAAACGACACCAAACGCGCCCCCCTAAAATTGGGTAGAAGCCAACACCAATTATTCCCGAAAATGCAGCCCCAATGAAGAAGCCATACCACTTACTATATTTATAACTATTTATAAAAAGAATATTTTTTTCTCCAGAAAAGTAATTGATACATAATATTCCTATGATGATTATTCCTATAGAAATGATACTATATAAAGCATCTTTACTAAAATCTTTCCGTTTGAAAAGGTATATAGCAACCATCGATATAATTAATAAAGATACTATTCCCCAAATAAATTGATCCCCTGATATAATACTTAATTCAGCATTTCTTCTTATAAATGACCAAATTAAAGCTATAGTTGTTATAAAAGCAAATACCAATACGGTATGAATTAACCAGCGTTCTATTTTCCATACACTAACTTTTTTACTAGATAGTTGTCTGAATGAATCCCCAGCCGTTTCTGCTAATGCTCCACATCCGCATACCCATGAACAGTACCAACGCTTCCCAAAGAAATATGTTAGAATGGGAGAGATGACAAAAATCATTGCAATTCCAAAAATCAAAAAGAACAAACCTATACCCCCGCTATTTAACAAATTTTTCAAGTGCCAACTTTCAAAAAAGTAATAATTTAATGGCCACATATTTTTTAAATCTTTTCCAAAATAAGGAAGGTCCGAATTGAGTTTAGATAATATCTCTGGAATTAGAAAAGCAAAACTCAATTGAAAAAACATGACAGAACAAGTACGTATAATTTGATAACGACTATGTCTATATTTTACGATATACTTTACTCCAAAAATGAGAATAGAAAAAGTATACAGCGTACCATATACAAACCATTGCGTAGCGGCTTTCCCATTTAATAGAACACTTAATGGGTCAAATAGCGCGACAAGTCCTGTGCTTTTTCCATCTGACCTCAATCCCAACCAATGTGGATACCAATAAAGTGCCACATAAAAAAGTGTAAGTACTACGCCTGCAATCCATGCTAATATGCCTGTTGAAGAAATAGAAGAAAACCAAACACCGTTGTTTTTTATTCCTGGAAGTGTTCCAACGTATAAATAATATGTATATACTAAAACGCCACTGCCTATAAGTCCTAAACTAAGAGATAAAAAAAGCGTTTTGTTATATGCTACCTCTGATGTAAAAAGAAAAGAACTAAGAAGTATTGCGCCTATTATTGCGATATATATTCCTATTTGTTTTCCAATTTTTTTAGTTTTTATTAATGCTGTTGTTGCCATAATTTTAAAATATTTTTTTCATAATGAGGGTAGAATTCAGGATCAAATATCGCCTCATTTAAATGTTCAATTACATAATTAATACTTTGCTTTTCATTTAGCCATTTTTCAAAACACTCGTGTCTCATTCGTATTCCAAAAGTATTTATTCCCAAAAATAGTTTGTCTTTTGTGCTATAAGAAAAACGAACTAATAAATTTTTAGATTCGTGTTGCCAAATAAATTGAGTTGTTCCTTCTGGCGGGTTAGAAAAAACCCATCCATAAGTTTGGTATTCAATCTCAAAAAATTTAGCAGAATTAAACCAGTTACTTGGAGTATATTTTGTTGGAGAACCTGTAAGTGTTTTTGCTAATGTTTCTCCCATTATTCTACCTGTATACCATACGGCTTCGATAGGGCGTCTTAAACCTATAGCCGTTCTTTGTTGTGCACAATCTCCAATAGCATAAATATCTTTTTCATTTGTCTGTAAAAAGGAATCTACTAATATTCCTCTATCTAATTCTATATCGCTATCTTTCAAAAAATCAATGTTAGGACGAACACCTGCTGTTAGTCCAACAAATTGACAGGGAATAATTTCTCCTTTGTCTGTATGTACTTCTTTCGCTCTTCCATTTTCATCCCCTTTTATTGCTGCCAAATTAGTTTCTAATTTTAAATCAATTCCGTTTGCGATTATATGTTTGTTAATCATCTCAGACTCCTCAGGAGGTAACACACCGCTCCAAAAGCTTTTTTCTCGTACTAAAAAAGTTACTTTAATATTTCTAGAATGTAACATCTCCGCTAACTCAATCCCAATAAGCCCTCCACCAACAATTACAGCACTTTTTATTGAAGGACTCCATTTTTCTAGACTTTCTAAATCTTGTTTGGAATACATTCCTTGAACGGCATCCAAATCTTGTCCCTCCCATCCAAATTTATTAGGTGTAGATCCTGTCGCTAATACCAACTTTTCATATTTTAGGCTTGCATTATCGGAAAAAACAACATTTTTTTCTTTGGTGTTTACATTAACAACTCTTTTTTGAAGCAATTGAATGTTATTTTTTTTCCAAAATGAATTTTCGTAAGGTTGTGTATGTTCAAATTTCATATGCCCCATATAGATATACATGAGGGCAGTTCTAGAGAAAAAATATTTTGATTCTTCTGAGATTATGACAATGGGAATATTACTATTTTTTCGGATATGCCTTGCTGTTGAGACTCCAGAAATCCCATTCCCAATAATAACAATTGGTAATTGAGTTGTAGATTTATTCATTGATAAATAATGTCTTTATTCTTTGGGAGTAAATATACTAAAAAATACTATACCAAATACAGACCTGAAATACTCTTGAATAATTCTTAAAAAACGAAGTGTAAATTTACAGTTTTAAACCACCTGAACTCTCCATCCATAGGGGTCTTCACTTATGTTTCGTTGGATGTCTTCTAATTCTTTTTTTAATTGTGGAGCGAGTGCGTCTTCTATTACAGGAAGTTCATACATTTCATTTTTATATCCAAAACTTTTAACTTCTGTAACTACAGCAGCCGTTCCTGTTCCAAATATTTCTTTTAAACTACCCTTTTTATGCGCTTCTATTATTTCTGTTATTTTTATAGGTCGCTCCTCTATGGATAGCCCTCTTTTTTTAATTAGCTCAATAATACTTTTTCGTGTAATTCCGTCTAAAATAGTATCACTCACAGGCCCTGTTATGAATTTATCTCCAATTCTAAAGAAAATATTCATTGTTCCTGCTTCTTCTATATATTCATGGGTATTAGAATCTGTCCATATTACTTGATCAAAGCCTTCTTTTATTGCTAATTTTGTGGGATAAAATTGAGCAGCATAGTTTCCAGCGGCTTTTGCAAATCCTACTCCGCCATTTGCCGCTCTAGTATATTTATCCATTATTTTAACACTAATTTTTTTAGCTGTATAATAGGGCTTTGCAGGAGAACAAATGACTCCAAACAAATAAGAATTAGAATCACTAGCAGAAACTGTACCTTCTGTTGCTATAGCAAAAGGTCTTATATATAATGACCTATCTTCGCCTTCAATAACCCAATCTTTATCTAATTTAAGTAATTCCTTTAGCCCATCCATAAAAACACTTTTTGGAATTGCTGGCATAGCCAATCTCTCAGCAGATTTATTAAACCGATTGAAATTGTCTTCGGGTCGGAATAGCCATATACCTCCTTTTTTATCCTTGTATGCTTTCATCCCTTCAAAAATGGCTTGTCCATAGTGAAAAACTTTTGCTGCAGGAGAGAAAGAAAGGGGTTGATAGGGAAGTATTTTTGGCTCTTCCCATTGTTTATTTTCATATTGACAGATAAGCATATGGTCTGTAAAATCACTTCCAAAGACTATATTTTCAAAGTCTACAGTTTCTATTCTGCTTTTTGCTATTTTTTCTATTTTCATGGCTATTTAGTTTTAATTTTTACAATAACTTAGTAATGTAAAATAATATTGTGTTCTGCTATTTTATTTAAATGAATTGCAAAGATATGATTTTATTTTTATTGGTGTTGCCAACAGTATTTTACTCCATCGGACACTTTTCTTTTACATCTTATTCCTTTTTTAGTTTTTGCCATACATTGACTTCCTGTATATATATTTAAATTATTTGATTTAATTGCCTGTTGATTTTGGTGGTAATGACAAAAACCATTACTATTTGTAGTTTTATTTTTACACCTTACTCCTGTTGATTTTGCGATTCCTTTACATTGAGTAGTTAAGGTACTTTTACTTTTTGATTTTTTTCGGGTATTGCTATAAACAAAATTCCAATCGTTTAAATTTGTATTAGCTTCTAATTGATTCTCTTTTTGATCAGGGAGTTGAGAAAAAAAATCAATATTTGTTAATTTCTCAATCATATCTACACTTACGACATATTCTTTTAATGACTTTTCTCCTTTTTTATTAGGTAAAACAAAAGCAATCATTTTATTCTCTATTGGGTTATAAACAATTTTATAAAAATAATTTGGCACATCAACATGATTTACTCCTATTTCCGAAAGCCCTTTAGTAAGAACCCCTCCAGTAACTATATATAATTTATTTTTACTAGCCCAATTTCTTACAAGTGTTTCTAAACTCCTCCATATACCTCTATTAAAACTAGGATGTTGAGGCGAAATATTAGACATAAAAAAACTCTCACGCATCGCTAATTTATTTATTTTCATATCACCAGCAGGTGCTAAGTGACCTCTATCATATCCAGAATTTTTAAAATCTATCAATTGAGATGAACCTGTAGATACAAATGAATCAGATTTAAAACTATCATCCCTTTTAGTATTTCCTTGAAGCATTTGTGGAGTTAAAATATAATACACCCATTCCGCTTGTTCATATTTTTCTAGATAGGACAGCGTATAATATGTATGTTTTATTACTTCTCCTTTAGATATAGGTAAGTATTCTTGAGATAAAACAAGTACAGAAGTTAGGTTGAATAATATAAAGAATAGATATTTCAATTTGCCTAATCGTTTCTTTATAACTAATTCTCCAAGTCTGATTAAAGTACAGCAGGAACGTAATAGAATTTTATATAAAATATTTGTAATTCTTTTTATTTTCATAGTTATTTATCGTAGCGTTTTATATCCACAAAGATATAATTATTAATAGAACAAAAAACGCCCCGAAAGGGGCGTTTAAATAGGGAATTAAACTCAAATAAGTTTACTTCTTCTCGTCGTCAATCAATAAAGGTGTTTTCCCATCAGTTATAATAATCTTAGAATTGTTAGATTTTGCCAAATCTCTAAATGCATCAATAGCACGAATTTTTATAATTTCATCTGAAAGCCCTTTTGATAAAATAAGTTGTGCGTCTCTTTCTCCTTTAGCATTGATGATTTTTCGTTCTGCTTCTAATTTTTCTTGTTGCAAAACAAATTTCATTCTCATTGCTTCTTGTTCCGCTTGCAATTTTCGTTCTACAGATCTTGCTAATCCAACGGGTAATTGAATACGCTTCATAAGTACAGCAATAAGCTCTATACCATCCGCTTGTTTTTCAAGATTTAATTTCATTTTTTCTAAAATTTCTTGTTCAATTTTTGCACGTAGTCCAGAGTGCATATCCTTTGCAAAAAACTGCGCACAAACATCAGAAGCCGCTGACCTAAAAACACTCGTCACAATAGACTCATAATCGCGCCCTAGATTATTAATCACAGATATCACTTTATCCGCTTCTATCCGATAAAGGATAGAAATTTCAGAATTTACACTAAGTCCTTCTTTACTAGGTAATGTTAAATTTAGTTTAATGTTTTGAGATTGTGTTGATTTCTTAATGACTCTCGTCGTAATAGGGTTATAGACAATACTACCATTTGTTAATATTTTGTCATTTAACTTTCCTAATCGTTGCTTTACCCCTACTTCTCCCGGTCTGATCACAGCACAGCTAGAACATAATAGTATGGCACATATAATACTTGTAATTTTTAAAGTTTTTTTCATAATTAATTAATTTTTAAGGTTTAACATAGTTCCAAATTTACAAAAAAAAATAAAAAAAACAAATACGCCCCGAAAGTGGGGTTAGGTATAGAATTAAATTAAGATTTTATAGTACTTAAGCCACCTTATGCCCTCTACTGATTTCTAATAAGTAAAACCAATCCTCTAGGCTAAGATTAATAGCGACACTTTTTTGGAGTTCTTTTATTCTATCTATTTGTGTTGTCCCTATTACAGGATGTATGTTTGAGGGATGATTTAATAACCAAGCGATTAATAAATTATTTTCTGAGGTCTTATATTTTTCGCAAAGTTCAGAAAGCGCTTTTTTAAGTCGAGTATTTTGCTCATTCGATTCCTTAAAATAACTTCCTAAAGGATTCCATGCCATAGCTTGTATATTACTTGCTTGCATTTTGTCTAATGTCCCATCAAACATGGCTTCACTATTTGTTAGTGAGCATTCCATCTGATTCCATTCAATAGGTATTTCTTTTTGAATGAGTTCCATCTGAACAGGTGTAAAATTAGATACACCAAAATGTTTAATTTTCCCTTGTTTGCTTAGAAGGGTTATCGCTTCCAAAATCTCATCAATATCCATTAAGGGACTCGGGCGATGGAGTAATATGACGTCTAAATAATCCGTATGTAAAAAGCGTAAAGAATTTTCTACGGATTCTATGATATATTCTTTTCTGTAATCGTAATGTTTTACTTTTAAAGGACGCTTCTCACATTTATATTGAATACCGCATTTAGAAATAAAGAAAAGATTTTCTCTTTTAATACCACAGTTTTTAAAAGCATTACCAAAGGTTTCCTCTGTAGTATAACCCCCATAAATATCTGCATGGTCAAAGGTGTTTATTCCTGCATCGTACACTTGTTCTATTAGTGAAATCATTTGAGATGAAGAGAGATTTTTCCCCCACTCACCCCAAGTCATGGTTCCAGAAATTAATTTAGAAAGCCTAGTCATTAATATATTTTATATTGAAAAATATAAATTACATAAAAAGTTTATTTAGGAACCACAAGAAATACAGCCTTCTTCTTGATTTTCTGCCCTTCTCTTGTCTTCGGCAAATTGCGCTCTTAATTCTTCTGCGGTCAACGGTTTATCATTTACTTTAGGTTTTTCAGTATAATTTTTTTCTACCGTGAACTTGATTGGGTCTACTGCTGCTTTTGTTCTTAGATAGTACATACCAGTCTTTAATCCAGATTTCCAAGCATAAAAATGCATAGAAGTCAGTTTAGGCATAGTTGCATTTTCCATAAAGAGATTTAATGATTGAGATTGGTCAATAAAGTATCCTCTTTGGCGAGACATATCTATAATATCTTTCATGCTCAATTCCCAAACCGTTTTATATAGTTTTTTTATATCTTCTGGAATAGTATCTATATTTTGAATAGAACCATTTGTTTCCATCAACTTTTGTCTCATTTCTTCGTTCCATAAACCTAATTCCAATAAATCTTCTAATAAATGCTTATTGATTACTTGAAACTCTCCAGAAAGCGTACGTCTTACGTACATATTAGAAGTATATGGTTCAAAACATTCGTTATTCCCTAAAATCTGAGAAGTAGAAGCTGTAGGCATCGGCGCAAGTAACAAGGAATTTCTCACTCCGTGTTTTTGGATGTCCGCTCTTAATTTTTTCCAATCCCATCTTCCGCTGAACATACTATCGTCATCATTTACATTCCATAAGTTATACTGGAACTTTCCTTCTGAAATAGGAGAACCTTTATAACTTTCATAAGTGCCAAACTCTTTGGCTTCTTCACAAGAAGCAACTAAGGAAGCGTAGTATATCGTTTCAAAAATTTCTCTATTTATTTTTTTTGCCTCATCAGAAGTAAATGGCAAACGTAATTTTATAAAAGCATCTGCTAACCCTTGTACACCAATTCCAATAGGTCTATGCCTCATATTAGAATTTTTAGCCTCTGCAACTGGGTAATAGTTTCCATCTATTACTCTATTCAGATTTTTAGTAATGTGCTTTGTGATTTCAAATAATTTATCATGGTCGAATTTTCCATTATCAACAAAAATAGGTAAGGAAATCGACGCTAAATTACATACTGCTACCTCGTCTTCTGAAGTATATTCTAAAATCTCTGTACATAAATTTGAGGAACGAATAGTTCCTAAATTTTTTTGATTTGACTTTTCATTACTAGCATCTTTGTATAAGATATAAGGAGTCCCTGTTTCTATTTGAGATTCTAAAATTTTCGACCAAATTTCTCTTGCTTTTACAGTTCTACGGGCTTTTCCTTCTTTTTCATACTTTGCATACAATTTTTCAAACTTTTCGCCGTAGCAGTCATACAATCCTGGACACTCATTGGGACACATTAAAGACCAGTCTCCATCTTCTTCCACTCTCTTCATAAATAAATCTGGTGTCCAAATAGCAAAAAATAAATCTCTTGCTCTCATTTCTTCTTTTCCATGATTCTTTTTTAACTCTAGAAAATCAAAAATATCAGCATGCCAAGGCTCTAAATAAATGGCAAAAGATCCCTTTCTTTTTCCTCCTCCTTGATCTACATAACGCGCCGTGTCATTAAACACTCTTAGCATTGGAATAATACCGTTAGACGTTCCATTAGTTCCTGCAATGTATGAACCCGTTGCACGTATATTATGTGCTGAGATTCCTATACCACCCGCAGATTGTGAAATTTTTGCGGTTTGTTTTAAGGTGTCATAAATTCCATCAATGCTATCATCTTTCATGGTAAGTAAAAAGCAAGAGGACATTTGTGGCTTTGGAGTTCCTGCATTAAATAGCGTAGGAGTAGCGTGAACAAAATATTTTTTAGACATCAATTCATAGGTCTCTAATGCGGATTCTATGTCTTCTTTATGAATTCCTACAGCAACCCTCATAAGCATGTGCTGTGGTCTTTCTGCTATTTTTCCATTTATTTTTAAAAGATAAGAGCGTTCTAAAGTTTTAAATCCAAAATAATCAAAGTTAAAATCTCGGTCATAAATAATACTATAGTCTAATTTGTCTGAATACTTTTTAATAATCTCATAAACTTCTTTTGAAAGCAAAGGAGATTTTTTATTTGTGATAGGGTTTGTGTACTCATATAAATCTTTCATCGTTTCAGAGAAGGATTTTTTGGTATTTTTGTGTAGGTTAGATACCGCGATTCGTGCTGCTAACTTAGCATAGTCAGGATGTTTTGTTGCCATCGTAGCGGCTATTTCAGCCGCTAAATTATCTAGTTCAGAAGTAGTTACGCCATCGTAGATTCCTTCAATAACTTTCATTGCTACGTTAACTGGAGTTACCAAATTATCTAATCCATAACAAAGTTGTTTTACTCTTCCTGTAATTTTATCAAATAATACAGGCTCTTGTTTCCCATCTCTTTTTAGTACATACATATTTTCTTATCTTTTTTTATTTTTAAAAATTTTCGTCAAAACTTATTTTAGTATCTTTTGTAGAATTGTTAATTACTCCTGCTTTTTGATATTCAGAAACTCTTTTTTCAAAGAAATTTGTTTTTCCTTGAATGGAGATATTATCCATAAAATCAAAAGGGTTAGAAGCGTTATATTCTTTCTCGCATTCTAATTGAACCAATAATCTATCGGTAACAAACTCTAAATATTGAGTCATCAACTTTGCATTCATTCCAATGAGGCTTACAGGTAAAGATTCTGTAATAAACTCTCTTTCAATATTTAAAGCATCGATGATAATATCTCTAATTCTCTCTTTTGGGACTTTATTTATTAAATGTTTATTATGGAGATGAACCGCAAAATCACAATGCATTCCTTCGTCTCTTGAGATAAGTTCGTTAGAAAATGTTAGTCCTGGCATTAAGCCTCTTTTCTTTAGCCAGAAAATAGAACAAAAAGCTCCTGAGAAGAAGATGCCTTCTACAGCTGCAAATGCAATAAGACGCTCAGCAAATGAATCTGATTCTATCCATTTAAGCGCCCAATCCGCTTTTTTCTTTATAGATGGAAATACTTCAATGGCTTTAAAAAGTTTGTCTTTTTCTACTTCGTCTTTTACATAAGTATCAATTAGAAGTGAATATGTTTCAGAATGGATGTTTTCCATCATAATTTGAAATCCATAAAAGAATTTTGCTTCAGAATATTGTACTTCATTCACGAAATTTTCGGCTAAATTCTCATTGACGATGCCATCAGAAGCAGCAAAAAAAGCTAAAATGTGTTTGATGAAATATTGCTCATCTTTGTTGAGTTTGGTATTCCAATCTGTTAAATCTTGGTGTAAATCTATTTCCTCTGCAGTCCAAAAACACGCTTCCATTTGTTTATAGAAATTCCAAATATCTTGGTGTTTGATGGGGAAAATAACAAATCTGTCTTTGTTTTCTTGTAAAATTGGTTCTGTATTCATAATTGAGTTAAATAAAAAAGTGCATCAAAATTACTTCTAAATGAAAAAAACCAGATTAGAAAAAAATAACTAAATAAATTTAGTTTTTAACAAAGGCTTAAATACCTGATAATCAAAATTGTATTTTTTATTACCCTTTGTAAACTACTATAAAATGGTAAAAAATCGTAATGAGTTATTAACAATGGCGTTTATTAACG
>JAMJVX010000007.1 GCA_023558315.1 Flavobacteriaceae bacterium
AACTTATTTCAAGGAAATGCCTTGAATTTTAATTGGTCAGATACACTTCAAAATCATGAAGGATTTGATATAATAGTAGGGAATCCGCCTTATGTATGCTCTCGTAATATTGACAATGAATCCAAGCAATATATTTTTGATTGGAAAGTAAGTGGCTCTGGACATCCCGATTTATACATTCCATTCTTTCAAATAGGAATAGAGAATTTAAAGCCAGCAGGAGTTTTGGGATACATTACCATGAATACTTTTTTTAAAAGTGTTAATGGTAGAGCATTGCGACAATACTTTGAAGAAGAAGCATTATCACTAAAAATACTTGACTTTGGAAGTAATCAGGTTTTTCAAAGTAAATCCACTTACACCTGCATCTGCATCATTAAGAAAGAAGAATCAAAATCCGTTCAATATGCTAAAGGAAATAAAGGTTCTTTGACCAACGAAGTAGCGTTTAAATCCATTCCTTACATGAAATTAAGTCATAAAAATGGATGGAATTTGCAACGAATAGATTTGTTAAATCAAATCGAAAATACAGGAACCCCACTTGGAGAATTATTTAGGACCAGAAATGGCATAGCAACACTTAAAAACTACATTTACATCTTTGACCCAGTTAAAGAAGATGACGACTATTATTATCTTCAAAATGGTAGTGTTTATCCAATTGAAAAAGGGATTTGTAAGGAAATTATCAATCCAAACAAGCTGACTAAAGTTGAAAACATTGATATGCTGAGAAAAAAAGCAATTTTTCCATATCAATATGATAAACAGAATAATCCAGCTCTGATAGACAAAAAAGAACTTAAATCCAAGTACCCGAAAGCGTTTAAATACTTAGAAGCAAAGAAGAAGATTCTTGCCACAAGGGATAAAGGAAAGGGTAATTATGAAAATTGGTATGCCTACGGTCGTAATCAGTCTTTAGAAAAATACAACGTAAAATTATTTTTCCCTCATATTACACCACATCTTCCTAACTACTCAATTAGTACAGATGAAAACTTGTTGTTTTATAATGGTATTGCCGTTGTATCAGATGATAAAAGGAAAATGGTTTTTCTGAAAAAACTAATGAGTTCCAAACTTTTTTGGTTTTACATCACTAATTCAAGTAAACCCTACGGTTCAGGATATTTTTCATTAAGTCGTAATTACATTAAGAACTTCGGTATTTTTGATTTTACAGAAGAAGAGATGGAAGCAATTATTAATGACGATGATATTGAAGCATTAAATGACTTCATAGAATCAAAATATAATATATCTATACCTATCTGAAACATTAATAATCCTATTATATAGAGAAATCATCATTTTAGGTGAACCATAATAATTGAAATTTTTTTTGTTTTAATAAGTTTACTTACTCCACAGGCAATTTAAAAATATCTTCCACCTTGCACTTTAGCGTATTGGCAATTTTTAAGGCTAATACTGTTGATGGGATATACACTCCATTTTCAATAGCGTTGATGCTTTTTCTTGATACTTCTGCGGAGACAGATAATTCTTGTTGCGTAAATCCTGCCTTTTTTCTAAATGCTTCTAAATTATTTAGGAGTTTTTTGTGGTTTTTCCCCAAATCTATTTCTTTTCAAATTTCTCAACCGCGTCAGTAAGTTCTTTTCCAGTGTTAGGATATAAATATCCAGCGATTAATGTTCCAATGCCAATCACACCCACTAATAATCCGACCGCTTCTAAGATTTGTCCTATCCATACAAATCCAAAAAGATAGAGTCCTATCCCTACAAATAAGGTAATCACACCATTTCTTCTATAGTCAATGGGTTCTTTCTTGCGCTCGTCAAAAATCGCCAATAATTCATTTACTTTAGCGGAGTCATCCAAGTGTTTAGCTATTTCTATAGCCGTTTTTCGTTTGTTTTTTTTGTCTTTATAAGTAGATATTATTGCTACGATAGGTATAATAATTCCAGTTAAAATTCCAAGTATTGGTATAATAATATATTGATCCATAGTTTATAATTTTTTAAATGTAACGCAAAGGTAACATTATTTATAAAACGAAACGTAAAGGTTACATTTATTTTTTAACAATATAAGTGGAAATAATATTTTGTTATATTTGCAACAATTATTCAACTATTACACTAAAGTATAGAATTGATAAAAAATAAAACCCATGAAAAAAATAATATTAATAGGTGTCATACTCCTTACAAGTTGTAAAACCTTATTTACAAATAAAACACCTTTAAAACCACAAATAAAGAAAGTATTTAATGAAGGGATAGTATTTGCAGACAATGAATTTGACGGAGCGCGATTAAACGGATTAAAGAAAGTTAACGACTCTACCTATCAAGTCTATATTAAACCAGAAAATACGCCTATCAACAAAAGTCCTTGGTATTCTTTTAGAATTTGGTCAAAGGAGCCTACCAAAATTTTATTGGAATTTGTGTATCCAAAAGAGTATAAACATAGGTATATTCCAAAATCAAGCTTTGATGGAATGGAATGGATGCCCTTTGAAAAGAAGGATTATGACATTGATACACTTAACAAAAAATTAAAATTAGATTTAATGTTAGGTCCAAAAAAAAGATGGATATCTGCTCAGGAAATATATAATTCTAAATTCATTTGGAATTGGATAGATTCTCTTTCCCAAAAAGATTTCATTAATCAAGAAGTAGTAGGAAAGAGTGTATATGGTAAACCTATCAAATTATTAAGAATAAAAAAACAGACAGCAAAAAATGCGGTTGTCTTTATAGGGAGACAACACCCTCCAGAAATACCAGGAGGAACAATTGCTTTAATGTCTTTTGTGCAAACAATATTAGCTGATACAGAAGTTGCAAAAAAATTTAGAGAAAAATTCGAAGTTCTTGTATTTCCTTTGCTTAATCCAGATGGTGTAGATAATGGAAATTGGCGACATAATGCAAATGGAAAAGATTTGAATAGAGATTGGATTTCATTTGCTCAGCCTGAATCAAAATCTGTGCGTGATTGGCTTATAAATTCAAGAGAAAAAGGGGTAACGAGTGAATACCGTTTTGGAATCGATTTCCATACATCACGAAGTACCTATTTATTAGTTTTAGATTCTATTCCTAAAAAGGTAAAACCAAATGTAACAAATCAATGGATAAAAAACATTAAACTTCTAAGGAATGAAAAATTGGATATTCGACCCCGTTCGCAGTCTTTACCTTATTGTTATAATTGGATGATCAATCAATTTGGAATGGAGGCAGTTACTTATGAAGATGGAGACGAAGTGGATAGAAATGTAGTAAGAAAAAGGGCAGAGGATTACGCCACTGAGTTAATGAAAGTTTTAAATGATAAATTTGAGTAATTACATTAAAAAGTACTTATAAAACCCATGAAAAATAGCACTTTTTTATCTCATCAATGGAAAGCGGCTTCCAGGTCTGCGGTAGTGAATAAAAATAGAGCGGTTAACATACTCATGGGATTTTTGTTTGCCTTCGTTTTTCTTTATTTGATAGGGACTGGTTTTTTTATTGGCTATCATTTTTCAGAAGAAGTGCAAAATCCTATTCCTATATTAATGCAATACGGATTGTATTTCTTTTTAGGGATTCTTGTACTACGATATATGTTCCAAAAATTACCCACTTTCATGGCAACTCCTTACCTAAGTTTGCCAATCAAAAAAAGATTTTTGGTGAATTTTATTCTAACAAAACCCTTATTTAATCCCCTAAATATTCTTCCATTAAGTTTTGTTATTGCTGTTTCTTTAGGATTAAGAGTACATGTTGATTCGTATACTTTTTGGTTACTATTTACCATGGTAATAATTATTGATACATTTCTTAACTATTTGTCTATTTATATCAAGAGAATAGAAATTAAACATGAATTTGTCTTTTATATTTTTCTAGCTATAATTGCAGGAATTATGTCATTAGATAGATTTGATATTATAGACCTAAAGAGCCTTTCTTCAAACATATTTATGGGAATAATTTATCATCCAATATGGCTAACAGTACCATTAGTACTTGGGTTTATAGTATTTGAACTTAATTTTTATTTATTATACAAAAACTTTTCGTTGGAAGATTTTTGGAAGAGCAAAAGCAAAAATCAAAAAAGTAGCTTAGAAAATTTTAATACGTTAAATCGTTTTGGAAAAATAGGGTCATTAGCATTGCTAGAACTTAAAATGTATATAAGGAATAAACGACCTAGAAACTTTTTGTTTTTCACTCCTTTCTTTTTATTTTACGGAATATTTATGTATTCTACTACTCCTATTTCATCAAATAGTTTCGATATTTTTATTGGTCTTTTTATTACAGGGGGTTTTATGTTGAATTTGGGACTTTATTTTTTTTCATGGGAATCTAGTCATTTTGATTTAATATTGACCCTAAATAATTCCTTTAAGGATTATATAAAAGCCAAATATTACCTTATGATAATTGCGAGTAGTATATTATTTATTTTATCTACATTTTACGTGTATTTTGGTGTAAATATTTTAATCATAAACAGCCTATGTTTTTTGTTTAATATCGGCGTGAATAGTCTACTAATTCTTTATTTTGGGACAAATAACAAGGAGTATATGGACTTGTCCAAGGGTTCAGCATTTAATTATCAAGGAGTAAGTATAAGACATTTTTTTATTATGATTCCATTATTGGTGTTACCCATCATTATTTACCTTCCGTTTCGTTTGTTGGGATATGCAAATATTGGATTAGCCACTATAGGAATACTAGGTATTTTAGGGATACTTTTCCGAGAGAAAATGTTGCACTTAATTACACAGCGTTTTTTGAATAAAAGATATAGAATGGCGGCAGGGTTTAGAAAAAAATAAATTAAAAATAGGAGTATGATAAGTATAGAAAATTTAAGCAAAGTATATAATTCAGTCAAGATTTTAGATATAAAGCAATTAGACATCCCACAAGGACAATCTTTTGGGTTAGTGGGGAATAATGGAGCAGGAAAAACGACGCTGTTTCGTCTTATTTTAGATTTGATTAAAGCTACAAGCGGTCATGTGTTTAGCAAAGGTGTCGCGGTGAATAAAGACAGTCAATGGAAAAACTATACAGGCTCTTTTTTAGATGAGGGTTTTTTGATTGATTTTTTACGACCTGAAGAGTATTTTGAATTTATAGCGGATATAAATGGGGTAACAAAAGAGGAATTAAAAACGTATTACAATGAATTTGCAGAATTTTTTGGTGATGAAATTTTAAATAAAAAGAAATACATTCGCGATTTTTCTAAAGGAAACCAAAAGAAAATAGGCATATTTAGTGCGATTATTAGTCAGCCAGAAATACTAATTTTGGATGAACCTTTTGCTAATTTAGACCCCTCTTCACAGATACGACTTAAAACAATCCTAAAAGAACTGCATAAAAACAAAAAGACAAGTGTAATACTCTCTAGTCACGATTTGAATCACATTGCAGATGTCAGCGAACGAATAGTGGTGTTAGATAAGGGAATTATAGTAAAAGACTTGTTGGTTTCAAGCAATACACTTACGGAGTTAGAAGAGTATTTTAAAAATTAAATTTTTACTCCTCTAACAATTCTATTGCCTTATCAATAATTTCATCTTTGGTTCTTTTGTCCCAATTAAAAAGAACTTTATGGTCTGGCGGAACCCCATTTTCATACTCTGGACTTTTATTTAGATTCAGTGTTTGACTGACGGAAAAGCGATACGTCCAACCGTTCGGAAGTTGCCCACCATTAGGTAATCCCAATCCACCGCCTGTAAAGTCACCAACTAAAAATACACTATCCAATGCTTTGGTTGCGAGGGCAGTAAAAGACCCTGCGCTGTATGTGCCTCTGTCTACAAGTACGGCTACTTTTTTGAGAAATTTAGGTCCATCATCAGGGTAAACATAGACAGGACTTGCGTCAGAAAAATCATTATGGGCTTCTCCTGTTTTAATTCTGCTGTAATAGACAAGGGTAGAATCTTTGACAAATCTACTGAGTAGGGAATATACATCATCAACATACCCACCCCCATTTTCTCTAATGTCTAAAATTAACCCTTCTGCATCTTTATACTTATTTAAGACAAAGTCAAGTTGTGAATTTGTTACTCCAGAAAAACTGCCAAAACGAACGTAGGCAATATTTTTATTTGCGACTTGAAAAGATAAAAAACTGTGTCTAAATGGACCTGTGATATAGTAATTTTGAGGAATATAATTTTCAGTTACGATTCTCCAGTCAAAATTGTCTTGCCCTAAATACCTAACGCCAAATCGCGAAATATTAAAATCGGAGATAAGATTGGTATGGTCATCTCTTAGCGCACTTAGCATATTTCCTAATTGGGTAAAAAGCGCTTCGTCGCCCATATTTGAATTTATTTTGGCTTTATATACAGTTTTTACACTATCCCAATCAATATTTTTTACGTCAAAATAAGAGTACTTCCTATTGCATTCATCCCATAAATAATTAAAGTTTTCTACGGGGTCTTTTGTCGCTACGGATTCATCAAAAAAAAGACGCTCACAAGAAAAGAAACAAAACGTGGCTATAAATACTACTATAATTTTTTTCATTGGTTAGGTATGTAATAGATTAAACTATAAACGAAGGCATGATTAGCAACTTCTAACTTATCAAACTCACCTCCTGTTTTGTAGGCATCCCATCTATAGGAAAACCGCATGGCATTTTTGTTGCTATAATACAAGGTGTACGATAAGTCACTCATCATTCTAAATCCAGAAAAAACTTTATACTCGTATCGTTCCCATGGGTTACTATTTTGATTGTTCAAAATAGAATTATTGGGGTCTGTAAATATGTAATCACTCCTGTAGGAACTATTTACAATCCCTATATTCAACGTAAAGGATAGGTCTCTTTTTCTGGGAGGAAAATAAAATTCAAGAAGATTAAAAGGTAACGAAAAAGATTTCCCTTCTTTTCTATCTATATTAAGTGTTATTTTTCCTGTACCGAATAAATTATTTATAATATCATTACCAAAAGCATTATTGCCAAAAGCGGGATTTATTCTAAAGATTGTACTAACGGCGAATCTTCCTCCAGCAAAAAATTTAATTTTATCTGAAAGAGAATTACTGTTAACCCTTACTATATAAGAAGTGTCTAAATTTAGGAAAAAACCAAAAGAAGTATTCTCTAAATATTTATCTGAATAGGATGCTGTGACAAACGAAAAATTGCTACTAAACTCACTATTTTCTCTTAATAAAACATAATTAGAATCAAAATACACGCCACCCCCTGTATAGAATAAAGGAGAGGTAGCAAAATCCCTATAAAAAGAGACTGTAGGTCCTAATGAAATTTCAATATTCTTCCCATATACTTCTCCAAAAAGAGAGTTTAAGGCTTCTTCAGTTTCAATGTTTTGCCCAAATGTATGTATGGATAAAAAGGATAAAAATAGGATACTAAATAAGGAGACTTTATATTTAAAAATTGTCATTTGTGTTGATAATTGTACAATAATAGAAAAAATAATAAAACTAAATCCTAAAAGAAAGGATGAAAAGCATTTTTAATATGTTTTAGTTTCCATTTCCCTTTGATAAGAGTATAACTAATAATATCAAATCGTATTTCTAAATCTATATTTTTTGTTTCTACATAATGATTAATCGCTTCAGTAAGTAATTTTATTTTCTTTTTGCTAACGAATGTTTCAGGTCTTCCAAAGTAGTCATAGCTTCTTGCTTTTACTTCAATGACGATTAGAAATGATTCTTTTATGCAAATAATATCTACTTCAGCTTTTCTATATCTGTAGTTTTGTTCTACAATTGAATAACCTTCTTTTTTTAGATAATCTCTTGCAAGTTGTTCCGTTTCATCCCCAATTTTTTTAGAAGTATTCATAAAATATGTATCAAAATATAATCCTATCTTTGTGCGCTTTACAATGATACGAAAATGACAAAAAATATTTCAGGATTTTCAAAACTTTCAAAAGAAGAGAAAATAAATTGGCTAGTAAACACCTATTTTGATAAGGATAAAAATGCTACCCAAGTTTTAAAAAGGTATTGGAATACAGATGAAAAATTACAACAATTACACGATGATTTTATAGAGAATAGTGTCTCTAACTTTTATTTTCCATTGGGTGTAGCTCCCAATTTTTTAATAAACGATAGATTCTATACCCTTCCTATGGCAATAGAAGAAAGTTCAGTGGTTGCAGCAGCCAGTAAATCAGCAAAATACTGGAGTGAAAGAGGGGGATTTCGTACAAAAGTACTTTCAGAGGAAAAAGTAGGACAAGTACATTTCCTATTTAATGGCACATCTCAAAAGTTGGTAAATTTCTTTAATAAAAAAAAAGCAGAATTACTTGCTAAAACAGATGCTATTACCGAAAAGATGCGCGCACGTGGAGGGGGAATAACAGATATAAAGTTACTTGATAAAACTTCGCTAATCCCTAATTATTACCAATTGCATATACAATTTAATACCATAGATGCGATGGGGGCAAATTTTATAAATTCGTGTTTGGAATGTTTGGCACAGGAGTTAAAAATTTTGGCAAATGACTATAGCCCATTTTCTTCATCTGAAAAAGAAATAGAAATAGTGATGAGTATTTTATCTAATTATACCCCTTCTTGTTTGGTTAGAGCTGAAGTGTCTTGTCCTATAGATAAATTAGGAACCATTGAAGGTTTTGCGCCACATACGTTCGCCGAAAAATTTATTAAGGCAGTTGAAATTGCGGAGAAGGAACCCTATAGGGCGGTAACTCATAACAAAGGTATTATGAATGGAGTAGATGCATTGGTTATAGCAACGGGAAATGATTTTAGAGCGGTGGAAGCAGGTGTTCACGCGTATGCTGCTCGTTCTGGTACCTATTCAAGTTTAAGTAAAGCATATTTAGAAAACAATCAATTTCATTTTAGTTTAGAAATTCCTCTAGCTATTGGAACTGTGGGAGGGGTTACCCAATTGCATCCATTGGTAAAATGGTCGTTAAAACTTTTAGGAAATCCCTCCGCAAAAGAATTAATGCAAATTATTGCATCGGCTGGTTTAGCACAAAATTTCGCAGCAGTAGGTTCTTTGGTAACGTCGGGTATTCAAAAAGGGCATATGAAAATGCACTTACTTAATATTTTAAATCAGTTAAACGCTGATTCAAAACAAAAAGAAGAGGCTGTTTTATTTTTTAAAAATCGCAATATCTCTTTTCAAGAAGTACAGAATTTTTTAGAACAAACAAAAAAAGCATAATTTAATAAATTATGCTTTTTTATTTATATTGGGAATAAACTAAAGTATTAGTTTGTATACCATACTTTACTACCGTTGGGTGCGCCCCCTCCTAGAATCCAGACTTTTTCATCAAATAAAACAGTAGAATGTCCATCTAATCTTGAGCCAAATACACTGCCATCAGTAGCTTTAGTCCAATTAGCTCCATCGGAAGAATACCAAATATCTGTTAGTCGAGTAGAGGGGTTTCCAGTTTTATACCCTCCAATAACCCACATTTTATTGTCGTAAACAATAACACTAAACCTACGTCTGTCTGACCATCCCGCATCATCAGTTGCTCGAGTCCACGTCACTCCATTATCTGCGGAATACCAAACATCATTTCTATCTTCATAGTGTGGGTGATAATGGTTGTGACTACCTCCCATCACCCATATTTTACCATCAAATACTACTGCGCCAAATTCTCTTCTCGTATCCCAATGAGTACCGCTAACAGTTACTTGAGTCCATTCTTCAGCGTCACTACTATACCATATATCATTTAAGTTTCCGTGGGTTCCATAGCCTCCCATTACCCATATTTTATTGTCGTGAACTAAGGTTTGATGCGCCGTTCTATTTTGCCATTTACTACCACTGGTAGTCTGACTAGTCCATGTAGAACCATTAGAACTATGCCAAATATCCCCTAATCTATTATTTCCTGTCGATATTCCTCCTAAAACCCACATTTTATCGTCAAAAACGAAAGAAGTATGTCCAGATCTAGTAGGCCAAGAGGCTGTATTTGTCGCTTCTGTCCAGCTAGAACCATCACTACTAGACCAAACATCCCTTCCGCCATCTTCTCCAGCACCTATTATCCACATTTTACTATCAAAGACTACAGAACTGTGCCCTTCTCTATTTCCCCAACTTGCTCCCGTAAGGCTATTAATCCAATTTTCTCCTACAGCAAATGCACTTACAGTAACTGAATACGTTGTTGTAGTATTATTTTCTGCAGTAATAACTAGATTAGTACTGGTATTTTTTTGAAGCGTGCTACCTACAGAAAGAGAACTAGAAGCTAATTCTGAGTAAGTAAGACTATTAATGGTTGGATTTTCAGCACTATAAGGGAAAGTTGCAAAAGTTACATTTGTACCGCTGATTGTTCCCGTATAGTTTACTCCTTCAGATCTAAGAACGATTCCATTTAATGCTTTTCCATCAGATAATGCCTCTATCCTTACAATATATAATTTAACTGTGCCGTCACTAAAAGTAATGACAACGCTATTATTTGCTCCTACATTTAAGGAAGAACCAATGGCTTTAGAGCTTGTAGCACCCGAGGGTAAATCCCAACTCAAAATAGTTACTTGAGTGGTTCCAGTAGGCACTTTTTGTGAAAAGCGTATACTATTTCCAGAAACATCACCAGAAGTAGTAGAATAACTATCTGTACCGTCTATGGTTACTGTTAAGGCATTTACGTCATTAGAAGGGGGAGGAGTTAAGGTAGTAAAACTTTTACTAACCCCATAAGATGTTCCTGTATTATTCGTCGCATAGGCTCTGACATAGTAAGTAGTATTTTCAGCTAATCCATCAATAGATGATAGAAAACTCCCTGTAGTGGTTTTAGTACCTAAATTATTTTTAGTCACTCCACTTCCTGTAATGGTAGGATTATTACTTGTAGCCCATACGTGCCCATGTGCGGTAACATTACTACTACCTAAAGTAGAAATAGTTCCGTTGATATTCGCTCCACTGGTAGTAATTCCAGTAACATCATCAGTGCTTACTGTGGGTTTAACTGCAGCAGGAGGAGTAGTTCCTTCAGGAGTGGTGAAATTATTTTGTGTACCATATACTGTCCCTGCAGTCGTAGTAATGTATGGACGTACGTAGTAAGTAGTGGTGGAATTTAAGTTTGCTAACGTACTTGTAAATTCACCAATAGTATTTTTTCCACTTAATCCAGAGGAATTATTTAAACTTGTGCTAAACACATTATTTTTACCTAATACTAAATCATCTCCTTGGATAGAGAAACTATATACGTGTCCGTATTGTACAATTGATCCAGAGCCCAAATCCCCAACTTTTGAAGTAATGTTTACAGAAAAGTTTGCGCCACTTTGGGCATTCATAATATTTATGGTTGTTTGACCGCCTCCAGAAAGCGTTCCAAATCCAGCTGGCTGTAAGGTGGTAAAACTTTTAATGTCTCCATAACTCGTTCCAACGCTATTAGTAGCATAGCTTCTAACGTAATACGTAGTATTTTCTGATAATCCACTTATAGGTGTTGTAAAACTTTTTGTACTTGTAGAAGTTCCTAAATTATTTTTAGAAAACCCACTACCCGTGATAGTCGGAGTATTATTTATTCCCCATACATGCCCGTGTGATGTGATGTTAGCATTCCCTAGATTGGTAATGTTCCCGCTTACACTAGCGCTGTTGATAGTGATATTCGCTATGTTTCCAGTACTTATTGTGGGTTTGCTTAGTATTACTGGCGCTGCGGCATCTATTGCAACTCCATAGTTTGCCGTAGAACCATCTTCAGCGGTGACGATGATAATATTGTTAATACCTACACTTAAATTGTCTCCTACATTTTTATTAGCAGAAGCCTTTGCAGAGATAGATAATGCCTTTATAGCTACTTGTGTAGTTCCATTAGGAACTTTTTGCGAAAAAGTAATGTTTGTACCTGCAATTGTTCCTGAATAATCAGTTCCATTATGGGAAATTACTAAAGCAGTGATTTTATTTTCTCCCGATTTTTTATCATCAGGGGCAGGAGGTTTACATTGAAATAGACTAAATATACTTATTAAAAGTACAATTGTTAACGATAATATATGGGATTTCTTATTCATAAGATTATGGTTTTAGTTTAAAAAAAATATTTGCAAATATATATATATAATTAAAAAACACAAAATTTTTTTTTTAAGCAAACATGCTTAAAAATGAAGTAAGTCTTTTATTAATTAATTATGTAAGCATATAAAGTTGTCCCCCCTAAATTATTTACAAACATAAATTCACCATCTGACCACATACCATAGGGGTCATTATTCGCACTGTCTAAGGAAGTAATATCTTTAGAGGTATCTCTAGCCTTTGTAGATAGGTTGTAGGCGTAAATATTTCCATCACTATTTGAAACCCACATAGTCGTTCCATCAGACCATAAACAACGAGATCCATTGGGTATAGAATCAAATTCCTGAGAAGTGTCTCTTGCCTTTGTATTCATATTATATGCATAGATTTTATTATCACTATTATCGCTTACCCACATAGTCGTTCCATTAGACCATAAACCGATGGGGGAACTTCCAGAAAGTGCATTGAATTCTTCACTTGGAACATTTGCTGCTGCGATACTGTAAGCATAGATTTTATTATCTGCAGAATCAACTAGCCATAAATGTACACCATCACTCCATAAGTCTTCATAATCTGCGTTTTCTGTAATAGTTGGTTTACTATTAAATATGTCAATAATACCCCCTGGATATGAAAAATTAGCTATAGACCCTGCACCTTGTGCTGCAGCGTATAATTGGTTCGTTCCGTTACCCCAGAATCCTCTAGGACTTATTGGCCAATTTAAAGTTACATTGTTGCTTGTGTTAACGCTTCCAAATGTAGAATTTAGCACAAAACGATACGTTTTGGTTGAGCCGTCTTGTGCGGTGACAATAATTGTAGCCCCCGTATTACTGGTTAGCAACACATCTCCAACATTTCTATTGGAAGTTGCATTTGGAGATAGTGATATTGAGGCAATAGACCCTCCAGTAACTCCTGCATGAAGTGAAAAAGTGATTAAGTTTTCTCCAGAGACAGTTGACGTAACTCCTGTATAGGTAACACCACTTACAGAAGTAATTGTTATTCCAGTAACATCTTTTCCAGTAGTTGCGAGGGTAGTAAAAGGATTCATATTTCCATAGTTTGTACCTCCAGCATTGGTTGCATAGGCACGAACGTAGTAGGTTGTGTTACTACTTAATCCACTTAGCCCATTTGTAAATTCATTAGTGTTTATCCCTGACACAGGAATGTTGGTAACATTTGCACTGCCAATAGTCAAGTTTGCACCACTCACTGAGCTACTATAGACAAAACCTCTTGCTGTTGCAGGGGGGTGCCCCAAGTGGGTTACTTGCCCTCGTATAGTGGCACTATTTGCCATAATGCTTTGTGCGCTATTTGTGCTTACCATAGGAGGTACACTACAATTAGTATGGAAATATTGCCCAGCACCAGAAATCACAGTATTAATGTATTGTCCACTTGCTATTTGGATACAAAATAGGGCAGTGTTATTATTTACCGTCAATCTTGTCAAAGAGGTATTGTTACTTATATCTAAACTTGTTAAGGCATTCGTATCTAAGTGTAACCTTTTTAAGGCAGTATTATCACTTAAATCTATTCCTGTTATTGAGTTACTACCTAGGTTCATGAATGTTAAGGAGGTTGCATTATCAACAAATACACTGGTTAGGGAATTACTCCAGGAAGTGACGGAATTTATTAAATTATTTCCACTTAAATCCAAACTTCTCATATCATTTCTATGTATGATAATTTCTCTTAAAGCAGTATTTGTACTCGTATTTAGATATGTTAAAGAATTACTATCTATTTTAAGATAGGTTAAAGAGGTATTTTCATCAATATTTATTTGTGTCAAATTACTATTCCCAATACTTATATATCCTAAACTACCGTTGCCACTTATATCTAAATTCCCAAAATTATTATTGAAAGCAAGTAATGAAGTTAACGAAACATTATTATTGATTTCTAAATCAACTAAAGAATGTCCTGCGGCTTGTAAATATTCTAAAGCGGTGTTGTCATTTGCGTTTAAGTATGTTAAGGAGGTTATAGAACTCAAGTCTAGGTAAGTAAGAGAGGCATCATTATTTATTGCTAAATAATCTAATAATGTATTACTGCTTATATCTAAAGCGGTCAGTGAATTTCCTCCAATTAATAAATGAGTTAATGAGGTATTGCTACTTAAATCTATTTCTGTTAATGAATTGTTATTTACCGCTAAATAATCTAAAGTAGTACTACCTTCAATATCTATATAAGTCAATGAATTATCGGCTAATCTTATATTAGTTAATGACGAACCACCACTGAGTTCCACAACAGAGAGCATTTTATTATTTGCTTCTAAATATGTCAATGAGGTATTATCGTTTACATTCAAATACGTTAATGTGCTAATATTACTTAGGTCTAAATTAGTTATGGAATTATTGTCAATATTCAAATAAGTCAATATTGTATTAATACTTAAGTCTATACTTGAGAAGGAATTATCGCTTATATTCAAATGAGTCAATGATGAAGTATTACTTAAATCTATATTACTCAAAGTATTTGAATTTATATCTAAGTAAACTAATAAATCATTACCACTCAAGTCTATACTATTTAACGAATTATTACCTACATCCAAATATGTTAAAGAAGTATTATAGCCAACGTTTACACTACTATATAAATTCATGCCTAAATCTAAGTATGCCAATTGTGTATTCGTCCTGATATCTATGTTTGTAAGTGAATTTGAATGTGTATCTAAATAAGTTAAAGAAGGGTTATTATTAATGGAAAAATTAGTTAATGAAAGTGAGCTAACATCAATATATGTAAAGGAATTATTATTACTAAATAAACTTGATAATTGAGTAAGTCCACTTACATCTAAACTTGATAAAGAGTTATTATTTACCGCTAAAGATGTTAATAAGGTATTATTACTTAAATCAATATTTGTTAATGAATTATTTTGTACACTCAAATGAGTTGTAGCTGTATTTTTAGAAACATCAATGTTTGATAAGCTATTTTGATACACTTGAATAAATTGTAAGTTTACACTTTTGCTTAAATCTAAGAATGTTAAAGAACAATTGAAAGCGCCGAGTTGCTGGAGGACCGTATTATTTGAAGTTGTTATGCTAGCTAAGTTAGGGTTATACTGCATAAAGATGAATTCTAAAGCGCTATTATTACTCAAATTTGCAATTGTAAATGGATTGGCAACAGCGGATAAAGTTGAAATTGAGGTTAAGTAATCTATACCCGTTAAATCATTAATCGCTAAGTTATTAATGTTTAAGGTTCCAGTAATCCCCTCTAAAGCATCTTGTCGAATACTCGTTCCTCTGACAGCATTACTATCTACTAGAGGAATAAGCGCACCTCTAAAATTATCATCAGGTATATGTATAAAGGCAATAAAACTATCTATAGCACTATACGCTGTTCCTTCACTATTAGTAGCGTAAGAACGGATACTGAAGATTCCCCCCGTAAGTGTATGTGTAAAGTTATGTCCAGAAGCATTTATGTTTTGTGTAAAGTCAAAACTTCCACTATTATTAGTAAGTGTAGGAACCCCTGCACCAGATATACTCCAAACAAAACCAAAACTAGTGACATCAGAACTTCCTATATTCGTAATTGTACCACTAAGTGTATTTCCAGAAGAGCTAAACACTACATCAGGTAATTCTAGAGCATTCGTAGTAAAGTTTAACTCCGTTCCATATACAAATCCATTAGTGTTTCTCGCAAAGGCGCGGAAGTAATAGATGCTATTGCTGTTCAAACCAGTAAGCGAAGTATTGAAGGTATTTAAGTCTATACCAGTAACTACAGTTAAGGTTACCCCACTGCTTCCAGAAATTAGGTTTGCGCCACTCACAGTATTACTGTAGATAAATCCTCGTTCTGTAACCTCAGGATTTCCTAAATCAGTAACCTGTCCGTTTAGGGTAGCGGTTGTCACCAAAACGTTAGTTGCACTTGAAGTATTAACCATAGGCTCATGAGATTCAGTCGTAAAACTACGTTCTATCCCATAAATAGTTCCTGTAGAATGGATTGCATAGGCGCGTACATAATATGTATCATTGCTACTAAGTCCAGTAATATTACTTGCGTACGCATTTAAATCAGTTCCAGAAATAGAAACAGAAATGACACCTCCACTTCCTAAGGTTAAGTTCGTTCCACTTACTACATTGCTATAGATAAACCCACGTTCCGTTGCTGCGGGGTTTCCTATATCAGTTATTTGTCCATTTAATGTAGCCGTAGATTCTGCAATATTTGTTGTATTTAAAGTTACAACAGTAGGCGGTTGTGCGTTTGTTGTAAAAATACGCTGCTCTCCATATCTTGTTCCCCCTACATAAGTTGCATAGGCACGCACGTAATACGTTTGATTACTCGTCAATCCATTTATATTTCTATTAAATTCGTTTAGGTCTAATTCTCCTGTGACAATAGCTGTTGTAACCCCACTAAATCCTACGACTAAATTGTCTCCACTAATTAAATCACTATAGACAAATCCACGTTGCGTCGCTTCTGGAATTCCTAAATCAGTGACTTGACCGTTTAAGGTAGCAGTAGTAATGGAGATATTAGTGGCACTTAAGGTATTTACTGTAGGAGGATGAGGAATAGTCGTAAAACTTATTTCATTTCCATATACATTCCCTTCAGAACTAGTCACAAAGGCTCTTGCGTAATAGGTAGAATTACTACTCAAACCAATAACATGTATTAAAAATATATTTAAGTCAATTCCCGTAACAATAACTTCACTTACTCCAGTAATTCCTGATTGTAGATTCGTTCCACTCACAGAGTTACTATAGACAAATCCACGTTGGGTTACTTGTGGATTCCCTAAATTAGTTATTTGACCATTTAAATCCGCCGAATTTACCGTAATATGAGTAGTGTTTAATGTATTTACTGAAGGAGGTTGCTGGAGGGTCATAAAACTTCGCTGTGTTCCGTATACAGTACCATTAGTATTTACTACAAAAGCTTTCACATAGTATATATCATTACTACTTAGGCCCGTAAGATTACTTTCAAAAGTATTTAAGTCAATTCCCGTAACAAATACTTCATTTACTCCAGTATTCCCTGATTGTAAATTGTCTCCACTCACAGAATTACTATAAACGAATCCTCGTTGCGTAGCTAGGGGGTTTCCTAAATTAGTAATTTGTCCGTTTACAGTAGCAATTGTAATGCCAATACTTGAAGCAGATAGTGTATTTATTGAAGGGGGTTGAGCGTTAGTCATAAATGTCTCTTCAGAGCCATATACGGTCCCTTCAGTATTAGTTGCAAAGGCGCGAATATAGTATGTGCTATTACTACTTAAACCATTTACGGATGAAGAAAACACATTTACATCAATCCCAGCAACATAGGTAATTATAACGCCACTACTTCCAGATATTAAGTTAGCTCCACTGACTGAATTACTATATACAAACCCTCTTTGAGTAGCTTCTGGATTACCTATAGTAGTTATTTGACCATTTAGTGTTGCCGTGGTAATGTTTACACTAGTTACACTTAATGTGTTTACAATTGGCGGTTGTGTATTTGTTTTGAAAATTTGTTCTGCTCCATAACTTGTCCCAGCAGTATTGGTAGCAAATGCACGTACGTAGTATGTGGTATTGCTCGTCAATCCAGTAATTGTTCTATCAAATGATTCAACCCCTATATTGGTGCCTACAGATATTTTTTGATTTCCAATACCATTAAGATTAACTGCAAAATCGCTATTTGTACTATATATAAATCCATATTCATTTATAGCAGTATTTCCAACACTTGTAACTTCCCCGTTCAAAACGGCACTATTTATAGTGATGCTACTTGCAGTTAACGTGTTAATAATAGGCGGACTATATGCAGTTGTTGTAAAACTTAGAACGTCCCCATGGTTAATTCCTGTATTATTGGTTGCATATGCACGTACGTAATATGTGGTGTTACTAGTTAACCCGCTAATATTATTAGAAAAAGAACCTAGAGCCCCGCCAGAATTTAGTATTGTAGTAACACCATCATTTCCATAAACTAAGGAATCTTCTCCGCTTATAGTTGCACTATATACAAACCCATGTCTTGTTAAAGAAACATCTCCTAAATTAGTAATAGTTCCATTAAGCGTAGCAGTAGTAAAAGAAACACTACTAACTTCTAAAGTAGTAACCTCAGGGATGGTAAATTCCAAAGTAGTGAAACTCACTTCCACTCCATAGGCTGTTCCTCCCTCATTAGAAACAAATGCGCGAACATAATATGTTGTATTGCTGCTTAAACCACTAATTGAATTATTATACGTTCCAATTACTCCTCCAACCGTTGTGATAGTACTTACATTGCTATTTCCAAACTCTAAATTTGTTCCACTTACACTAGCACTATAAATAAACCCATGTTGAGAAGCAAAAGGATTTCCTAAATCAGTAATTTCACCAATTAAAGTAGCAGAGCTGAAAGTTATATTATTAGGAGTAATAGTAGAAACAACTGGCAAATTATAAGTTAAAGTTGTGAAAGTTATTTCATTTCCATAACTAGTTCCTATAAGATTTGTAGCATAGGAACGAACATAATAGGTAGTATTACTACTTAACCCAGAAATATTTCTAGTAAACAAACCCTTTCCTCCTCCTGCATAAGTATTAGTTGTAACATCTGTATTCCCTATAGTTAAATCATCCCCATTAGCAGTTGCACTGTATACAAATCCGCGTTCAATAAGAGTGTCAGCCCCAGCATTAGTAACAAATCCATTTAATGTAACAGAAGTGTAGGAGATATTTTCTATGTTACTGCCCGTAAGTGTTTTTACTTCAGGTAAAGAGAAGGGTTCTGTTGACAAACTTACTTCTTCTCCATATACCATTCCAGCTGTGTTTCTAGCGTATGCTCTAACATAATAGATAGTGTTGCTACTTAATTCGTTTATGTTTTTATTAAACATTCCTACGTTACCCCCTGAATTAAAAGTAATTGATATATCACTATTTCCTACTTTTAATCCTTCTCCGCTAATTGTAGCACTATATACAAACCCATGTTGAGTTAACGGCGTATTCCCTGTACTTTCAATATTTCCATTTAATGTGGCAGTGGTGAATGTAATGTTGCTAGAAGACAATGTGCTTACTTCTGGGTAAGTATAAGTACCCGTAAAGAAACTTAATTGATTTCCATAACTTGTCCCCACAATATTAATGGCATATGCTTTTACATAGTATAAAGTATTACTACTTAATTCAGAAACATTAAGTGAAAATTCTCCAAGACTACCTTCAGTATCTGGGACTGTCATCACTCCACTATTTCCAATTTCTAATTCATCCCCGCTAACAGAATCGCTATAAACAAACCCATGTTGTATAAGCGAATCTGCTCCTAAACTAGTAATATTTCCATTTAAAGTTGTAGTGCTAAACGATATGTTCGTTGCACTTAAAGTAATTATTTCTGGCAAACTTCTTTCTCTAGTAGAAAAATTTATTTCTTCTCCATAAGCTGTCCCCGCAGTATTTATGGCATATGCCTTATAATAATAAGTTGAGTTACTGCTTAATCCGTTTATTACTCTATTAAAAGCCCCTTGATTTCCGCCTAAATTCGCAGTAATAGAAACATCGCTATTGCCAATAATTAATCCACTTCCACTTACTTCTTTGCTATAAATAAAACCATGTTGAGTAACGGCAGTATTTCCTGTACTATTAATTTTTCCATCTAAAGTGGCAGAATTGTATAAAATTGAACTAGCAGATAAAGTAGATACCACAGGCAGTGTGTATTCTCGTGTAGAGAATGAAATTTGATTTCCATATCCAGTACCTGCCTCATTAATGGCGTATGCTTTTACATAATAAAGAGTATTGCTCGAAAGCCCTGTAAGTTGTATTGAAAAAACACCGTTACTTCCCTCTGTATTATAAATTTTTGATACACCCTCGTTTCCTAAAACTAAATTTTCTCCGCTAATAGTTGAACTATATATGTACCCAAGCTCTGAAAGAGAAGGCGCTCCAATATTAGTTAATTCACCTTTTAATATAGTTGCGTTGAAAGTAGTAAATTTAGCAGCAATAGTAGTTAATTCAGGAATTACTGAAGGGCTATAATTTAAAGAAATAGTATATTCTTTAGTGTTTCCATGACTAGCTTCAACGGTAATATTATTAGAGCCTATACTTAGCGTACTACCGCCAGTTATTGATACGATATTATTTATTGAACTACTTGCTTGGTCAGAAAGCCCTATACTTTTGATAGTTGCTTTTGTCACTTCATATGGTACTCCTGTATATACTAAACTGTTTCCTGAAACGAGGTCTTCAATAGTTTTAGTTTGTGAATAAAGTACATTTCCAGATACTGATGCTTCAATATGTAAACTCAAAATATCCGTTTCATCATTAAGTGTTTTAAAGGATTTAATTTCACTATACCCTACAGCTCCTCCATTTGAAGCATAAGTCCTAACATAATAGGTGGTGTTTTTTTCTAAATTTATCGCATTACTTTCAAAAGTAAGAGATTGATTTATGTTACTTTGAATTGTTTTAGTAGGGAGAGCGGTGGTTAAGTTTCCGCTTGTAGTACTCCATATTACCCCAAAGGATATAGAAGAGGTATTATTTCCAACTAAGTGAGGAATAGCCCCAGAAATAGAGGCGCTATTTAGCCTTGGGGTAATATTTCCAATAGTGGTATAAGGTGCTCCTGCTGGCGTTATAAATGTAAGTTGCCTTCCGTAGAATACGCCAGATAAATCATCTATTACATAGGGTCTAATGTAGTAAACTTCATAGTTTATTAAATTAGTGAGGACACTTGTAAAATCTTTTTCTGGTAGACTTTTACTTCCTAATTCTGTTATTAGAACATCATTTTCATTTAATACTAATTTATCATTTTCTACCACAGAGCTATAAACGTGACCATGTTGAATGATTTTTCCAGTTCCGTATTTATCAATTTTTGAATGGGCTAAAGTTTGAAAGTAGGTTCCAGTTATTGTTTTGGTTTCAATCCTTGTTTGTAATCCTCCACTTGTAACTATTCCAAAATTTGGAGTTTCGTATCGTGGTGTAGTAAAAGATTTTACCTCCCCATATCCTGTACCTGCATCATTTGTAGCGTAGGTTTTAGCAAAATAGTTGGTATTTGGTGACAATCCAATTATACTTGCAAAGAAACTAGAAGGGGTTTTTGTTGATCCAAAATTTTTTTTAGCAACGAAATTCCCAGTTATCGTAACCTCCTCTGTAAGTCCACAAATATATCCATATGCAATTACAGTACTATCACCTATATCAAGCACGGACCCAGATATTTCTGCTCCAGTATAGGTTACATGCCCTATGCCATTAGTTTGTACTGTGGGTATAGAATTAGTGACAGGCTCTACTTCTCTTTCAATAGTAATAGTATAGGGTTTCACTTTTCCGTTTTGAGCTGTTACATTAATTTTACTTGTTCCAAAAGATAAACTATCTCCATTATTTTTATCAGCAGAAGCTTTGTCAGACAATTCAATATTCTTAATAACTGCTTTAGAAACTTGATAAGAAATTTTTGAATTAAAGGTAACAATAGCTAATTCAGTATTAATATTTGCCTCAAGTGATTCGCTTCCATCATTTATTGTTAGTTTAACAATATCATTTTCGTCACTATATTTCTTTTCTTTTTTACATTGAACAAAGCAAAAGAATAACAAGAGCATAGCTAAGGTGCTATGTTTTAGAGAAGTAAATTTATATTTTATATTAATAAACATAAAGTTATATATAGTAAAAACAATATACAAATATAATTAGAATAAAATGTAATAATATTTATTTAATATATATTTTTGCAAAAAAATAGCAAAAAAATTATGAGTAGAATTATTAAAATTAAAGGGAGACAAATATTGGATTCTAGAGGAAATCCTACAGTAGAAGTTGATGTAGTTACAGAGAATGGTGTTTTAGGAAGAGCCGCAGTCCCATCAGGAGCTTCAACAGGAGAACATGAGGCAGTAGAATTAAGAGATGGAGGAAGCATTTTTATGGGAAAAGGAGTATTAAAAGCAGTGAATAATGTAAATGATATTATTGCTAAATCAATCATTGATTTTTCTGTTTTTGACCAACAACTGATAGATGAAACAATGATAAAATTGGATAGCACACCAAACAAAGCAAAACTTGGAGCCAATGCTATTTTAGGGGTTTCTTTAGCAGTAGCAAAGGCAGCTGCTAATGAATTGCGTATTCCTTTATATAGATATATAGGTGGGGTAAGCACTAATATATTACCAGTACCGATGATTAACATAATTAATGGAGGTTCTCATTCAGATGCACCTATTGCTTTTCAAGAGTTTATGGTAATGCCCGTTACGGCAGATAGTTTTTCTAAATCTATACAAATGGGGACAGAAATATTCCATAATTTAAAAAAGATATTGCATGGAAGAAATCTTAGTACAGCTGTGGGTGATGAAGGAGGATTTGCACCTACTTTAGATGGAACAGAAGACGCTTTAAATACAATAATTCAAGCCATTGAAAAAGCAGGGTATAAACCCAAAAAAGAAGTAATGATTGCTTTAGACTGTGCTTCTTCAGAATTTTATAAAGATGGAAAGTATGACTATACACTTTTTGAAGGAGATAAAGGTAAAGTAAGAACAAGCAAAGAACAAGCAGATTATTTAGCTGAATTATCAGAAAAATTCCCAATTATTTCTATTGAAGATGGGATGGATGAAAATGATTGGGAAGGGTGGAAATATTTGACAGAAAAAATAGGTAGCAAGGTTCAATTAGTAGGAGATGATTTGTTTGTGACAAATGTTGAACGGTTAGAAAAGGGAATTAATGAAAACATTGCTAATTCTATACTTATCAAAGTGAATCAAATAGGAACGCTTACAGAGACAATTGCTGCAGTTAATATGGCTCATAACGCTGGATATTCCTGTGTAATGTCTCACAGATCAGGAGAAACGGAAGATAATACGATTGCTGATTTGGCAGTAGCACTTAACACAAAACAAATAAAAACAGGGTCCACTTCACGTAGTGATAGAATGGCGAAGTATAATCAACTACTTAGAATAGAAGAGGAGTTGGGAAACATTGCTTTTTTTCCTCAGCAAAGTGCTTTCAAATTAGATTTATAATTAGATAAAAGTAAAATAAATGAAATACTTAGCTCATTTTGGCACTTATTGTCTAATGTGGAGAAACATTTTTGTAAAATTCACAAAGTGGCGAATTCTGAGGAAGTTAATCATAAAAGAAATTAATGACTTAATTGTTGGTTCTTTTGGTATTATTTTAACAATGTCATTTTTTGTTGGGATGGTACTGACTATTCAAATGGCATTAAGTATTGAAAATCCACTACTTCCAGATTATATAATTGGATATGCAGTTAAGCAATCAATGATTTTGGAGTTTTCACCAACTCTTATTTCAATTATAATGGCAGGAAGGATAGGTTCTTATATAACTTCTAGTATAGGTGCGATGCGTGTAACAGAGCAAATTGATGCGCTTCAAGTGATGGGGGTTAATACTTTTAATTATCTAATTTTTCCAAAAATAGTAGCAATGAGTTTTTACCCTCTGTTAGTAACTATTTCTATGTTTGTAGGAGTGTTAGGTGGGTATTTTGTTTCTTTTTATAGCACAATTTCAAGTTTGCCTGGATTTATGCAAGGGTTAGCGCATTCTTTTGAAATCTCTCATGTATATTATGCTTTTACTAAATCATTTATATTTGCGATGGTTTTAGCTACTGTGCCTTCTTATCATGGATATTATTTAAAAGGAGGGGCTTTAGATGTTGGGAAAGCGACTACAGTTTCTTTTATTTGGTCTAGTGTTTCTATCATTATTCTTAACTACATTCTCACACAATTAATGTTAACTTAAATTTTAAACATAAAAATGATTGAAATAAAAAATTTAAACAAACAATTTGATGGAGTTACAGTATTAAAAGATATTTGCGCAACCTTTGAAAAAGGAAAAACGAACTTAGTTATTGGGCAAAGTGGATCTGGAAAGACAGTAATGCTAAAATGTTTAATTGGATTAATGGAAGCAGAAGAAGGAGATATTATATTTGACAATATACCTCTAAGGCAAATGGATTATTCTCAGAAATTTATGTTAAAACAACAAATAGGAATGGTTTTTCAAGGAAGCGCCTTGTTTGATTCTATGAATGTTGAAGAAAATATTAGATTTTCAATGGAAATGTTTACAAAAAAACATAAAGATGAAATTATAGAAAGAGCAAATCAAGTGATTAAAAGAGTAGGTTTGTTAAATGCGAATAAGAAATACCCGAATGAAATTTCAGGTGGAATGAAAAAGAGGGTAGCGATTGCGAGAGCAATGGTGATGAATCCAAAATATTTGCTGTGTGATGAGCCAAATTCTGGCTTAGATCCAAAAACAGCAGTTTTAATAGATAATCTTATAAAGGAAGTAACAGAAGAGTACAATACTACTACTGTTATTAATACACACGACATGAATTCTGTATTAGAAATTGGAGAAAAAATTATTTTCTTATTTAATGGACATAAAGAATGGGAGGGAACAAAATCTGAAATTCTAACTAGTGATAATGAAAATATAGATGCTTTTTTAGCACCTTCTCCTTATTTGAGGAAAATTAAAAATAATTTCATCAATAAAAAATAAGTTAGTTTATTCTGACTTAACAATTTTTTTTAATTCTTGCGAATCTGATTTAGGAAGTATAAGCAAGGCATCTTCTTCATCAACAATGATATAGTCTTTAAGTCCTTTTATTACTATTTTCTTTTTATCAGAATATGATTTCACTAAAGTGTTTTCAGTATCAACTAGCGTAGCAGTATTATTAATCAACACATTTTGTTTACCGTTTTTAGGAAGAATATTATATAAATTCTCCCAACTACCTAAATCATTCCAACTAAAAGTTGTTCTTAGCACACTAACATTTTTCGCTTTTTCAATAATTGCGTAATCAATTGATATGTCTTCAGCTTTGGGATAATATTTTGTAATAAATGACGCTTCTTTATTTGTATTGTATATGTTTTTGCCCTTTTCAAAAATAGCATACATTGTAGGTTGGAATTCTTTAAAGCTATTTAGAATTGTCTGAACATTCCAAATAAAAATACCTGCATTCCAAAGATAATTTTTGCTTTCTAAAAAATACTTTGCTTTTTCAATGTTGGGTTTTTCTTTAAAGGAATTAACAGCATGAATGTTTGATTCAGTAATTTTATCACCTAACTCAATATACCCATACCCAGTATTTGGAAACGTTGGTGAAATGCCTAATGTTAGTAAATTATTATTCTTTTCACAATAGTTTAACCCATTTAGTATTTCTTGTTGAAAGACTTCTTCATTTTCTATCCAATGATCGCTTGGACAGGTAAGTATTTGGGCATTTGGATTTAAAGATTTTATTTTGAAAACGGCATACAATAAACAGGGCGCAGTATTTCTCATAGTTGGCTCTATGAGAACTTGTGAAGAATGTAATTCATTTAATTGGTCTAAAATTAATTTTTCATAGGCAGAATTTGTGAGTATAAAGATATTTTCTTTTGGTACAATTTTTTCTATTCGGCTAAAAGTTTTTTGGAGTAAACTTTCTCCAGTTCCTAATATATCTAAAAATTGCTTTGGTTTTTTTTGAGTACTAGAGGGCCAAAAACGACTTCCAATTCCTCCAGCCATAATTAATGCATAATGATTATTGTTTTTCATGCTCAGTATTTTTTCTGCAAATTTATTCTTAATTAATAGTTAAATGAATTATATTTGTTTTTTTTTGTGATATGAGGATTTTAGAGGGAAAATATTTACGTTTAAGTCTAGCGTTTTTCAAAGAGCATTTAGGGGCGTCTCTTTTTGTTTTAATGATAATTGTTGCTTGTTTTAGTTTTACAGAATATGGTGTTGCATGGGATGAAAAAGTTCAAACCTTACTGGGTTATGATGCATATAATTATATAGTTGATGGGGATAAGAGCTATTTAACAAATAAAGATAAAGATTATGGAGTCTTTTTTGAGCTAGTATTGACAACAGTTCAATCTTTTTATAGCTCTATTACGGGTTTAAATTTCGTTGAAGATTTTAACCAAAATTCTAATCAAATATATTTATTGCGCCATTTCATTTCCCATTTATTTTTTTTGCTTGCAGCTTTATTTGCATATAAAATTGCATTTTTTTTATATAAAAATAAGTGGCTAGCAGCTATTGCATTTTTTTTAGTTGTACTCCAACCTAGATTATATTCCCATTCCTTTTTTAACACAAAAGACATACCCTTTTTCTGTATGTTAATAATATCTTTTTATTATACCCTTATTACGTTAAGTAATAAAACGATTAAAAATATTATTGTTCTAGGAGTGTGTGTTGGGATATTAATTAACATACGTATTATGGGAATAATGCTTCCCTGTTTTATTGTCTTCTTTTTTTTATTGGATATGTTAAAAGATAAAGAGTATATAAAAAATTTAAAATTAGTTTTTATATTTTTAGGTACTGCAACTTTTGTTTTATACATTACTTGGCCATATTTATGGAATAATCCTATAGAAAACTTTATTACTTCATTTAATAACATGAAAAATTTTAGATATGGAGGCGCAGTACTATTTGGGGGAAAAGTATACCGCGCATATGATGTGCCAAACTCATACATACCTATATGGTTTTCTATTACAACGCCTATAACATATATATTGTTTGGATTATTAGGTATTGTCTTAATTACTAAAGAAATTATACTAAAAAACATTGCGTTTTTATTTAACGCTAAAAAAAGATTTTTTTTAATATGTTTAGCTCTTTTTATTTCACCAATAATATTAGTCATAATTTTTAATTCAACTCTATATAATGGATGGCGTCAAATGTATTTTATTTATGCTGGATTTATCTTTATAGCTATTAAAGGAATTCATTTTTTATATAATAAAAATAAAAAGATTTTATTTTTACCGTTAATTACATTTATTGTAATAGGTTTTCATATGATTTTTTTATATCCAAATCAACATGTATTTTTTAATTATTTTATTTCAACAAAAAAAGAAGATATGGAAACAAAGTATGATATGGATTATTTTGGCGTTTCTATGAAACAAGCCTATGAGTTCATATTAGAAAGAAATAAGACGTCAAAAAATATCAATATATTTAATTGTAAGTATAGTCCTCTTTTCCATAACTTTTACACATTAAAAGAAAGGCATAAAAGTAGAATTGGCGGTTTGAAAAACAATATTAATGATGCAGATTATTTCATATTACCCTATGGTCATAGGTTTTACTTTGACCCAAAAAAACATCCAACAAATAAAAAAATCTCAAAGTTATATTCTCTGAAAAAACAAGGCAATACGCTTTTTACTATTTATAGATTATCAGATTAATTAAACATTTTAAATACACGTAAAACATTAATTATGCCACAATTCATATTAGTTTTAGTATTCTTATTAAGTCTTTGCGGACTTATGTTTTTAGTTCAGAAATATTTCAAATTTCCTTTGCCTCAAGTCCCTTTTCTTACTCTAATATTATTGACAATAGGTCTTTATATTTCAGGATTGTTTGGGATAGTGCTGTATGTATCTTATTTACTTTTTATAGGAGGATTACTTTATATGATATATATTGTTTATCAAAAATTCAAATCAAAAAATCTTGATTTTTTTACTTCAAAAACTTTGTTTCCAATTTATGTTTTTGGACTTGTTTTTTTTATCAATTGGATTGTATTTAAAGAATATATTTTCACCCAATGGGATGAATTTTCTTTTTGGGGAATTTTCCCAAAAATTTTACTTAGCTTTAATGATGTTGTAGGACCGTATAATTATATTAATAAAGCTGAATATCCAAGAATTCCAGCACTATTACAATATTACTTTAATCTATTTTTGTCTAAAGGAACTTTTTCCGAAGGGATAAGTATTTTTGCTCAAGTTACATTTTTCGCCTCAGCATTACCCTTTTTCTTATTTCATAAAAAAAAGAACATCCTTCTTGTTATATTGATAGGAGCAATCTTTTATTGTTTGGTTAACTCATTTGGCGTAAACTCTATTTTTATTATTTATAATGATGCATTATTAGGTTTTTTATGGGGAATGTCATTGATTCTTTATTTTGTGAACAGACATGAGTTAAACAGAAGATTTATTTCTACTGGAATTCTATTATTTGCAATTCTTCAAGTGAAAGAAATAGGATTAGTTTTCGCATTATGTACGCTATTCATCATAGGAATAAATGAAATAATAATTTATAGAAAAAATAAAAAAATCATACCTATCCTGCTAAGAATATCGCTTTTACTAATTGTGATTTTTATCTCTAAATATTCATGGGATGGGTATAGAAAATATAAGGAGATTAAAGCAGATGCTTTTTCTATTTCTATTTCTGATGTTTCATTATCAAACTTAAAAGAATATCAAAAAGAATCAAAAAACAATTTTTGGAAAGCATTAAATCTAAGGAAAACAGATAAAAATAATCGCACATTTTTCTTTTCTTATATTGACAGAATAGTCTTTTTTCTTGTTTTTGCTTTTTTAAGTTACATGGTTTTAAGAAAGAAAGAGGTCTTTGTTAATAAAGAATTTATACCCTTTATAGGTAGTGTATTTATATGCATTATAGGATACCTTTTCTTACTATGTATATTATATATGTATACTTTCAGTGAATTTGAAGCCGTAAGATTAGCTAGTCATGAGCGCTATATAGGAACAGCTTTTTTAGGGATATATTTACTCATTTTATATTTTATAATAGAAACTAAAAATAAATGGCTGTTGTTACTATTTGCTATATTTATTATTCCTTTAACAGTAAATTCAGCATTTCACCCTTTCAGTTTTAAGTCTCAAAAAGATCCTTTTAACGCGATTGTACCTGTTGTCGAAAAAATAAAAAAAGAAAACAGTAATCCAAGAATTTATTTTATAAATCAACAAGGAAATAGAGCTGTTAAAGTGAGATTTGGATTTAAAATATTCCCTATTAGTCTATTTGGACCTCATTCAATAAGTACTTATAAAAGGGATGACTGGGGTCAGGCAGTTAATTTTCAAACTGTAATATCAGTAGAAGAGTTTAGAGAAAAGATAAAAACGTTTGATTACTTATTTTTAGTTAATAGCACAGATTTTTGGCAACAATATGGACAAGTTGTGAAAGAGTCAAATTTAAAAGGCATTTATGTTTATGGGAATAATAACCAATTCGTTAAAGCATCTTTAAAATAAAGTTCGCCTCCGTTATTTTTACTTAGATTTTCTATTTTAAAAATCAATAATTAAATTTTTCATTAAAATAATTTAGAATACATCTAAACAATAATTGTAATTATTCTAAATAATAGTATATTTGCAAAAAATTTAAAAATTTCTAACTAAAATAGAAAATGAAAAAAACAATATTATTTCTAGTATTATTGAGTGTTAGCTCAATAGCTTACACCCAATTAAAAGGAAAAGTAGAAGGCGGTGGACAAGGATTGTTTGGAGCCACTGTAGTAATTGAAAGTATAAAAAAAGGGACAACCACTAAAGAGGACGGAACCTTTTTAATAGAAGATATTCCTTCTGGAGAATATGAAGTAAGTTTTTCCTATATAGGGTTCAGAAAAATAATTAAAAAAATAACAATATCTGACGAAAATGAAACGACTCTTTTCATAGAATTAGATGAAGATACTTCATTAGAAGAAATAGTTATTTCTGCTAATTTAAAACCAAGGAGAAAGTCAGAAACTGTTATACCTGTTGAAGTATATTCATCATCCTTTTTAGAACAAAACCCTTCTCCAAGCATCTTTGAAAGTTTAGATAATATTAATGGGGTTCGCCCTCAGATTAATTGTAGTGTTTGTAATACTGGGGATATTCGTATTAATGGTTTAGAGGGCCCTTATACCTCTGTTTTAATAGATGGATTACCTATTGTAAGTAGTTTAGCAAGTGTTTATAGCTTGAATGCGCTTCCTCTGGGCATGGTTGAAAGGCTAGAAGTAATAAAAGGTCCATCTGGGACAATTTATGGCAGTCAAGCAGTGGGTGGAATTATAAATATTATCACAAAATTACCTGAATATAGTCCTACATTTTTTGTGGAGAATTATACTACTTCTTGGTTAGAAAACAATTTAGATATTGGTCATACAACAAGATTGGGAAAAAATCTAACATTACTTTCTGGAGTGAATGTATTTTGGTATGATACACCCATTGATAACAATAATGATAACTTTACAGACGTGGCTTTACAAAAAAGAATTTCTGTTTTTGAAAAACTAAGTTACAAAAAAATTAATCAAGTTTTTGCAAACCTTGCATTGAGATATATTTATGAAGATAGATGGGGTGGAGAGTTAAATTGGACTCCAGAATTTAGAGGTAGCGATCAAATATACGGAGAAAGTATTTTTACAAGGCGATTTGAAGTAGTAGGGAACAATCCTTTTTTGAAAAATTTTGATTTACAATATTCCTTTACAAGTCATAATCAAAATAGTCAATACGGAGATACATTTTATAGTGCCGATGAAAAAATCGGCTTTGCTCAACTCATAAAAAAAGGAAAATTCAACAATCACGATTGGGTGAGCGGATTATCTGTAAAGTATACAATTTTTGATGATAATACACCTGCGACTGAAAATCAAAATTCAAATAGACCTAATGAGGATACGATTATAGGATTTTTTATTGATGATGAAATTAAAGTTGCTAATAATCATAAATTACTACTTGGAACACGCTTGGATTATCATTTCATTCATGGTGAAATATTTACTCCTAGAGTAGGTTACAAACTTACTTTTAAAGACCAAAGTATATTGCGATTTAATTATGCAAAAGGGTTTAGAGTAGTAAATATATTCACAGAAGATCATGCCGCACTTAATGGTTCGAGAGATTTAATAATAAATTCTAACATTTCGCCTGAGGTATCTCATAATTCAACGATTAATTTCTATAAAAATATATATACCAAAAATGATTGGATTATGAATATAGATATGTCCGGATGGTATACCCATTTTGAAAATCAAATTCTACCAGATTACGAGACTAACCCTAATCAGATTATTTATAATAACTTAGATGGATATGCGGTTTCAAGTGGTGTAGGAGTAAATTATACAGTTTCTAAGTACGATTTTAGAGCGCAAGTAGGATTCTCATTTATGGATGTTTATAAAAATGAGAATAATGTAAGGACACGCCCAGAGTTTACAGAGAATTTTACTGGAAATTGGACAGTGACTATTCCTATTAAAAGTATAAATACTCAAATAGATTATACGGGAACTATATATGGACCTATGAAATTACCCCGTGTAAGCGAATATGATCCACGACCAGAATATTCACCTGTTTGGAGTATACAAAACATTAAAATTTCTTATGTAAATAAAAAACAACATAAGTTTTTTGTTGGGGTTAAAAATTTATTGGATTGGACACCCGCAAATAATCTGCCATTTTTAATTGCAAGATCTAATGACCCATTTGACAAAAATGTAAGTTTTGATGCAGACGGAAATGCTTTGAAGACAGCAAATAACCCAAATGCACTAGTGTTTGACCCAACATATATTTACGCTCCGAATCAAGGAATCAGAGTTTTTGCAGGAATAAATGTAAGTCTATTCTAAAAAATTAATAATCAGAAGCTTCAATCATAACGTTAGAAAGCAGGCCATACACTTCTATCCAAGCTTCCTTAGTCTCTGGAGTAAAAGCATCACCCAACCCAGCTCCTAAAGTATAGATAAGTGCCTCACCAACGGTTGCATAACTAGATTCTGGAACACCATATCCGACATGTCTCCTTCCAAGATCTTTTACAACAGGGATTAATGCCTCTAAATTATTTAAACCCGCTACAGCAGTACCTAAAACTTTCATAAGTTTACGACCTTGTTCCACAATATCTCCTTTAAATAGTGGTTTAAGTGACGGGTCTAATTCAAAAAGTTTTCCATAAAATATTTCTGCTGCTTTCTCAGATATTGGGGCTACTTTTTTAAATGATTCTTGTACTAATTCTTTTTTCTTTGCATCCATAATTTAATTTTTTTTGTTGTTGGTATTAATATGTCGCCAAATATAGAAAAATAATTTATTGAAGTACTTGTGATTAGTTAAAAAATTATATTTGATTTTATCAACTCAATTTCGGACATAGTTTTAAGTTGTTTTAAATCTATATTTTTTTTACATATTTTAATCCCCTTATTTTACACTATTTTTGCATTCTATGGATTTTATAAAAATCACAGAACAAGATTCGCTATACGATGCGTTAGAAAATCAAAGTGTGTCAACACTGCTACAAAACATCCATAAAGAAGATAAAACAATTACAGAAGCGATAGAAAAAGTACTTCCAAATGTGGAGGAACTTATAAATAAGGTAGTACGGTCGTTAAAAAATGGAGGGCGATTGTTTTATATAGGCGCGGGAACGAGTGGTCGTTTGGGGGTATTAGACGCTTCAGAATGCCTGCCTACTTTTGGAGTGTCTGATAAGATCATAGGAATAATAGCGGGAGGCATGAAAGCACTGTCTAATCCAGTAGAAGGAGCAGAGGATAGTAAAACACAAGGATGGAAAGATTTAAACGCATTTAATATATCAAAGAAGGATGTTGTAATAGGTATTTCTGCTTCTGGAACTACCCCCTATGTATTAGCAACTTTGGATGCGTGTAAGGAAAAAGGAATTTTAACGGGAAGTATTTGTGCAAACCCTAATAGTCCAATTTCTAAAGTCGCCAACTATCCCATTGAAGTAATCGTTGGCCCTGAATTTATTACGGGAAGTACACGGATGAAAGCAGGAACTGCCCAAAAAATACTTTTAAATATGATATCAACGGTGACGATGATACGATTAGGGCATGTGAAGGGAAATCAAATGATAGACTTACAAATGACAAATCAAAAACTAAAAATTCGCGCAGAGAAGATATTAAGTAAGGAATTAGGGATTTCTCAAGAAAAGTCAAAAAATTTATTAATTCAAAACAAATCCATAAGAGAAATAATAAGTACATATAAAAAATGAAAATGAATCAATTGAGAAAAGGAATTTATAGACTCTTAGGATGTTTGTTTTTTTGTTTTCTTACTCCTATACTAATCACTCAAGCCTATAATAATGAAGAACATCCTATGTTTTCATTTGTATGGATAGTTGGTGTTCTATGTATGATAACTACTTTATTATTAGGATATTTTGGTATTCGTGCTATTTTTAGGTCGCTTTCAAAATAATATTTATTAGTTTTTCTTATTTTTGCCAACCTCTAAAAAAAGAATGATAGAAATTACTTTTCCAGATAGCTCCGTTAGAAAATATACCGAAGGAACAACCGTCTTTGAAGTTGCTAAGAGCATTAGCGAAGGGTTGGCAAGAAATGTTATATCCGCAAAATATAATGACCAAAAAGTAGAAACTACGACTGAATTGTCAGAAAGTGGCAAATTAGTATTGTATACTTGGAACGATATTGATGGGAAGCAAGCCTTTTGGCATTCTACAGCGCACGTATTGGCACAAGCATTAGAAATTTTATACCCAGAAGTAAAACTAACCATTGGTCCCGCTATTGAGGAAGGATTTTATTACGATGCGGATTTTGGGGATAAGAGTATAACTGAAGAAGATTTGGAAGAGGTAGAGAAAAAAATGTTGGAATTAGCAAGGCAGAGTTTTGAATTTAAAATGCGAAAGTCTACTAAAAAGGATGCCTTAGACTATTATAAGCAAAAAAACAACCCATACAAAGTAGAGTTAATTGAAAATTTAGAGGAGGGAACGATTACATTTTGTGACCATTCTGATTTTACAGATTTATGTAGAGGGGGACACATTCCAAATACCTCAATTATCAAGTCAATTAAACTATTGAGTATCGCAGGGGCTTATTGGCGTGCAAATAAAGACAACAAGCAACTAACGCGTATTTATGGAATCTCTTTTCCTAAACAAAAATATCTAACAGAGTATTTAGCACGTATAGAAGAAGCTAAAAAACGCGACCATCGAAAAATCGGAAAAGAATTAAAAATATTTGCTTTCTCAAATAAAGTAGGGCAGGGGCTTCCCCTTTGGCTACCTCGCGGAGTAGTAATTAGAGAGGAGTTAGAAAATTTCATGCGCGGTTTACAAAAAAAAGCGGGATATGAACAAGTAATATCTCCCCACATAGGAAGTAAAGAGTTGTATGAAACTTCTGGACATTATGAGAAATATGGAGCGGATAGCTTTCAGCCTATTGAAACGCCTTCTGAAAATGAAACCTTTCTATTAAAACCAATGAATTGTCCACATCATTGTGAGATTTATAAAGCAGAAAAATGGAGTTATAAAGACTTGCCTAAACGCTATGCTGAGTTTGGAACTGTTTATAGATATGAACAAAGCGGAGAGCTTCACGGTCTTACGCGCGTAAGAGGATTTACACAAGATGACGCGCATATTTTCTGTACTTCGGAGCAATTAAACGATGAGTTTAAAAAGGTAATAGATTTAGTGTTGTATGTATTTACTTCGTTATCTTTTGAAAATTTTAAAGCACAAGTATCGCTCAGAGACCCCAATACTCCTGAAAAATATATAGGGTCTGAAGAAAATTGGCAAATAGCGGAACAAGCTATCATAAATGCAGTAAAAGAAAAGAATTTACCCTACGAAATTGAGTATGGAGAAGCCGCTTTTTACGGCCCCAAATTAGATTTCATGGTTAGAGACGCATTAAATAGAGAATGGCAGTTAGGGACTATTCAGGTTGATTATAATTTGCCGGAGCGTTTTAAATTGGAATATAAAGGAGCGGATAATGAACAACATCGCCCAGTAATGATTCATAGAGCGCCATTTGGGAGTTTGGAAAGATTTATTGCTATTTTATTAGAGCATACTGTAGGGGAATTGCCATTGTGGTTAGCCCCTGAGCAAGTATTGCTAATTCCTGTGAGTGAAAAATATGAAAAATATGCAGATAAAGTTGGTGATTTGCTAAAAAATAACGATATTCGCACCCTTTTTGATAAAAGAAGTGAAACGGTAGGAAAAAAGATTAGAGAAGCAGTATTGAACAAGTATCCTTATGTACTAATTGTAGGAGAAAAAGAAGAAAAAAGCAATACGGTTTCTGTTAGACAATATAAGAATGAAGAAATAAAAACATGTACTATAGATGATTTTGTTTCAAAAATAAAAAAACAAATAACGCTTGAGTTATCAAAGAAAGTTTAATTAAAAATTTTAAGTTATAGCAATACGAAGAAAAAGATATAGAGGCCCAGCAAGGGTAATAAAAGTAGATTTACACAAGATAAATGAGAAAATAGATGCTCATGAGATTAGGCTGGTAGGAGATAATGTAGAGAATAAAGTATATAAGACATACAAAGCACTGCAAATGGCGAGAGAAATGGAGCTTGATTTAGTAGAAATATCTGCTAAAACCGCGCCGCCAATATGTAAAATACTTAATTATAGTAAGTTTTTATATGAGCAAAAGAAGAAAGAGAAACTTTTAAAATCAAAAACCTCTAAAGTAGTATTAAAAGAAATAAGATTTGGACCGCAGACTGACGACCATGATTATGAATTCAAGAAAAGACATGCGATAAAATTTTTAAAAGAAGGAGCAAAATTAAAGACATTTGTGTTTTTTAAGGGACGTTCAATAATATTTAAAGACCAAGGAAAAATTTTATTATTACGTTTAGCTGAAGAATTACAAGATATAGGAAAAGTTGAACAAATGCCGAAATTAGAAGGAAAGAGAATGATAATGCTAATCGCGCCAATAAAGAAAAAGTAACAAATATAATTAAATAAAAATGGGTAAGTTAAAAACAAAATCTAGTGCTAAAAAGAGATTTAAATTAACAGCTACAGGTAAAATAAAAAGAAAGCATGCGTTTAAAAATCATATTTTGACTAAAAAATCAAAAAAACGTAAATTGAGATTAGAGCATGCAGGATGGGTGAGTAGTAGTGATGAAAAAAGTATAAAAAAGCAATTGTGCTTGAAATAATAATTTAAAAAAACATTTAATTATGCCAAGATCAGTAAATTCTGTTGCCTCAAGAAAAAGAAAAAAGAAAGTTTTAAAACAAGCAAAAGGCTACTTTGGAAGAAGAAAAAATGTATGGAGAGTTGCCGCAAATGCTGTTGATAAAGCAATGTTATATGCCTATAGAGATAGAAAGAACAAGAAAAGAACTTTCAGATCTTTATGGATTCTTAGGATTAATGCTGCCGCTCGTGCAGAGGGATTGACGTATAGTCAGTTGATGAATAAAATCAAAGAAAATAACATAGACATAAACAGAAAAGTTCTTGCAGATTTAGCAATGAATAACCCTACTGCTTTCAAAGCTTTAGTAGATAAAGTTAAGTAATCCTTTTAATTATATCCATAATGTATTATGGAAAATGATAGCCAACAAAGAGAAGTTACTATAATTGCTGCTGCAGGAGAAAACGACTCTTTAGGTAAGGATAACAAATTAGTTTGGGACCTACCTCACGATTTAAAACGATTCAAAAGACTTACCTTAAATCACTGTGTGATTATGGGAAGAAAAACTTTTGAGTCTATGCCTAAAGCGCTTCCCAATAGAACAAATATTATCATTACAAAAAATAAGCAATACGAGGCAAAAGAAGCTGTCGTTTGTCATAGTTTAGAGGAAGCTTTAGCGTTAGATGTAGTCAAAAACGATAATAAACCTTTTATAATTGGGGGAGGAGAAATCTATAAACAAAGTTTAGTTTTTACGGATTGCATTGAACTAACTAGAATACACGAACAATTTGAAGCAGACGCTTTTTTTCCAAAAATAGAGGAAAGAAAATGGAAGTTAATAGAAGAAGAGCACCACATTAAAAACGCTAATAACAATCACGATTTTTCCTATTTAACATATAAAAAAATATAAAAAATGAAAGCATATATATTTCCAGGACAAGGCTCACAATTTACAGGGATGGGCAAAGATTTATACGACAATTACTCGTTGGCTAATGAGTTATTTAAAAAAGCAGATAATGTATTAGGGTTTTCCATTTCAGAGATAATGTTTACAGGGACAGCAGAAGACTTGAAGCAAACAAAAGTAACACAACCCGCTATTTTTATTCATTCTCTAATTTTAAGTAGAGTAATGGGTAAAAACTTTACACCTCAAGCCGTTGCAGGACACTCTTTGGGGGAACTTTCTGCATTGGCATCTATTGGGGTTGTCAATTTTGAAGAGGGTTTAAAATTAGTTTATGTTAGAGCAATGGCGATGCAAGAGGCGTGTAATGTTGAGGCTGGAACTATGGCAGCTATACTTGGATTGGAAGAAAATATAGTAGAAGATGTGTGTAAAGAGGAGTCAGGAATAGTAGTTGCAGCAAATTATAACTGCCCAGGACAATTGGTTATTTCTGGAAAGAAAGAGGCTGTAGAAAAAGCAGTTGAGACACTAAAAGAAAAAGGTGCAAGACGTGCATTATTATTACCTGTAGGAGGCGCATTTCATTCTCCATTGATGGAACCTGCCAAAAAAGAATTTGCGAAAGCGGTAGAGCGTACTGAGTTCAAAAAACCCTTATGTCCTATCTATCAAAACGTGTGTGCTACAGGTGTCACTGATGTCAATGAGATTAAATCTAACTTGATTAAACAATTAATATCTCCAGTGCGATGGACACAGAGTGTAGAAAATATGGTCGCAGATGGATACAATACTTTTACAGAAGTAGGCCCAGGAAGAGTACTACAAGGTTTAGTTAAAAAAATTGCCCCTAATGCAGTGATAGAGGCAGTGGAGGTGTAAATAAGTTACTTAGTGACTCAGGGAGGATTCGAACCCCCAACCCTCAGAGCCGAAATCTGATATTCTATCCAGTTGAACTACTGAGCCGTTTTGTTTCTTTATGCTAACTTTTGTTTTACAATAGTAGCAATCGTTTTGCCATCTGCTTTTCCGCCTATTTTTTTACTAGCCATTCCCATCACTTTTCCCATATCTTTCATGCCACTCGCATTTGTATCTGCAATTATTTGGCTTATTATCTCTGTTACTTCCTCCTCACTTAATTGTTCAGGTAAAAATTCACTGATAATTTTTGCTTGATTTTCTTCAGTAACAGCTAAATCTTCCCTTCCTTGCTCTTTGTAGATACCTGCGCTATCCATTCGTTGTTTGACTAGTTTTTGTAAGATTTTTAACTCTTCATCTTTTGTCAAAGAATCCTTGTCTTTGCTTTCAGTTTTTGCTAATATAATAGCAGACTTAATAGACCTAAGCGATTCTAATCGAAGCGCATCTTTGGCTTTCATTGCTTCTTTTAAAGCGGTAGTAATTTTAGTTTCTAAAGACATAATTAATATTTTATTGTTGTTTAATCTACATTGTCATGTAGAAAAGAATTGTTTGTTCTTAATTTTTCGTTTCCTGTATAATCTTCATTTAAAGTATATCTTGAAAGATTTCCCTCTTTTTTAGGTTCTTCAAGAATAATACCGTTTCTTTCATATGCAGGTTTTTCTAGGTCCTCCACTTTGCTTGAGTTAAATTGTTTCATTTGAGCACCAATTTTTTTTAACGTATTCGTTTCTTCAATTTTATTTTGATCACTAAATAGGTTATGCGTATAATCTAAAGGATTTTTTTTCTTTTTAATACTTTTAGTAAAAGGTTCAGAGTTGTTTTTCATTTCTACATTTTCTGTTACCTCTTTCTTAACCTTTGTCCCAAATTCATAAATATTTGCCTTTTCATTAGAGGCATTATTGTCTATTTGAATATCATTTTCATCTTTTTCTCCTTCTAAATTTAGTTCATGTTTAATTATATTTTGCTTGTCAAATTTACTTTCATTTACTTCTTGTCTAACATGTTCTATTATTGAGACTTCTTTATCCTCTAGATTATGAAATATTTTTTTTTCTTCAATCTCAGATATCGTTCCTTGTTTATCAATATGAAATCCTGTAGCAATAACAGTAACAGAAATAGAGTCGTTTAATTCTAAATCTTCCCCAATCCCCATAATTATATTTGCCTCATTATTCGCTTCATTTTGAATAAACTCATTTATTTCGCTAATTTCATCAATAGTAATCTCGTCTGTACCATAAGAAATAAGAAGTAGTACGTTTTTGCAACCTTTAATCCTATTATCATTGAGTAAAGGAGAATCTAATGCTTGCATAATTACTTGCCTTGATCTGTTTTCCCCATTCGCTTTAGCAGAACCCATTATGGCTGTACCACTGTTCTTTAATACTGTATTTACATCTTTTAAATCAATATTTTGTGCAAAATTTTTGGTTATTACTTCAGCGATTCCCTTAGCGGCATTAGTTAATACTTCGTCTGCTTTTCCAAAACCAGCACTATAACCTAAATTACCATATACCTCTCTTATTTTATTATTGTTTATTATAATTAATGAGTCTAAATGATTTTTAATTTTCTCAAGCCCTTTTCTAGCTTGTTCCCCTCTAATTTTTCCTTCATGTTCAAAAGGCATAGTGACAATTCCAATTGTTAAAATACCTCTTTCTCTAGCCATCTTAGCGAAAATAGGAGCAGCTCCCGTTCCAGTACCACCACCCATTCCTGCGGTGATAAAAATCATTTTCGTGTTTTGAGCTAATATTTTTTCAATATCTTTAATGTTTTCAATAGCCGCTTTTTCTCCTATTTCAGGATTTGCTCCCGCACCCATTCCTTCTGTAAGGTTTGTACCCAATTGAATTTTATCAGGGACTGTACAGTTTTCTAAATGTTGCATATCCGTATTTGCGACCACAAAATCCACTCCTAGTATGCCCTGTTTAAACATGTGATTGACGGCGTTACTTCCGCCACCACCTACGCCAATTACTTTAATAACATTTTTATATTTGCCCTTAGGCATGTTTAATGAGAAATTAGTATTCATAATTATTGTTTTTAATTTATTCTTCTCTATCAAAAAATTTGATTAATTTTTCTGTCCAAACTTCAAAAATATTTATTCTATTTTTATGTAATTCTTCCATAGAATCATTTGCAGTTTTTTCTTCATCTGACCTTCTTTCTTCTTTTTCATTCTCTTCAATAGCTTTCATTAAAAGACCCACTGCCGTTGAATAAATAGGGCTAGCAATATGTTGTTCGCTATCTCCTGCAATGTGTTCATTCGGCACACCTATTCTAGTATCCATTCCTGTAACATATTCAACCAGTTGTTTTAAATGCTTAATTTGACTTCCTCCACCTGTGATTACTATACCTCCAATTAATTTTTTTCTTTGTTCATTGTGACCGTAATTTTCTATTTCAATATATACTGTCTCAATAATTTCTTTAATCCTTGCATGTATAATTTTTGAAAGTGTTTTTAACGATATTTCTTTAGGCTCTCTACCATTTAGCCCTGGGATAGTAACAATCTCATTTTCCTTGTTATGATTAGGCCATGTAGAACCAAAACGAATTTTTAACTCCTCAGCATATTTACCAATAATAGAGCATCCTTCTTTAATATCTTCAGTAACTATATTTCCTCCAAAGGGAATAACAACTGTGTGTCGTATAATACCATTTTTGAAAATAGCTAAATCGGTAGTACCACCTCCTATATCAATTAGTGCTACTCCTGCTTCTTTTTCGTCTTGACTTAATACAGATTCCGAAGATGCGATGGGTTCTAAAGTAACCCCTTTTGGGATAAGTCCAGCAGACTTTACACATCGCATAATATTACTAATAGAACTTATTTGCCCAGTAACGACGTGAAAATTTGCTTCTAAGCGGTTCCCATACATCCCTAAAGCCTCAGTGATTTCTGATTGTCCATCTATTTTATACTCTTGAGGAAGTACATGAATGATTTTCTCACCAGGTAACATAGATAAATTATAGACTTGTTTGACTAGATTTTCAATATCAGAATCACTAATTACTTTTTCTGGATTTTTTCTATTAATGTAGTCATTGTGCTGCAAACTTTTGATATGTTTTCCAGCTATACCTACCATCCCTTCTCGAATTTCTACACCAGAAGCTTCAAAGGCTCTTTCAACGGCAAGTTGTATTGATTCTACGGTTTGTGTAATATTTGAGACAACGCCTTGATATACTCCTAAACTTGGAGATTTACCTATACCTATTATCTCTATTTTGCCGTATTCGTTTTTCTTACCTATAATTGCTACAATTTTTGTAGTTCCAATATCAATTCCTAAGGAGATTTTATTTTTATTCATTTTTCTATTTTATATAACTATTACTTGATTTTTATAACATAAGTTCACTTTTGAAAAAAGTGCTTCTTTTTTTTCTTGATGTAGATATTTACAAAAGGTTTCTAACTTATAAAACTTATTTTCTAAATTATCTAATTTACCTAAAACTACTTCAAAAGGATAGGAGCGAAGTAATATAGAATAGGTATTGTCTTTGTATTCTATTTGAACTACTTCATCTTTTAAAAATTTATGGGTATTTACTTTTTTTATAAAAGAAATTAAAATTTTGGATTTAACAACATCGAACTCTCCGTAATAAAGTGGAACTCTAGGACTATGTTTTTTAGAAAAAGGAATAGAGACACTATGCTTATCTAAATAAAATGGTGTTTTTTGCATTACTCTTAGTAGCGGTTTTCTTTCTTTTATGTTAAATCCTACTATTCCATTGATAGATTTATAGATATTAATTTTTTCAACATACGGATTTAAAGATAGTTTGTGTTCCCATTTATTTATATTAAATGCATCTAATTTTATTGACAAAAAATCACCTGATTTATTTTGCGTTTCTGTTATAATAAAATCGCTATCTATAAATAAATTTTTACCTAAAAAATCTATTTTAATATCATTAATTAACCTCTTGTTATTTCTAATTGAGCTAAATGAAAGCAGAGATAGAAAAATGATAATGCTAAATAAAAACTTCATTATTTTAATTGATTTTCTCATCCTAATTGTTTTACTACTTTTTTTATTTCAACGTCTATATCCCCAGCACCTAATAGGGTTACTATTTTTGGGGTTTTGTTTTTCACTATTTCGTAAATATCTTTTTTTTCTATTTTATCTTTATTTTTATGTGTGATTTTTTCTAAAAGTACATCGCTATTTATTCCTTTTATTGGTAGTTCTCTTGCAGGATAAATATCTAATAAATACACCTCGTCAAACTGCGATAAAGACTTTCCAAAAGAATCCATAAAATCTTTGGTTCTGCTAAATAAATGTGGCTGAAAAATAACCGCTTTTTTTTCTGTTTTATAATGCTCTTCTAAAGTGTTGTATATTGCATCTATTTCTGTTGGATGGTGCGCATAATCGTCTATAATTATTTTTTCATTAGTGGTATAAACATAAGATAAGCGTCTTTCAATTCCTTGAAAATTTCCTAAGGCTTCACATAATTTTTTATCTACAATTCCAGCTAAATCAGACATTGCAAAGGCAGCTAAGGCATTAGATAAATTATGGCGACCAATTTGATTAATAAATACTTTTTTAAATGTATGCTTAGGGGTTATAATATCCCCTTCATACCCTCCTTCTTTTATTTTTAAATTTATAATAGTATAATCAGCACTATTATCATCTATTGCATACGTATAGCCATCTATAGGTAATCCTTTTGCAATGACTCTATATTTTGAAACTTTGTTTGCAAACTCTTTGAAAGTTTTTTTCAATTCAGTGTGTGTTCCATAAATATCTAAATGATCTGCATCCATAGATGTTATACAAGCGATATCAGGGGATAATTTTAAAAATGTTCTATCAAACTCATCTGCTTCTACTATCATGTTTTCAGTTCCATTTTGAATTAAATTTGAATTATTGCTTTTAGTAATTCCCCCTAAAAAAGCTGTAAAATTTTGATTAGTTTGATTATATAAATGAGACAAAATACATGAAGTTGTAGTTTTTCCATGTGTGCCAGCGACAGCTAAACAAAAACTATTTTCACTGATTTTTCCTAGTATATCTGACCTTTTGAATAATTCGTATCCTGATGATTCTAAATATTTTTTTTGCGTATGGTCTTTGGGAATAGCTGGGGTATATACAATAGTTGAATCCTTACTTTCTAAAACCTCTTTAGGAATAGTATTTATACTATCTTCAAAAGTTATTTCCATTCCTAAATGCTCCAATTTTTTTGTTAAATCTGTTTCAGTTTTATCATACCCTTTTACAATGCATTCTTTTTGAGAATGAAAATATTGTGCTAAGGCAGACATGCCTATACCACCGATACCTAGAAAATAATATATTTTATTTTTCATTTAATAAATTATCTATAATATCAGTTATATCTTTAGTTGCATTAGGCATTGCTAATCGTTTAAGATTTTTTTTCATTTCTTGTTGCAAACTGTAGTTAGTAACTAACCTCTTTATTTCATCCTCAAAATATTTATCTAAATCACATTCTGGAATAAAAATAGCTGCTTTTTTATCTGCTAATTTTTTAGCGTTATGCGTTTGATGGTCTTCGGCTACATTTGGGGAAGGGATTAAGAGTAAGGGTTTTCCTACTAACGTTAGTTCCGATATTGCTCCAGCTCCAGCTCGTGAAATAATAAAATCTGAAGCAGCATAAAACAAATCTATATCAGTGATGAAATCATAAACTAAAATATTTTCTTTTTGATTGTGATATTTTTTATATTTTGAATAATACAATTTTCCACATTGCCAAATAATCTGAACATCTAGTTCTTTCAAAAAATCTAATTTTTCTTCTATCAAAGAATTGATTTTTGCAGCTCCTAAACTGCCACCAATAATTGCGAGTACTTTTTTATTTTCATTTAACTTATAAAAAGATTTTGCCTCATTTTCTTTTTTGTCAATAGTTAATAATTCCTTACGGATTGGAATACCTGTTTTAACTATTTTCTCTTTTGCAAAAAAACGTTCCATTCCATCATAAGCGACAGCTATTTTTTCAGCCTTTTTTCCTAATAATTTATTGGTGACCCCTGCATATGCATTTTGTTCTTGAATTAGATAAGGCGTTTTGAATAAAGATGAAACCCAAAGTATTGGTCCGCTTGCAAAACCGCCAGTGCCGATTACAAAAGAAGGTCGATACGAAAGGTAAATAAATAAAGATTGAATTATGCTAATTACTAATTTTAATGGAAAAAGTAAATTCTTTAACCTAAATGACCGATTAAATCCAGTTATCCAAATACCCTTTATAGTAAATCCCGCTTTTGGAACATATAGCATTTCCATTCTACCTATAGCACCAATAAATAAAAACGTGGCATTTTGATAGCGAAGTTGTAATTCTTTTGCTATAGCAATTGCAGGAAAAATATGACCTCCTGTTCCTCCTCCTGATATGATGAATTTATATGGTTTCACTTAATATAGATAAAGGGGATTCATTTATTTTTTCTTCTTCTTCTGCACTTTTGGCAGAGGCACTAACACTTAGGATAATTCCCATCGCAATACATGTCATTAGCACAGCAGTTCCTCCACTGCTAATGAGTGGGAGAGGTTGCCCAGTAATGGGAAAAACTTCTAAAGTAACTCCTATATTTAAAAAGGCTTGAATAATTACGGGAATACCAACGCCGATTACTACTAATTTTCCAAATGAAGAGGTAGTTTTATACGTTATGATTATGATTCGAAATAGGAGTATTATATACGCGAGGATGACTGCAAATCCGCCAATTGTTCCAAATTCTTCTACTATTATAGCGTAGATAAAATCAGAAGAACTTTGAGGCAAGAAATTTTTCATAGCACTTTTTCCAACACCTACACCAAATACACCGCCACTAGCTATGGCTTTTTTTGACCTTTCAATTTGATAGTTTTTATATAAGGAATCTTCACTTTTATTAATAAAATTTTCTATTCTATTACCCCAAGTATCCACCCTGTTTGGAATTAAATCTGGAAATGTTTTAGCTAAAAGAATAAATAATAAAATGCTTGAAATTCCTATTCCTACAACTATAAATAAATATTTTATGGGATGTCCCCCCAAAAAACAAATAATTAAAGACATCATAAAAATTAGTAATGCGGTAGAAAAATTAGAAGGTAAAATTAATAATACAATGACTCCAACGGGAATCCAAATTTTGATAAATGCGGTTTTGAATGTATCTGCAGTTTCTCTTTTTTTAGATAAATATTGAGATAAATAAACCATAATCACTACAAACGCCAACGTAGAAGGTTGAAAGCTCATGCCTATAAAGGGCACTTGAATCCATCTATTTGCATTGGCTCCCGAGATTATATTTCCTTGAAAAGAAGTATAGATTAGTAGCAGAATAGTAATAGGCAGTAATAATATGGAAAGCCCTTTAAAATAATGAAAAGGGATTTTGTGTACTAGAAACATAATCATGAATCCAAGAAATGTAATGAAACTATGTTTGAATAAATAATACCAAGGAGTTTCTTTTCCTATTACATATGCTAAATTACTACTAGCACTAAATACAGGTAAAAATGAGAATAAGGCTAAAAAACCTAGTATTCCCCAAAGAATTTTATCTCCTCTTAATTTTATACTTTTCATTCTATATTTAACTTATAGTTTTCTAATCGCTTCTTTAAATAATAGCCCTCTTTCTTCATAATTCTTAAATAAATCGAAACTAGCACATGCAGGAGAAAGTAGTACAGTCTCATTTCTGTCTGCTAATTTAGAGGCTATTTTAACTGCCTCTGTCATACTTTGCGTTTCAATCATATTTCTTACAAAAGGATTAAATGTATTTACTAATTTCGAGTTATCCGTTCCTAAACATACGATAGCTTTAACTTTTTTTCTAACGAACGGCATTAACAAAGAATAATCATTCCCTTTATCAACTCCTCCAGCTATCCAAATAATATTAGTTTTTATACTTTCCAATGCAAAATAGGTGGCATTAATATTAGTAGCTTTTGAATCATTTATATATTTCACATCTTTTATTTTTAGAACATGCTCTAATCTATGCTCTACTCCCTTAAAGCTCATCAAACTTTTTCTAATAGTCTCGTTACTAATTTTAAGAATATCTGCTACTGTAATTGCAGCCATCGCATTTAATAAATTATGTCTGCCCTGTAAGTTTAAATCTTGTATGTTCATTTTATTTTGTGTTTTATGTATTTGTGTCTTTATATATGGACTTTCAAAAGACGTTCCATTTTCGATTTTTTTTTTTGTGCTAAAAGGGACAATCTTTGAGACAGTTCCTTTTTCTTTTATCGCCTTGTGCGTAACTTCGTCATCCATGTTATAAATGAGGAAATCGTTTTCTTTTTGGTTTTTAAAAATCCTCATTTTTGAGGATATATATTTTTGAAAATCCTCATCATATCTGTCTAAATGATCGGGACTGATATTAGTTATTATGGCAACATGAGGTAAAAATTTATCAATTCCATCTAACTGAAAACTACTTAATTCTAATACATAATAGTCATATTTTTTTTTGGCGACTTGTTCAGCAAAACTATTCCCTATATTCCCAGCAAGACAAACATTTAATCCCGCTTCATTCATTAAATGGTAAATTAAGGATGCTGTAGTAGTTTTTCCGTTGGTTCCTGTAATTCCAATAATTTGTGCGGTGGTATACTTTGATGCAAATTCAATTTCTGAAATAACAGGTATTTTTTCTTGTTTTAATTTGTGGATTAAAGGAATATCATCAGGAATGCCAGGACTTTTAATAATACATTCTGCATCTAAAAATTTATTTATTGAATGGGTCTTTTCTTCCCAATCAATTTCATATTTCTTTAATGTATTTTTAATTTCTTGAGATAATTTATTTTTTTCTGATAAAAGAACATTATATCCTTTTTTCTTTGCAAGTATAGAAGCCCCTAAACCGCTTTTTCCAGCACCTAAAACAACAATTTCTTTCTTTTTCATCTTATTTTAAGTGTGACAATAGTTAATAATGCTAAGAGAATACCTACGACCCAAAATCTTGAGACAATTTTACTTTCATGATATCCTTTTTTTTGAAAGTGATGGTGCAACGGTGCCATGAGAAAAACGCGTTTTCCAGCACCTGTTTTTCGTTTTGTATATTTAAAATAAAGTACTTGTATGATTACGGATAGCGATTCAATAAAGAACACCCCACAGAGTAAAGGAAGTAATAATTCTTTACGAATGATAATTGCTATTACTGCAATAATTCCACCCACACTCAGACTTCCCACGTCTCCCATAAATATTTGTGCTGGATATGCATTAAACCATAAAAAGCCAATAAGTGCCCCTAGTAATGCAGCGATAAAAATGGTTATTTCACCTACATTTGGAATATAGGCAATATTTAAATAGTCTGAATAAATAACATTACCTGAAATCCAGGCAAATACGCCTAAAGTAAAAATTATAATGGAAGCATTCCCTGCGGCTAGTCCATCAAGTCCATCCGTTAAATTCGCCCCATTTGAAACAGCAGTAACTATAAGTATTACTATAAAAACAAAAAGAATCCAAGTATATTTTTTCATATTAGGATGAATCCATTCTACAATTGTAGAATAATTAAACTCATTGTTTTTATAAAATGGTAACGTAGTTGTAATTACGTTTTCCGTTTTTAATTTTGTGCTATCACTTGAAGTTGAGTAATGAAAATTACTTTTGTCAGACTGGGACGTGTTTTGTTTTACGGGTTGAAAATAGAGTACTCCGCCTACAATTACTCCTAATATGATTTGTCCAAAAATTTTAAATTTTCCAGCTAATCCAGATTTTTGTTTCTTGAATATTTTGATATAATCATCAATAAAACCAATAAGTCCAAGCCAAATTGTAGTGAAGATTAGTAATGAACTGTACACATTTATTTTACCAAATAGAAGTACTGGAATAAGTGTGCAAATCAAAATAACGATACCGCCCATTGTTGGAGTCCCTTTTTTGGATTCCTCACCTTTTAATCCTAAATCTCTTACATTCTCTCCAATTTGTTTTATTCTTAAGTATTTGATTATTCGTTTCCCTAAAAAATAGGCTAACAAAAGTGATGATAATGCAGATGCAGCAGATCTGAACGACAAATATTGAAACACAGATGCTCCGGGTAGTGCATATTTAGATTCTAAAAATTCAAATAAATAGTAAAGCATTTTTATTTAATATTTGTGATATGTTTTTTTATTTCGTCAAAGTCGTTGTATAACTTTTTTTTACCATTAATTATCTGATAATTTTCATGCCCTTTTCCAACCACAAGAACGATATCTTTTTTTTTAGCAGAATGACAAGCTTTTTTAATGGCTTCAGAGCGATCAACTATAGTTTGTATTTTTTTATAATTTATTTCGGAAACCCCTTTTATCATTTCATCAATAATCTGCATTGGGTTTTCATTCCTAGGATTGTCTGAAGTGAAAATAACAACATCACAATATTCCGCTGCAATCCTCCCCATTTCTGGACGTTTAGATTTGTCTCTATCTCCTCCACAACCTATAACTATATAAAGTTTTTCATTTCTGCTTCGTATCTCAGTTACTGATTCTAAAATATTTTTTAATCCTAATGGATTATGTGCGAAATCCACAATAAATGTAATTTCTTTTAATGAAAATCGTTCTAATCTCCCTTTAGGTGCCTCTAACGCACTTAATGATTTCATAATTTCATGTGAATCTTTCCCTAATAAATTTGCAACACCAAAAACTGCCAAAAGATTATATGCATTAAATGTTCCAATGAGGGAGGTCCAAATTTCATTTCCATCAATATTGAGAAGCATGCCTTCAAACTCTTTTTCAATTATTTTTAGTTTAAAATCAGCATCATTTCTCAAGGCATAGGTTTTTTTAGACGCAATGCTGTTTTGCAACATATAATACCCGTTTTTATCGTCTATATTACTTAAAGCAAAAGCCTCTTTAGAAAGCATATCAAAAAATTTCTTTTTGACATCTCTATAATTTTTAAACGTTTTATGGTAGTCCAAATGTTCTTTAGTAATATTTGTAAAAACACCTCCAGTAAAGTACAGTCCTGAAACTCTGTCTTGTTCAATACCATGAGAGGATACTTCCATAAAACAGTATTCTACATCTTCATTCACCATATCTGCTAACACTTTATTAATTGTAATAGCATCTGGGGTGGTGTGCTCAGTATCAATTTTTTTTGAACCTATAAGGATTTGTATAGTTGAAATTAACCCTACTTTAGATTGAGGGTCTAATTTTTTAAATAAATTGAATAAAAGAGTAGCAGTAGTTGTTTTTCCATTGGTGCCAGTGATACCAATAAGTTTAATTTTTTTAGAAGGGTTGCCATAAAAATTAGAAGCCATTATAGACAAAGCTTTTCGGCTGTTCTCTACTTGTATATAAACAACTTCATTTCTTTGAGAATTTGGTTCAATTTCGCTAACTATAACTTTTGCTCCAGCATCAATAGCATTTTCGATGTAATTATGCCCATCAATTTGAACCCCTTTAATTGCCACAAATAGGGAATTTTCACTAACTTTAGTAGAATCAAAAGTAAGAGCAGTGACATCAGTTTTTGTATTTCCTTTTATTGAAACTATAGAAACGCCAAATAATATTTCGGTTAGGTTTTTCAAGATAGTATTAAAGTTATTTTTTGTTTTTTATTAATTTTCCTCCCTGCTTTTACAGACTGCTTTTTAACTTTCCCCTTTCCTTTTACTTCAACCTCTACTTTTTTGTTCTCCAAAATAGCAATGGCATCCATTCCTGCTAATCCAATTAGATTAGGCATCTTTAAAGAGGACTCTTTAATACTAGGAAGTGTATTTTTTTTATTAATTAGTTGGTCTTTGACAAGAACTTCTTTTGTAGTAGAAATGTGAATTTTTTCTGCAATTTTTTTAAATACGGGAGCCGCAATTTCACCGCCGTAATAACCTAGTTTTTTATTGGGTTTATGTACTGTTATGATACAAGAATATTTTGGGTTATCTGCAGGAAAATATCCAACAAAACTTGAAATATATTCCGTAGCATCTTCTGTTGCATAGTCTACTTGACAAGTCCCTGTTTTGCCTGCCATTGTAAATCTTTCATCTTTTATTTCATAAGCTGTACCCCATGGTTTTTCAATTACATTTCGCATCATATTCTTAATAGATACTAATGTTTCATTTGAACAAATAGAGGGGTTCATTACTTCCTTATGAAACAAAACAGTATGTTTTTTGTTATAAGATTCAATGTAATCTACAAAACGAGGTTTTATCATTTGTCCATTATTAGCAATGGCGTTATAGTACGTTAATATTTGTAAAGGGGTAAAAGCTACGCCATACCCAAAAGCCATCCAAGGCAAGTCTAAGCCGTCCCAATCACTTTCTGCTGGATAAGGGATTTTTGGTGGGGGTTCGCCAATAATTGGGATACCTAATTTTTTATGTACTCCCATATTAAACAATCTATCTACAAATTTTTTAGGATTGTTTGTATAGTGTTTCGTGATTACTTTTACCAATCCAGTATTAGAAGAAACTTCAAAAGCTTTTGATAATTGTATTTTTCCATGACCTCCTTTTTTAGTATCTTTTATTGTGTGTCCATAAAAATCTAATGTGCCATTTTTTGTATCTATCCAATCTGAGCCTTTGGCTACTTTGTCTTCTAGGGCAATAATCATAGATAACAACTTAAAAGTCGATCCAGGTTCATGTCTATAGCTTATCGCATAATTTAGTTTTTCATAGTAGGAGCCCTTTTTTGTTTTGCCTAAGTTTGAAATAGCTTTGATTTTTCCAGTGCTAGTTTCCATGACAATTGCAGTACCATGCTCAGCTTGATATTTTTCTAACTGATTTAACAAAGAATGATGTGTAATATCTTGTATATTAATATTTATTGTTGTGTGAACATCATACCCTTGCACAGGGTCTTTTTGATTGTTGTCACTTATAGGTTTCCATTGTCCATTTGCTATTTTTTGCTTTAATCGTCTGCCGTTTTCTCCCCTTAGATATTGACTAAATGCTCCTTCTATGCCTACTCTTAAATAATACCCCTCAGCATCTTGTTTTTCATATCCTATAGTTCTTTCAGCCATTTTTCCTAAAGGCTTAACTCTTCTTGACTTTTGTTCTACAATAAGCCCACCTTTTATGGAACCTAATTGAAACAAAGGAAATTGTTTAATTTTTTCTTTTTCAGAATAAGTAAGGTTTTTAGCAATAAGTAAATATCTATTATTCTTACTTCTAGCAGTAGTTAGCTTTTTAATATAATATGACTTTGGTTTTTCAAACATTTCAGCAAGTGAAATTGCCAATTCATCTTTGTATTTAGTAAATGATTTCTCTGAAGGAGATTTAGAATCCCACCTTATATCATATCGAATAACCGAAGTAGCTAGAATATTTCCGTCGTCTGAAAAAATCGTGCCTCTTTCAGGCTTGATATTAAAATTTTTTAAAGTCATTGAGGAAACGGATTCTTTATATTCCTCACCTTTTACAAGCTGGATAAACAAAAGTTTAAATACTACAATTACTATAAAAACAGATATACCTATTATTAGGAAATAAAATCGAGGCATTATTTTTTTTTCTACTGTCATCTAGCCTGTTTTTTTAAGATAATTTTAGTAGGAGGGTTTTTTGATGGAGATAATCCATTTTTTTTAAGTGTTGAGATTAAGTTAGTTTCAATTTTTAAATTCATCAATTGATTTTTGTTTTCTAACACCTCACTTCTCAGTTTTTTAATCTCATTATTTAACTGTGCTATTTTATATATTTTTTTATCCGCTCTATGTCCGCTATCAATTATTATAATTGCCAAAACAGACATAACAAGGATGAATTTCCAATTTTTAATTGCATCTTTATTTGCTAAAAAATACCCGCTAAATACATCAGAAAGTTTTTTCATAATTTTATAGCTGTTCTCATTTTTGCGCTTCTAGATCTGGGATTGTTTTCTAATTCAACACTGTCTGGAGTTTGTAGTTTTCCCTCTTGTTTAAATAACAATTTTTTATTGCCGTATATATCCTCTATTGCTTTGTTATCAAAATTCCCATATTGAATAAACCTTTTAACAAGTCTATCTTCCAATGAGTGGTAAGAAATACAAACTAATTTTCCTTCTTTTTTCAAGAGTTCTACAGATTGTAAAAGAAATTCCTTAAGGCATTCAAGTTCTTTATTCACTTCAATTCTAATTGATTGAAAAACCTTGGCTATATTTTTATTTAGCTTATTTTTAGGAAACAATGGTGTTACAATTTGCACTAATTCAGAAGTAGTTTCTACAAGTTTCTCCTCTCTGTGTTTTATGATAGCATTAGCGACTTTTCTTGCTTCTCTTAAGTCGCCATAATTTCTAAACAATCCAATTAGAGTTTCGTTATCGTATGTATTAATAACTTTATAGGCAGTCAACTCATTTTGTTGATTCATTCTCATATCTAATTTTGCATCAAAACGAATAGAAAAACCTCTGTCTTCAGAGTCAAATTGATGTGATGATACCCCAAAATCAACTAAAATCCCATCTACTTCCTCAACATCAAAATATTTCATAAAGTGTTTTATGTATTTGAAATTGCTTTGCACAAAATGAAATCTGTCATCATCAAAAGCATTCTTTAGACTGTCCTTGTCCTGATCAAAAGCCCAAAGTGACCCTTTTTCAGAAAGTCTATTTAAAATTTCCTTAGAATGACCTCCTCCGCCAAAAGTGGCGTCTATATAGGTTCCATCTACAGATTGAATTAAGCAATCAACACTTTCTTTTAACATTACTGGATTATGATACATTTTGTTTGTCGCCCATTACTTCTTCAGCTAATTTTTCAAAATTTTCAGCTGTGTTTTTTATTGTTTTTTCATAGTAACTCTTGCTCCATATTTCTAAAATATTTATGGAAGAGGAAATAACTATTTCTTTTTCAATCGCTACGTGTTTTATTAAATCACGAGGGATTAGGATTCGTCCAGTAGTGTCTATATCTATTTGCTTAACTCCAGAAGTGAAACATCTGATAAACTCTATATTTTTTTTATTAAATCTATTCAAGTTGTTTATTTCGCTCATTTGTTTTTTCCACTCCTGAGTGGAGTATAGTTCTAAACACTGGTTGAAAACGGAGCGTTTGATGATAAATCCCTCTTTTAGATGAACAGAAAGTTGCTTTTTCAAGGCACTGGGTAGTAGTACACGCCCTTTAGCATCTATTTTGCATTCATATGTCCCTATAAAATAACTCACTTATTAGATTATTTTGAGCAAAACTAAATATATTTTACCACTTTTTACCACAAAAAAACACTTTTTATTAACACTTTTTATCACATCAATTAAAATGATATTCTATTTTTTAAGATTATAACTAAGTTTATTAATTATACATTTGCGGAGTGATAAGGTTTCCAAATAAGACACTTCTACCAGCCGTACTATGTCTTGTAGTAGGTATTTTGCTAGCTGAATACGTTGATGTATCAGTCTTAAATCAACTAATTTTAGTAGGAATAGCATTTATAATAGGAGGATTAATTCTTTTTATACCTATGCTAAGACGAAAAATCATTTTGATTTATGTCTATTTTTTATTTATTCCTTTGGGAGTACTTTTTGCTATCAAAGAAAAAGAATTGCCAAAGATCCACTACAGCAATTTTATCACGCATAAAAAACAATGTTATAAGTTGCATCTAATTGATTCTCTTCCTGAAAGCAATTTTCATTATCGGTTTTATGCCCATTTAATTGGAGTAGACACACTGATGACGAAGGGAAAAATAATGCTTCTTTTTGACAAAGAATCTAGCCTAGAAAACATTCAAGAAGGAGATGTTTTATTTACTTTTCAAAAACCTCGTTCAATAACTTTAAAAAGAAATCCTGGAGCATTTGATTTTAAAAAGTATATGCAACGAAAGAAAATATTTGACCAAATATATTTAGATAATGATAAGTTCACAAAAGGATATAAAGACAAGAGTAATGGATTGTTTAGAATAAAATCAATTAAAACCTTTATTCAACAAAAAATAGATAAAAGTAATTTATCAGTAGAAGCTAAAGGGATGTTAAAAACGCTTTTATTAGGAATGCGAAAGAGTTTAGACAATGATTTGAAACAAGCCTATGCGGATGCTGGAGTGATTCACTTGCTTGCAATTTCAGGGCTTCATATTGGTATTATTTTATACTTTCTCAATGCTTTATTATCTTTTTTAAAACGTGTAAAAGGAGGCAATTATATAAAATTACTATTAATTATTTCAATACTTTGGTTTTTTGCAGTCCTTACTGGCATGAGTTCATCAGTGGTACGCTCAGTAAGTATGTTTACTATTATGAGTATATTTTTAGTTTTTCATAAAAAGTATAAAGGCATTCAATCGTTATTTCTATCTTTTTTTATTTTAATCCTCATTAAACCCTCCTATATTTTTGATGTAGGTTTTCAATTGAGTTATTTAGCACTTTTAGGCATTTTCTACTTACAGCCTATTTTATCTCAATTATGGATTCCAAAGAATTATTTTTTAAGAAAATTTTGGGATATTACAACAGTTACTTTAGCAGCTCAGATTTTTGTAGCTCCTGCGAGTATTTATTACTTTCATCAATTTCCAGGACTTTTTTTAATTACTAACTGGATTGTACTACCTTTTTTTAGTTTTTTTTTAATTGGTAGTATAGGTATACTTGTTTTATTATCTTTAAATGTTTCAATTCCTTTTTTAGAATATTTCTATAGTAAAAGTGTTACAATTTTAAATGAAGCTGTATTGATAATAGCCTCAAATGAGCAATTCGTTTTTAAAGAGATTTATATTAACAAGATTGAAGTATTTCTATTTTACCTTTTGATTTTATCTTTATTAGTTTTATGCTATCGTTTCTCAAAAAAAAATCTAAAAATTGTATTTGTTGGCCTCTATATTTTACAGATATACTCTATTTTTTTTATTTATTTTAAAACTAATCAAAATGCATTATGGGTGTTACATAATAGTAAACAATCTGTATTAGTACATCAATATAAAGGGGTGAATTCTTTTTATTCAAATGAAAAATTAACGCAGTTAGATAACATTGTAAATGATTTTAATTCAAGTGAAAAAGCCTTTAACAAAAAATTCTATAATCTAAAAAATAATTTTACAATCAACAATCTTAAAATATTAGTGATTGATGAAAAAGCTATTTATAAAATAGACAAATGGAAACCAGATTATGTAATTGTAAGAAATAACCCTAAAATAAATATAGAACGGATGATAAA
>JAMJVX010000008.1 GCA_023558315.1 Flavobacteriaceae bacterium
AAGTGGCGCCACAGTATCTGGAACTTTAGTTGATGTAGGAACGAGTAGCGTTACTGCGCATGGGCATTTGTGGAGTACTACAAACAATCCAACCCTCACTGGAAGCGGCGTAAGTAAAAATGACTTAGGAACGGCAACCACTAGTGGTGTAAGTTTTACAACAAACATCTCTGGACTTAGTGAAAATACTACCTATTATATCCGTTCCTTTGCAACAAATAGTGTAGGAACAGGGTATGGTGCTGTCAAAAACATTACAACCTTAGAAAATGCAACCTTAGGAGAAATCTCTGGTTCTTCTCAAGTAAGGATTACAATCAGTGGAAGTGGTGCTAACACCTCTGTTACAGTCTCTTCAACTATCACAAAACTAGGTTCTAGTACAATCACACAACACGGACACGTATATAGCACTACTGCTCAGAATGATAATCTAGTTATAGGAGCGGATAATGTATCGCGTACAAAACTAGGAACGAAAAGTGAAGCAGGTAATTTTACTTCAACGCTTGAAAACTTAGGAGGTTTTTCTACCTATTATATACGTCCGTATATCGTTACAAATGGAACTATCATCTATGGAAAGCAAAGTAGTTTTATGACTCCTCCAGGAGTACCTACAGTTACGTTAGGAAATGCTATTCCAACATTAAATAGCATTACTATCTCGGGTGCTATCACAAATTTAGGAGGAGAAGGAGCGAGTATTACAGAATATGGACATATTTGGAGTACAACAAGTGGCAATTTATTAACTTCAAGTACAAAATCAACATTTACAAATGCCACAGAAACAATAGGCTTTGAAAGCGAAGCCAGTGGACTGACTAAAAACACTGAGTATTTCTTTGTTGCGTATGCCTCCAATGATACAGGTACTGGATATAGTCAAGTACAAAGTTTCTATACGCTAAATGACCTAGCTAATATTGAAAGTTTAACTATCGCCGTTTCTGGAACTTCCTTTACACAAACAAGAAGTACCGCTGATAATACTATCTCTGGAACGACTATTGGTTTTACGGATTTACCTTATGGAGCAACACAAGCTGAAGTCACTGCTGTAACACTTTCTAACCAAGCCAGTGCTATGATCGGTGTCAATAACTTTACGCAAGGAAGTGTACTTTCAGTGGGTAGCAACAATGTCACAGTAACAGCAGGTAATGGTGGAACTCAGGACTATACCCTAACTTTAGCAACTCAAACTGCAGTAGCGCCTACGGTTACTACGCTAAGTGCGGAAACCATTACTATTAACTCAGCGACTCTAAAAGGGCAAATCACTGACTTAGGCGTAAGTCCGCTTAGTGGTTATGGATTTATCTATTCTGCGTTAACAGATACAGGAAATCCGATAAGACTTTATAGTAATAATTTAGATTCGGAGAACGTGTTTAGTTCAAGCATAACTGAACTTTCTTCGGGTACTACGTATATCGTATCAACTTTTGCGGAAAACGATGCTGGGGAAGTAGGAGGAAGTCAAGTAGAAATATTTAATACCTTAGCGTCTAGTGAAAAAGCGATTACGGCAATAGCATTTACGTTGACAGGGAATAATACATCCTACTCTGGAACGTTTTCTGGGAATAATATTATCGTTAATGATATTTATTCTAGTGCTACGCAAGCAATGATTGCTTCAATAACCGTATCTGATTTTGCTACAGCAGACAAAACTGAGGGAGATATTATTGAATTAACTGGAGAAACTATTACCGTCACTGCACAAGATAATAGCACACAGTCGTATAGTGTGACTCTAAATACCACAATTCCTATACCCCCAACGGTAAGTACTTCAAATGCTACCAATGTATCCTATACTACAGTTACATTAAATGGGGAAGTGACCAACACTGGAAATAGTCCAATCAGTGGCTATGGATTTATTTATAGTTCAACCTCTGGCGGAGCACTTACGTTAACAGGAAGCGGCACGCAAGTAGAAGTAGGAAGTGTTATAGACGCATCGAGCTTTACTAACAATTTAACTGGATTGTCTGATAATACTTTATACTATGCGGTGGCTTATGCCTCTAATGCTGGAGGAGCCGTTTATGGTTCTGTAGTAAGTTTCACAACTTTAACCTCTACACCACCGATGGTAAATACAACCAGTGCATATGTTCTTTCTGGTTCAGGAATTAATTTTATAGGGGATTTACTTAATTTTGGAGCAGGAATGACACAAGTAATACAGCATGGATTTATCTATGCCGACTCAAGTATCTCTGGAAATGAATTGAGAATAGGAGAAAGTGGTGTAACAACTATCAATTTAGGTGTAAATACTAGTTTAGGAAGTTTTAAACACATTATTAGTATAGGTTCGTTAGCAGGAAATTTAAATGTAAGAGCATTTGCTACGACAAGTGCAGGGACCACTTACGGAACTAATACTATAACTTTCAATGCATCTTCTACTCCTTCAACAGGTATCTCTACTGTAGCAGAATTGCAAGCAATCAATGATAATTTAGATGGTAATTATATACTGTTGGCAGATATTGACCTTAGCAGTATTGCTAATTTTGATCCTATTGGAAGTAATTCCAATAATTTTACTGGCGATTTTAATGGAAATGGATATGTGATTAAAAACCTTACTATCAATAAACCAACTTCAGATGCAATTGGATTATTTGGAGTTGCGCGAAATGCAACTTTTAACAATGTATGGTTGGAAAATATTAACATAAATGGGTATAGTGATGTAGGCGGATTACTTGGAAAATCTTATTATAATGTTTCTATAAATAACTGTTCTGTAGTAGAGGGTAATGTCAATGGTGATGGAAATTTAGGAGGATTAATTGGGGAGGTTTATAATAACGCACCTATTACAATAGATAATAGTTTTGTAATAGGTGTAGATGTAGTAGCACAAGATTCGGCTGCAGGAGGTCTGGTAGGTTATTTTCATCATGGTTCTAGTAATTCTAACCGTATTTCAAACTCTTATGTTGTGGGAGGGATTGTTTCTGCTAGTTTTAGATATGGAGGATTAATAGGTTATGTAAGTAGGGGTACTATAGAAAACAGTTATAGCACCGCACTTATAGGAAGATCTAGACGATATTCCACTTCTTCAACAGCGGGCGTGTTTGGAAGTAGAGAATCCCCTATTGTTTCTTCAAATCTATATTGGAATACAGAAACCAGTACCATGAATGTGGGTATTGGCGGTTATGGAGGGGCAGATGGTCTTAATTCCCGAACAACTGCTCAAATGTTGGCAGGTAGTTCTAACTATAATGGTTTTAATGATACAAATTGGGATTTTGGAACGTCTTCGTATCCAACATTAAAAAACAATATAGTTCCAGCCAATACACAATCACTATACCAAGCTGGGGGTAATATTCAACTTACAATGGAATCTTCAACAGGAGCTAATTTTTATATTGGTAGGACTACTAATAGTCAAAGAGACACCTATGTAGATGCGAGTTCTTATAGCACTGAAGGAAGTGAGTTATACATTTTTGACGTCAATGCCTTTGCCGAAAACGATACAAGCCGTGTAGATTTTTGGGATTGTACGGAAGGTTCAGGAGATACCATTCTTACAACGAGTGCTATTAATGGAACCAGTGTCACATTACAATATGGTTCAGGAACTACAGGCGATAAAACGGCTTGGGCAATGAGTGGGAATTGTACAATGGTACGTGCTGCTACGGGTAGTAATCCAGTTACTGGAAATGTATTAGATTTAGAAGCCGTACTATCTAAAGGAGGAGAAAGTTACACTAGGCGTTTTAAAATTACGTTTGAGTAGATAAGTAAAGTTGTTTTTATAATAGAAAAACCCTCGCCAAAAAGGTGGGGGTTTTCTTTTTGTAGCTATTTGATATAAAACCACACTTGAAACTTGAAAAAATAGGAAGTGTAAAAAATAACTTCATTTTTGAAATAATTATTATAAAAGTCCTATAATTGCAAACTATGAAATCAAAAATCTTACTTTACTTAGTTTCCTTAGTTATTTTCCTGTGTAGCGCTATTAATGTAAGTGCTCAAGACAAGGACGAAATTCTCTTAAATGCGTTTACGATTCAAAAAACAATAGTGCAAACCGCATTGGAACAGCAAATATTGCTTGATATGCTTGAAGCAAGAATGGAAAATGAATCCGAATTTAAGAATGTATTAGGGACCGTTCTTGATTTGGACTTACTGGAAGAACATTTCTATTTTACACCTAGCGAAGAAGGGTATGAAATGCTCGCTGATTTTTATTCTCGTCTATTACTTACAGCTGAAGGACATGCGATAGCCCATAAACAAAAACTCATTCCTGGAATTTTAAAACACTTGTATTTGGAAGGAAGATCAATTGTAAGAAATTTTGGAATTACTATTGGCATTCTAATGTTAGCCACAGAAATTGCACAAAATGTCGCGGGTATTTGGCTTACTAGTATTGGATATCCAGAATTTGGAACCGCAGCTCATATAATACCCTTTCCTACAATAGTAGCAGCTATGTATTACTTTACTCAAAACATTATAGACAAAAGCAAGTATAAAAAAAGCTTTGAAGGTAAAGACTTTTTTATTCTATATAAACAATCTTTAAAAAAAGCAAAAAAAGAGTACCAATTAAAAAACAAGCATAAGTATGCCTCTTTCCTAAAAGAAGGGGATAAAGTCTATGCGTTGATGTTTAGAAAAGAACGTTTTTTTCAAAAAATTACTTCTCCGCTTCGTTCAAACCATAAATTAACTTTACTTAAATTTAAAAAATATTTAAAGCACTCTGCTATAGAGTTAGACGAAACACAACAAGCCATTCTCTCAGAAAAGATCCCCTCAGAATTACGACTTTGGAAACTCATTTTTAGTTTATGGGAGGACGCTGAATTTAGAGAAAAATTTAAATTAGATTACAAACAAAACCTCGTGGAAGTAAAACATCCTAAACACATCTTTGAGTTTAGCACATGGGCTAGTACGGGCATCGTAATTGAATCATTAGAAGAATTATCAGATTGGTTAGAGCATACGCCAGAGAACATGAACAAGGGAATGCTTCTTAATATTCTAAAAACCTCTTCATTTAAATTTTGGTCAGAACACATGGAGAATACTCCTCTTAAAATCTACAGAAAATTTATGAAGGAGATTCAGTACTTAAAAAATAATTTAGGACTGCGACGTTTAGAGCCCGCAAGTGAAAAATTTATACAAAAAGAACTTATTCCAGCCCTTATTTATCACTAAGCCGTTGCACTAACATTTCATCCCCATATTTTCATTTAATTTAGTACCTTTGCGTTTTTAAAAAAACTATGGGAGCAATAGATTCATTCATTAAATTATTTATTGGTGATAAGACAAAGAAAGACATTGGCGAAATGCACAAGGTCGTTGAAAAAATCTTAGATGAAGGCAAAAAACTCAAAGATATTTCAAATGATGAACTTCGGAATAAAACCACTTTGTTTCAGAAAAAAATTCAAGAAAACAGAGCTTCTATTGATGCTAAAATAGCCACGCTAAATACACAATTAGAAACAGAAGAAAATATAGATACACGTGAGGATATCTATACCCAAATTGATACTTTGGAAGATGAAGGGTATAAAATTACCCAAACGACCTTAGAATCTCTTTTGCCAGAAGCGTTTGCTGTAGTAAAAGAAACCGCAACCCGTTTTGCAAACAATAATAGTATAGAAGTGAGCGCGTCAGAATTTGATATTAAACAGTCGGCTTCCAAAGATTATATAAAAATAAAAAAAGATAAAGCCTTTTGGTCTAATTCATGGGATGCCGCTGGAAAGGAGATTGTTTGGGACATGGTACATTATGACGTACAACTCATAGGAGGAATTGCCCTCCACAGAGGAAAAATTGCAGAAATGCAAACAGGGGAAGGGAAAACTTTAGTCGCTACACTCCCACTATATCTAAATGCACTTCCTGGAAAAGGAGTACATCTAGTGACTGTAAATGATTATTTAGCAAAAAGAGATAGCTCATGGATGGCTCCTATTTTTGAATTTCATGGACTGAGTGTAGATTGTATAGACAAACATGCCCCCAATAGTTTAGAGAGAAAAAAAGCGTATGAAGCTTCTATTACCTATGGTACAAATAATGAATTCGGTTTTGACTACTTAAGAGATAATATGACGCATAATGTGGATGACTTAGTGCAGCGAAATCACTATTATTCCATTGTAGATGAAGTAGATTCTGTTTTAATTGACGACGCAAGGACGCCTCTAATTATTTCAGGACCCGTAGCCCAAGAAGGCAAAGAAGAGTATCAAGTCTTAAAGCCAAAAATTACAGAATTATTTACAAAACAACGTTCTTATTTAAATGAAGTATTAGCGGATGCAAAAAAGAAAATAAAAGAAGGTGATACGGAAAATGGGGCTATTTTACTCCTTAGAGTATTCAGAGGGCTTCCAAAAAACAAAGCATTAATTAAATTTTTAAGCGAAGAGGGGATTAAACAATTGTTACAAAAAACAGAAAACTTTTATATGCAAGACAATAACAAAGAGATGCATAAAATAGATTCTGAGTTGTATTTTGTCATAGATGAAAAAAGTAATTCTGTAGAGCTTACTGAAAAAGGAATTGAAAGCCTTTCTAACGATAAAAACAATACCTCATTTTTTGTGCTACCAGACATTAGTACAGAAATAGCAAAAATTGAAGCAAAAAATCTGTCTCCTAAAGAAGAAGCCAAAGAGAAAAAAACCTTGTTTACTGATTTTAATATTAAAAGTGAACGTATACACGCAACAAATCAATTGCTAAAAGCCTATACTCTTTTTGAAAAAGATAAGGAATATGTAGTCATGAATGGAAAAGTAATGATTGTAGACGAACAAACAGGAAGAATCATGGATGGGCGAAGATATTCAGATGGGCTACATCAAGCCATAGAAGCTAAAGAAAATGTAACCATAGAAGCGGCTTCTCAAACATTTGCTACAATTACTTTGCAAAATTACTTCAGAATGTACAACAAACTCTCTGGAATGACAGGAACAGCGATAACAGAATCCACAGAATTTTGGGAGATTTATAAATTAGATGCTGTAGAGATACCAACAAATAAACCCATTCAAAGAGATGACAGAAATGATTTGATATATAAAACTGCACGAGAAAAGTATAATGCTATAATTGAAGAAACTAATAAACTTTCTAATGAAGGGCGTCCTATACTTATTGGTACGACTTCCGTTGAATCTTCAGAATTACTTAGTAAAATGTTAAATATTAGAAAGGTAAAACATAATGTATTGAATGCAAAACTTCACAAAAAAGAAGCAGATATTGTAGCTGAAGCAGGAAATCCAGGTATTGTAACTATTGCAACAAATATGGCAGGGCGTGGGACTGACATTAAAATTTCTAAGGAAGTCAAAGAAGCTGGAGGACTCGCAATTATTGGTTCGGAAAGACATGATTCAAGGAGAATAGATAGGCAATTGAGAGGACGTTCTGGACGGCAAGGAGACCCTGGAAGTTCACAGTTTTATGTGTCTTTAGAAGATAATCTCATGCGACTATTTGGTTCAGATAGAGTAGCAAAAATAATGGACAGAATGGGCTTACAAGAAGGTGAAGTAATTCAACATTCTATGATGACAAAGTCTATTGAAAGGGCACAAAAAAAAGTAGAAGAAAACAACTTTGGAATCAGAAAACGTCTGTTAGAATACGACGACGTTATGAACGCACAACGAGAGGTAATCTATAAAAAAAGGAAACATGCTTTATATGGAACAAGGTTAAAAGTAGATATTGCCAATATGTTTTTTGATTTATGTGAGGAAGTTACTTTAAAAACAAAGTCCAATAACGACTACAAGAGTTTTGAATTTGAAACTATACAACATTTTTCCATCACATCACCCATCAGCGAAGAAGATTTTAAATCCCTTTCTCCTGACGAAATTACAAAAACGCTTTTTACAGTTATCTATGATAACTATAAAGAAAAAATGGAATCTAGTGCTAAATTAGCCTATGCTGTTATAAAAGATATTTATGAGCAAAAGAAAACTACTTTTAAAAGAATATCTGTTCCTTTTACTGATGAAGTAAAAACATTGCAAATTGTCACTGATATTGAGAAAGCTTATAATACCAAAGGAAAGCACTTAATGGATGATTTTGAAAAAAATTGTGTGTTAGTATTGATTGATGAAGCATGGAAAAACCATTTGCGTAAAATGGACGACCTTAAAGAATCAGTACAATTAGCGGTTCATGAACAAAAAGACCCATTATTGATTTATAAATTTGAATCTTTTGAGTTATTTAAAGCGATGAATACAACCCTAAATACGCAAGTAGTATCCTTTTTACTAAAAGCTGATTTGCCAAATAAACAGCAACAAATACAGGAGGCACAGCGAAGAAAAGAAGTAACTAATTATAACGAATCCAAAGATCAAGTATTAAATAGTGCTGAATTAGCAATGCAAAACCGACAAGCTGGGGCAAATGCGAGTTCAAATGCTAACGCACCTACAGAAACTTTGGTTAGACAACAACCAAAAATAGGTAGAAATGATAGAGTAGTTATAAAAAACAATACTTCTGGAGAAGAGAAAGAGCTAAAATATAAGCAAGCAGAATCCCTATTAAGAGAAGGGACATGGACTATGTTACAATAGATTCTTTTGTTGCCCCATGCCAAAACCATTATTGATATTACTAGGTCCAGCTCCTCCCTATAAAGGGGGAATTTCAGACACTAATTTTTCTCTGTATAAAGAATTAAACAATCAAAATTACAACACCCTACTTTGGACTTTTAAAGTTCAATATCCTAGTTTTTTATTTAGAAAATCACAATTTTCAAATGAAATAGATATATCTGTTGATTTTCCAAGAAAAATTCATTCATACAATGTAAAAAATTGGAAAAATATTGCAAAAGAAATAAATGCACTAAATCCTGAAAAAGTTGCCATTCGTTGTTGGACTCCTTTCCTGTACCCATGTTGGATAGGAATTGTAAAAAGGTTAAACAAAAATATTGAAATCATCGCTATTGTAGATAATTGGAAGCCTCATGAAAGAATCCCTATATTTGATACCTTATTAATTAAAAAATTGGAAAAATATTGCCATCGATTTGTGACTTTTTCTCAAAACGTAGCAACCCAGATTCAAAGAGATAGTAAGAAGCCTGTTTTAACTGGATTTCACCCTATTAATACTACTTTAGTTAAGAAAATTCCGCAATCAGAAGCAAAAGAAAAACTACATTTAAAACAAAAAACAAATTATGTTTTATTTGCCGGGATTATCAGAAAATACAAAGGATTACAGAATTTGATTAAAGCCTTTAACGAGCCTTGCTTAAAAGATAAAAATATTGAATTACTAATTGCTGGTGAATTCTATGAGCCCTTAAAGAAATATAATCGTTTAATTAAGGACAATCATTTAGAAAATAAAATTACTCTTTTTCCCTATTATATCCCTTCAAAGGAATTAAGTTACTTCTTCTGTGCATCTGATGTAGTTGTTCTCCCCTATCTAAAAGCAACTCAAAGCGGAATTGTTTCACTTGCCTATTTTTATAATACGCCTTTGATTGTGTCTAAAATTAAAGGGTTGCAAGAAATTATAACAAGTGACAAGACAGGAATCGCCATTGATTGTGAACCAAAAGAAATTGCAAAAAGTATCGTAAATTACTTTTCTGAAAATGCAAAGGAAAATTTTCAAAAAAATATCAGTAAAATAGTACAAAACTATTCATGGAAAAATTTTACTCTTAATTTTATTACATTCTTAAAAAAAATATAACTTTGCACCCATTACAAAATTCTTAATTATATATAAGTGAAAGAGTTAAACATTAGTATTCCAGCCTTCGCAATTTTGTTGTTTTTAGGATGTTTTGTTATATCTTATATAATTATTCCAAAAATAATTTCTGTAGTAAAGCAAATGAAAATTTTGGATACTCCAAATATAAGAAGTTCACATACCAATGATACTCCTACTCTTGGTGGTATTGCACTTTTTATAATTTGTATTTTAGGGATTTTTTTTATCTCATTCTCCGATACTGAAAATATGGCTTTAAATATTATTGTAGGGATTACAATTATATTTTTTGTAGGTCTTAAAGATGATATTTCAATCATAAATCCAATTACCAAATTACTTGCTCAACTAATCGCCTTTGGATTTATATTATACAATTCTGATTTTATAATTTCAAACCTACAAGGTTTTTTAGGAATCGAAAGTTTATCAAAATTCATTTCTTACCCTCTAACGTTTTTTGTTGTTATTGTTATAATAAATGCGTATAACCTTATAGATGGTGTTGATGGATTGGCTATTATTATTGGCAGCGTAATTAGTTTCACTTTAGGAATTATCTTTAATTATTTAGAATTATATTTTTATGCCTATTTATGTGTAATAGTTTTAGGCTTTTCAATTTCCTTTCTCAGGTATAATTTATCTACTGGAAATAATAAAATATTTATGGGAGATACTGGCTCTTTAATCATTGGCTTTTTAATTTCTGTTTTAACTATTCGTTTTTTGTGTGTGGATGATATGGAATTACAAAAATTGCCTTTTAAAATAAAATCTATTCCAATTACTGCAATGTCTATTCTAATTATTCCTCTCATAGATACTGCTAGAGTTTTCACAATAAGGGTTATCAATAAAAAAAGTCCTTTTGAACCCGATAAAAAACATATACACCATATCTTTTTAAGATTAGGATTAAATCATTTACAAACAAGTATATTTATAGGAATTATAAATATATTTTTCATCATTTTCTTTTTATTTATAAATTATATCTACTCCTCAAAATTTATAATTTTAATATTTACACTTTTAATAATTATATTATTATTTGTTTTTTGGCAACTAGATTTTAAATTTTCAATTTTTAAAAAGAAAAATAAAAAAATTAAATAAAATATTATGAACGTTACAATTATAGGAACAGGATATGTAGGTTTAGTTACAGGAGCATGTTTTGCTGAAAAAGGAAATAAAGTACTTTGTGTAGATATTGATGAACAAAAAGTAAAAAAAATGGAACAAAAAATAGTTCCATTTTATGAGCCTGGATTAGAGGAGTTATTTATTGAAAATATTGATAAAAAAAGATTATTATTTACTACTTCCTTAGAAGAAGGAATCAAACACAGTAATATTATATTTTTATGCCTCCCTACTCCAGAAAATGAAGATGGATCTGCTGACTTATCATACATAATTAATCTTGTAAAAAATCTCAGTAAAAAAATAACAGGTTATACAATTATTATAAATAAAAGTACTGTTCCAGTAGGAACTGCTACAAAAGTGAAACAAATCCTACTTGATGAAAATATCAGTGAGGATAATTTTGATGTAGTTTCTAATCCAGAATTTTTAAAACAAGGGCACGCTGTTGTTGATTTTTTAGAATCTGAGCGCGTTGTAATTGGCACTCAATCTTCTAAAGTTATAGAGTTATTAAAGGAACTTTATCTTCCATTTGTAAAGGATGAAAAAGATATTTTGATAATGGATGAGTTTTCTTCAGAATTAACGAAATATGCTGCAAATTCCTTTTTAGCTACTAAAATTACATTCATGAATGAGATCTCAAATTATTGTGAAAAGATTGGAGCTAATATAGACCACATACGTGAAGGGATTGGAATGGATTCTCGTATTGGAAATAAATTTTTATATCCTGGAATTGGATATGGTGGCTCTTGTTTTCCTAAAGATGTTAAAGCGCTGATACGTTCAGGGGAAGAAGCGGGATTTAATTTTAATATAATAAAAGCTGTAGATGATATAAATCAGAATCAAAAAACAGTTTTAGTTGATAAAGTATTGCAACATTTTAATGAGGATATTGCTGATAAGAAAATTGCATTATGGGGACTGTCATTTAAGCCTGAAACCGATGATACTAGAGAAGCTCCCTCTCATTATATTATAGAAAAGTTAATATCCTTAGGGGTAAAAAATATTGTAGGATTTGACCCTCAAGCTATCCAAAAGACAAAAAGTAGATTTGGTGATAAAATAGTATATTCTTCCTCAAAATATGAGGCTCTGAATGATGCTGATGCTTTATTAATCTGTACAGAATGGACTGATTTTAAAGATATAAACTTAAATGAAATCAAGAAGAGAATGAAGCAAGCAATTCTTTTTGATGGAAGAAATCTTTATGATATAAATAAAATTAAATCAGAAGGAGATATTACATATTATCCGATGGGAAAAAACCCTATAAACAGGTAATATATTTAATTTAAAAAAGAATGAGATGAACTTGTTTTGTCTTCTTCTTTTTCATATTTAATAAGCTGTTTAATCCAATAGATAATCGCGACAAATCCGATAAGGATAAAAAAACAACTGACTACATTTCCTCCCCACCAAGTATCTAAAGACAAAGTTCTTAAAAAATTATAAGGGATAAATAAAATGTTTTCAAATAAATACGCTATAGATTCAAAAATTGATTTCATCATAATAAAATTAATATATTTGCCGCAAATATAAACTAAAATTAGTTAATGAAAATACAATTTTTCTACTGGTTAAAATTTACTCAATTCCTCATTTTAACTTTTTTTCTAACTCTTGTTTTTTTTGTAAGACATATAGAAATTTACAATGGGTTTGGAACTGTTGAAGAACAGAATAAATCTATACTTATTTGTTGTCTGCTATTGTTACAACTGCTGATAATTTTAAAACAAATAAAAACACAGTATTTAGCAAAGAATTCTAATGTGTTTTTAGTATTTTTTATACTTCTTTTTTTTATTATACCTCTCCAAACCTTTCAAGTAAATATATTTATAATTGCTATTCTATTGTCTCTTTTCATAAGCGAAATCCTAAAAATTCCAAATGACAATAAACATAGTATTAAGGTAATATTCAATGCAGGACTTATACTCAGTATCCTTTTTTTCTTTTTTACTGAATGGGCTTTTTTTTATTTTTTAGTAATTTGGATTGTTTTTATTTTTCTGAAAATTTTAAGTATCCAAAACATTCTTGTTAGTTGTATTCCTATTGGAATAGTTTTTATAATACATACTGCATTCTTGCCCTTTCTAAATAATTATTTAGATATTCCCGCACTATCTTTCAGTGTTCAGAATATTGCCCATTGGAATAATACAAATGACTTTTTAACGATAGGAGCATTAATAGTAATCCCCCTTATTACTATATTTTCATTTTATATTATTTCTATTATTTCTGCAAAAGGTTCTAAAGAAATAATGATTTTAACAATTTTTATATTCTTTATAATTACGTTTATTTTTACTTTTTTTGTAGGGGCAAAAACAGGAAATGAATCTATTTTATTATTATTTCCTATTTGTTTGTTCTTATGTAATTTTATAGAGGTTATTCCTACTAAGTTTAAACCAAATACTATTATTATACTATTTGTGATTATTACTTTATTTATAAGAATTAAATACCTAGATTATACCCATTTTTTTCCTACTATTTTTTCTTTCCTATAAAACTTTAGCAGTCACATCCTTTATTGCAACTAGAGTTTTTTTGTTTATTAAAGAAAAACTTTTTTAACAAATAAAAAACAGAAAGTAGTATTAATAGAAATACGATTATTTGCTGAATTATAGCCATTATTTAAGAATTTGATACGTGACAAATGCAGCTAAATAAGCAAAGCTAGTCATTGAAACAAGTTGAATTATAGGCCATTTCCAGCTATTCGTTTCTTTTTTGACAATTGCCAAGGTGCTAATACATTGCATAGCAAAAGCATAAAAAATTAGTAAAGATATACCTGTAGCAAAATTATAAATATACTCTCCTTGCTTATTTTTTTCTGATAGCATCCTCTTTTTAATAGTACTTTGATTATCATCTCCAACATTATAAATTGTCGCTAAGGTTCCTACAAAAACTTCTCTTGCTGCAACAGAAGTAATTATTGCAATTCCAATTTTCCAATCATATCCCAAAGGTTTAATTACTGGCTCAATACTTTTTCCTAAAATACCTATAAATGAATGTTCTAGTTTATAAGATGTTACTTGCTGCGCAATCTCTTCTTCTGTCATAGAATCGTCAGAGTAATGTTCTTTTACTCTTTTCTCCGCTTCTTGTAAATCATTTCCAGGTCCAAAGGAAGCTAAACCCCAAAGAATAATAGACAACGCAATTATTATTTTTCCTGCTTCCAAAACAAATGATTTTATTTTTCCAAATATGTATATCAGTATATCTTTTATGGAAGGAAATTTGTAATTAGGAATTTCTATCACAAAATAGGATTTAAAATTATATTTAATTAGCTTATTTAATATCATTGCTGATAATAAAGACATAAAAAAACCTAATAAATATAAAAACATCAATGTTAAGCCTTGATAATTTATCCCTAAAATATTTTTATCTGGTATTACTAAGGATATGATTATTAAATAAATTGGCAATCTAGCTGAACAAGTTGTAAAGGGTATGACTAATATAGAAATAAATCTTTCTTTCCAATTTTCAATATTTCTTGCAGACATTATAGCAGGAATAGCACAAGCCGTTCCTGACATTAGAGGAATTACACTTTTTCCACTTAACCCATAAGGTTTTAAAATTTTATCCATTAAAAATACAACTCTGCTCATATATCCAGTCTCCTCTAAAATTGATATGAATAAAAATAAAAATGCAATTTGTGGAATAAAGATACAAACACCTGCTATTCCTGGAATTATTCCTTCGGATAGTAAATCGGTAAACATCCCAGAAGGAAAGTACGATTTAACCAATCCGCTTAATTCAACAAAGCTACTATCAATAAAATCCATTGGTACACTTGACCAACTATATACTATTTGAAAAATAGTCACTAACAATAAAAAGAAAATTGCATAACCCCAAAAAGGATGTAATAATACATCATCTATCTTCTTTTGAAAACTTGATGCATTTTTTGAATCAACCTTATAACTTTCTTTTAGACATTCATTGATGAATTGATACCTTTTTATCGTTTCTTTATGTAATAGTTTTTTTAAATAATCATTGGATTTGATAGGAATAATATCTTTAGAAATTACTTTTTTTCTTTTAAGATTCACAAAACTAGCATCTTGAATTATTAAAATCCATAACTTATAAATAGATTCGTTACTGAACGTTTTTTGTAAAGACGAAAAATATTCAAAGTCTATTTCTAATAAAGGATTTATACATTGTTTTGTATTGATTTGTTCATAATTTAAAATCTCTTTTTTTATGTCATCTATCCCCTTTCTATTTTTACAATTTGTTAAAATAATTTTAGTCTTTAAAGCCTTTTCAAGCTTTGGAATATCAATTGTAATTCCTTTTTTGGAAAGTCTATCTTCCATGTTAATTACTAGAATAGTAGGAATCTCTAAATCTTTAATTTGAGTAAAAAGAAGTAAATTACGTTTTAAATGCTCTACATCTGCTACAAAGACAATCACATCTGGATAACTAGGATGTTTTTTATTCATCAATAGTTCAATAACCAAATTTTCGTCCATAGATGAAGCGTTAAGACTATACGTTCCCGGCAAGTCTGTTATTTCTGCTTTTCTATTTGTGTTTAAATGGCAAAATCCTACTTTTTGTTCTACGGTGATACCTGGATAATTTCCTACTTTTTGATGAAGTCCAGTAAGCGTATTGAATATACTACTTTTTCCTGTGTTTGGATTTCCAATTAATGCAACTTTAATAGGATTTTTAGGATTCATTAATCTATTATTTTAACCTGTATTTTTTTAGCAATATCTCTACGAATAGCTACATGATTTTCATCTATAATAAAGTATAATGGGTCTTTTAGGGGGGCTTTGTATAGTAAACAAGCTTTATTTCCAGGAAGGCAACCTAACTCAACCAACCTAAATGGAACAAAACTCATATCAACATATTCAATTTCAACCCAAATATTTCTATCTATTACATCTAATGATGGCATTTGATTAAATAATTATTGCAAAGATACTTTTTTTATTAGATTAATTCTAAATAAAGTTTTGTTCAATATTAATTTCTTATAATGTTATTATATTTGCCTTTCAAACCTATATATAAAATTAGACAATTATGAGTTATTTAGAAACGACAAAGGATGTATATCGCGATGCTGCTCTCACACCTGATGTTGGGCTATGTTGCACTACAAATCCTATTTGGCAATTTCCTGGACTGGAGATTCCCTCTATTATGAAGGAAATGAATTATGGATGTGGAAGCACAGTGCATCCCTCCGACTTAACTAATAATCCCAAAATTTTATATGTCGGAGTGGGTGGTGGAATGGAGTTATTACAATTTGCTTATTTTTCAAGAGAAAAGGAAAACGTGATTGGTGTTGATGTTGTAGAAGAAATGTTAGACGCGTCTAGAAAGAATTTTCAAGAAGCAGAAAAATTAAATTCTTGGTTCAAGGCAGAGTATGTAGAATTAAAAAAAGGAGACGCCCTCCATCTACCTGTAGAGGATGGTTGCATCGATGTCGCTGCTCAAAATTGCCTTTTCAATATTTTTAAAAAAGATGATTTAAAACGTGCGCTTGAAGAGATGTATAGGGTTTTAAAACCTCATGGCAGATTGGTGATGAGCGACCCCATATGTGAGCAAAAAATGAATGATACCCTTAGGAATGACGAGAGATTAAGAGCATTGTGTTTATCTGGATCAATCCCAATGAAAGAATATATTAAGATGTTGACTGATGTGGGATTTGGAACCATTGAAATCAGAGCAAAACACCCTTATCGGGTACTAGATACTAATCATTACGAAACGGAAGAAAACATTTTTATTGAAAGCATTGAAGTATGCGCAATTAAAGACCCCATGCCTAAGGATGGACCTTGTGTTTTTACTGGAAAGTCTGCAATTTACTTTGGAAGTGAGGAGTACTTTGATGATAAAAAAGGGCATGTTTTAATGAATAATCAGCCTTTGAGTATTTGCGATAAAACTGCCATGGCAATAGCATCATTAGGGCAAAAAGATATATATATTTCAGAATCTACCTTTCATTATAATGGGGGAGGATGTTGTTAATTTTAAGAAAGTGATTACCAATCTATGTGAAACTGAATCTAACGATTTACTATTAGATTAGGGTTTATCTTCAATTATAACTACTTATTTGAGTATTATTCCTCTTTTTTTAAAAGTTGAATATCGTCTAGCAATTGGTCGATGTCATTTCTATCTGTCCCATCGTAAAAACCTCTAATCCTTCTTTCTTTATCAACAAGTACAAAATTTTCAGTGTGAATCATATCATAATGTTGAGAGGGATTTTTTTTAGCTACCAAATAGGATTTTCTTGCGAGGTTATAAATTTGTTTTTTATCCCCAGTTACTAAATTCCATTTACTATCTATTACTTTATTTTTAATGGCATATTTTTTTAATTGCGCAATGGTATCTATTTCTGGGGTAACTGTATGAGATAATAACATCACTTGGGAATCATTTTTAATTCTCTCTTGCATGTAACTCATATTTGAAGTCATTTTTAAACATATATCTTGGCAAGTAGTAAAAAAGAAATCAGCCACATAAATTTTATTTTTATAAAATTCTTGAGTAATTGTATCTCCATTTTGATTTATTAAGGAAAAATCTGCGATACGATGATATTTTTTAACGTAACGAATAGATGGCTCTACTAATAATGTATCTACCATTGCTGGTTGATAATAAGGTAATCTTTTTTCTACCTTTAAATTTTTATAAAAAACAGCAATGATTATTCCTGAAATAATAGGTAATATAATGAAAAAAGGTTTGTATGATTTAAAAAACTTAAGCATTACTTTTTTGATTTAACTCCCAAGCTCTAATTGTATTATATAATAACATAACAATAGTCATCGGTCCTACTCCACCTGGAACAGGGGTAATATAACTCGCTTTTTTAGAGACTGCTTCAAAATCGACATCCCCTTTTAGCGAATACCCTTTAAGTTTTGTTTTATCCGTCACACGAGTAATTCCAACATCTATAACTACAACTCCTTCTTTTACCATATCATCTTTAATAAACTCGGGTATCCCTAATGCGGATATGATAATATCTGCTTGCTTAGTTAACTCTTGTAAATTAGTAGTTTTACTATGTGCAACTGTCACTGTGGAATTTTTTCCTTTTTGACTCATTAAAATACTGATTGGACGTCCTACAATATGACTTCGTCCAAGGACTACACATTGTTTTGAGCTAGTATCTATTTTATATCTATCTAATAATTCAATAATTCCTAATGGAGTGGCAGGTATAAAAGTTGGCATCCCCAAAGCCATTTTTCCAAAATTTGAAGGGTGAAATCCATCTACATCTTTCTGTGGAGATATTTCATTTATTACCTTTTGTTCATCTATGTGTTTAGGTAAGGGAAGTTGCACTATATACCCATCAATATCATTATCTTCATTGATTTTTTTTATCTCTTCTAGTAATGAATTTTCCGTAATATCTGATTCAAACTGCGTAAGAGTAGAACGAATACCTACCTTTTTACATGCAGTGATTTTATTATTTACATACGTTAAACTTGCTCCATTATTTCCTACCAATACTGCCTTTAGGTGTGGCGTTCTATGGGAAGTGTTTTTAATTTTATCTACCTTTAATTTTAATTCTTCTTTAATAGTCTCTGCTACTTTTTTCCCTTCTAATAAATTCATTGAATGCAAATATGTTCTGCAAAGATATAATATCTTTGTTTTTTTTTAAATGAAAAATATCCATTCATTAGATTCTAAGAAATATATCATAATAAAAGGGGCAAAACTTCATAATCTTAAAAATGTAGATGTCGCAATTCCTCGTAATAAGTTCATTGTATTTACTGGAGTTTCTGGGTCTGGCAAATCTTCTTTAGTTTTTGATACTTTATACGCCGAAGGGCAACGAAGATATGTAGAAAGTTTATCTTCTTACGCTAGACAATTTTTAGGACGATTGAAAAAGCCTAAAGTAGATCAAATCAAAGGAATTGCCCCTGCTATTGCGATTGAACAAAAAACCGTTAACAATAATCCACGGTCTACTGTTGGTACTAAAACAGAAATCTATGATTATTTGAAATTATTATTTGCAAGAATTGGAACTGTATATAGTCCCAGCGGAGAAGTAGTTAGAAAGGATACTGTTTCTGATGTTATTAATCAAATTAAAAAATATCCTAAAGGAGAAAAAATCCTATTACTATTTCCTGTTAACTCTAAAGGTAATTCTGATATACTTAAAATCATTCAAACAAAAGGATTTGCTCGTATATTTCATAATGGTGAAGTTATAAATATTAATGATGCTCTTCAAAAAAAGGAACTTTCAAATTTTCAAGTTGTTTTAGATAGATTTATAGTCTCTCATGAGGAAGATTTCTATACTCAAATAGCCTCTAATATAGAACTTGCTTTTTTTGAGGGAAATAAAAAATGTTCGCTTTATGAAGTAAATACCAAAAAAGAAATTTCATTTTCTAATACCTTAGAAATGGAGGGTATTACTTTTCTAGAGCCAAATGTTCACCTTTTTAACGCCAACAATCCTATTGGTGCATGTCAAAAATGCGAAGGTTACGGAAAAATAATTGGTATCGATCCTGCATTAGTAATTCCAAACTCATCTCAATCAGTATATGAGGGAGCAATAGCTCCATGGAAAGGAGAAAGTAGAAGTAAGCACCTTGCTAAACTAGTTGATAATGCGTTTCATTTTAATTTTCCTATTCATCGACCTTATTTTGAACTTACTAAAAAAGAAAAAGACCTTTTGTGGAATGGAAATAAATATTTTACTGGAATTAATGATTTTTTTAAAAAAATAGAATCTAAAAAGTATAAGATACAAAATAGAGTTTTATTAGCAAGATATAGAGGGAAAACAACATGCGATAATTGTTGCGGGAGCGGCCTTAAAACAGAAGCATTGTATGTTAAAATAGCCGGTAAAACTATTTGGGAATTAGTTTCTATGCCATTAGATGAACTTGGAGAGTTTTTTAATACAATTTCACTTTCAAAACATGATAATACAATTGCTGAAAGACTTCTAAAAGAAATAAAATACAGAATAGATGTGTTATTAAATTTAGGACTAGATTACCTCCAATTAAGTAGAAAATCTTCAACACTCTCTGGTGGAGAGTCACAAAGAATTAATTTGGCGACTTCTCTAGGAAGTGGGCTTGTAGGAGCTATCTATATTCTAGATGAACCTAGTATAGGATTACATCCTAAAGATACCAAAAAACTCCTTGGTGTTTTAAAGAAATTACAAGAAGTTGGAAATACAGTCATTGTTGTTGAACATGAGGAAGAAATTATTAAAGCGGCGGATCAAATAATTGATATGGGACCTAAAGCAGGAAGTCTAGGGGGTGAGGTTGTAGGTTATGGAACTATAAAAGATCTTCAAAATAATGATAGTCTTACTGGTAAATATTTAAGTGGAACTCTAGAAATAGAAACTCCAAAACAAGCACGTATTTCAAAAAATTATATTGAACTAGTTGGAGCCAAAGCAAATAATCTTAAAAATATTAATGTTAAAATTCCGCTTAATACTATTACAGTTATTACAGGAGTATCGGGAAGCGGAAAAACTACATTAGTTAAAAAAATTCTTTACCCTGCTCTTTTACAAAAACTAGGAGTTTATAAATATAAACCTGAGGATTTTTCTGAATTAAAAGGAGATTTTTCGGAGATAAAAAATATTGAATTTATAGATCAAAACCCCATAGGGAAATCATCAAGGTCTAATCCAGTGACATATATTAAAGTCTTTGACGCTATAAGAAATCTCTATGCTGAACAACCGCTCTCAAAATTGAGAAACTACAAACCAAAACATTTTTCTTTTAATATTGAGGGAGGGAGATGCGATACTTGTAACGGAGAAGGCGTATTAAATATAGAAATGCAATTTATGGCAGATGTGACATTGCCATGTGAAGTATGTAATGGAAAAAAATTCAAAAAGGAAATATTAGAAATAAAATTCAATGACTTATCTATTTATGATATTTTAAATTTAACGGTAGATGATGCTATTCTTTTCTTTAAAAAAAACACGCAAAATAAAATTGCAGAAAAATTACTTCCGCTTCAAAAAGTAGGGCTAGGTTATGTAAAACTTGGACAATCTTCTACAACGTTTTCTGGGGGAGAAGCACAACGAATAAAACTTGCTTATTTTATAGGTTTAGGAAATACTAATTCTAATACATTATTCATTTTTGATGAGCCCACTACAGGGTTACATTTTCATGATATTAAAAAATTAATCTCTTCGTTTAATATATTAATAGAAAATAACCACTCTATTCTAATTATTGAACACAATATTGAAATTATAAAAATTGCAGATTACATAATTGACCTAGGTCCAGGGGGAGGAAAACACGGGGGTAATATTGTAGCTGAAGGGATTCCAAATGAAATTATAACTAATGAAAATTCTATTACAGGAACTTATTTAAAAAGTAAAATAATTAATACATAAAAACGTTATATTTTTGTTATCTTATTTTACTTTTGTAGTTTTTATGTTAATTTCTAAAAAAGATTTCTTTATTATTTCTATCGCCTTATGTTGTTGTATTATAACTAATGCACAACAAGTAAGTGTAGCAAGTAATTTATTTATAAAAAGCGGCACAAATGTATTCGTTAATGGGAATATTAATCTCCTTAATGAGGGAGCAGATAATATTATAGGAGGACGGGACGATAATGGAGGTTCTGCAGTATTAAATTTACTTGATGGAACTATTACTTCAACCAATGGTTCTTTTACATCTGCAAAAGTAAAAACAAAAAAGAAAGAATTTCTTTTTCCTATAGGACATAAAAATGTGATACATGAAATGAAAATTGAAAAAGAAAATGATGATAGTTCATCTTTAGATGTAATATATTGGCGAAATACTCCAGCCAATAATCAAAATATTTCTGACGAACTTTCTTCAATAATAGATAGTTATTATTGGAAAATAAGTGGAACAGGAAATGCGAAAATTTCTTTTTCATGGAATAGTTTTTCCAATCTTTCTGATTTATTAGGAAACGCATCAAATCTGACGAATCTAAAAATAGCAGCATACAATTCTTCTACCCAACTGTGGGAATTAATTCCTTCTACAATTCTAGCAGAAGATTTTCAAGGAAATGCTCAAAACGGTCTTGTATCTGGTGTATTGACTACTGATAATAATATTTCCCTTTCTAGCTATACAGATTTTACCCTAGGTATTGCTACTGACGATTCTATAGATTTAATAGTGACCACTACTTTTACCCCTAATGGAGATGGAGTGAATGATTTATGGGTTATCAAATTTATAGAGGAATACCCAAACAGTAAAATATCAGTTTATGATAAGTGGGGGAAATTAGTTTATTTCAAAGAAAATAATTATACAAATAATTGGGATGGTTCACATATAAATACAAACCAACTTTTACCAGCCGCTCCATATTATTATCTTATTGATATCAATAATAATGGTACAGTTGATAAACAAGGATGGGTCTATATTACCTATTAGAAAAAATGAAAAAGCATAGTTATTTACTTATTATTTTATTTTTCTTTTGTCTTTCAAAAATCAATGGGCAACAAGATTTCTATTTTAATATGTTTAACTACCACCTAAATCTAATTAACCCTGCTGCTGCAGGTAAAACATTTGGTGATGAACTCATTTTGTCATACAAATATCAATGGATAGGTATAGAAGAGTCACCTCAAAGTTCTGCCATTTCTTTTAACTCTGCTATAAGTAATAAGTTTAATCTTGGGGCTGTTGTTTTAAATGATAGGACATTTATTGAAACCCAAACACAACTATTCGGGCAAGCTTCTTATTTAGTCCCATTATCAAATAGTGTAGAATTATTTTTAGGCTTACAATTAGGAGGAAATAATTTTAGTGTAAATTTTAATAATCCTACTACTCCAGGGGTTCAAACAGGAATAGAGGATACAAGTATAGTAAATTATAGTAATTTTCTTCCAAATGTAGGAGCTGGAGTATTTTTAAACATCAGTAATAACTATTATATAACTTTATCAGCACCCAAAATTCTTGAATCAAAAAGGTTTAAAGAAAATGAAGGGTTTGTTGCTAATGCAACAGATAAAATGCATCTCTATTTTGGAGGAGGAGCTACAAATATTTATTTAACCCCAACTTTAGGTTTTAATTTTTCTATGATTGGAAGGTATGTAAATGGTGTCACTCCTTCTGTATTAGTTAATGCTGGAATTTCTATACAAAATAGAGTTAATTTTGACATTGGATATTTTGACGGAAATGCTGTAAATTTAAACGTTCTGACAAATATTAATAATTATTTTTCTACAGGTATTTCTTACCAAAATAATTTGTTTTCTGATATTTCTCTTGTAACTGGGGGAACAGCTGAGATTATAGTAAAATACAACTTAACAGGAAATAATAATGAAAGAACATATTATAACGATAATTTCATTAGACAACCCGTAAAAGAGAACAATAAGTCAAAAACTAATAAAAAACCCTTTAATAGAAGAAATAATCGTAATAAAGGCGCAATACCAACTAGTAGATCGCAAAAACGTACAAAACAAGGGTAACCCTTTTAAAGTACATAGAAAAATTACTTTACTTTCAATTCTTCATTAATTCCAAGTACATTTTCTTGAATATACTTATTTAGAAATGCCTCTGAAAAAAAATCTTTTCCTTGAATTTGTAATACATCTTTAATTTGATAAATTGGAATTTTTAAAAAAGTAGATAAATACGAAACTGATAATGGAGCATATGTATAATGCCATGGTTCATAATTAAATCCGTTCCTATTTGAATCTTTGGTGTACACTAATTTAAATCCATATAAGTGTGCATTCTTATTTAGCCATTGATGTAATCTGAAAAATATTTGATTTTCTTCAAAAAAGATAGGCTGTAATTCATATTCCTCTAAGTTATTTTCCTCTATAATATCAATATCAGTCCCCCAATGATGTCTGGATGTTCCTGGTAATGCAGAATATTCTTTTACTTTATTGATTGCTGATTTAGGAGAATAACCCTTTTTTATATAGTTATCATATTTTCTATTCCAAATCCTCTTTTGAAAATCAAAACTTCTATATCCTGATTTTAATTTAATAAAAATACCTTCTTTTTTCGCATTCAAAACCATTTCTTGAAATGCTGTATTCACTTCTGGCAAAAGAGTATTTATTAGTTTTGGAATTGACATTCCCATCAAAAATTCATAATTATCTTTATTAAAAATCATTTTTAATTATTTATAATGCTTTAACACAATTATAGTGTAACCCTATTTTTGGCAAATTAAATGGCTCTCCTATTATTACATAAGAATTTTTTACATAAAAACTTAATGCGTTTTCTCGAGCTTTTAACCATGACCATTTAATATTATTTAATTTCAATTTACCCTCTATTTTTTCTAATAAATAACTTCCTAAACCACTATCTCTATATTGTGCTAAAATAGCCATTCCTCTTATCCTACTTGAGGAAGCTAAATTATGGAAGCGTTCACTCATACTTGAAACAATGCCAATGATTATCTCTCCATGGTATAACCCTAAATGAATAGACGTATCTAATGTGTCTCCTTCCATTTTACAAGATTCAAAAGATTGACCCTGTCTTAATATTTTATGTCTTAATGAATATGTTTCATTATGAGAAATAGGTCTATATGTGATATTATCAAGATTCAAATTCTAGTTCAAATTCCTTAGTAAGAGATGATAGTTTAGGATTTGTTTTTATAAACTCTTTTAATTTATCATCATCTGTAAAAATATACTTTTTTTTATTTTCTATTTGTGTCCCCCTAAAAATCTCTATTTTAATCTTATAATTATTTAGTTTTTCTTTAAGAAAAGATAATAAGTTAGGTAAATCTATTTGTAATTCTTCTTTATTTATTTCATTAGGTACTGTAAAGCTTATTAGATAATCCTCACTCAATTTAGGGGTATTGCTTTTTAATATAGCTGCTAAATTTATTTCCCCATTCTTTTCTTTTAATCCAATATATTCATCCCATTTAATTATAAGATTTTCAATTGAAAAGGGTGTGGCTATGTCTTTTTCTACTATTCTAGAATTAATTGATTGTTGCTGTTTTTCTAATGCTTTTATAGAATACTTAGAAGTTGTTTTAGTTGAAATATTTGTTTTTGAAACTACTTTACTAGTTTCAGAATGCAGCAACGGTTCTCTTATTTGTGCTACTTTTTCATTATTTAAAGCAGGAATTTTATTTGAAGTGAGGTTATTCTTTAGTTCCGAATTTTTACGAGGAGGTGCAATTACTATTTTTTTTTTTCTTCATTAAAATGAAGTGAAGCTAATTGCATTAAACATAATTCTATTTGGAGATGCCCATTAATACTATTTTTATAACTGAGTTCATATTTGTTTATAATATCTAACCCTTTTAAGAAATAATCTATAGTCTCTCTTTCAGATTGGCTTATATATTTATTTTTTATACTTTCATTAATTTCAAGCAACGGATTTGTGCTTTTATTCTTACAAAGTATTAAATCTCTATAATGAATGGCTAATCCTGAAATAAAATGATATGCATCAAATCCTTTTTCAATAATTTCATTAAATGTTAAAAGTACTTCTGGAATATTATCGTTTAATAATAGTTCTGTGATTTTTAGATAGGTTGTGGAATCTAAAATGTTTAAATTTTTAGATACTTCTGCCGTTGTTAGTTTTTTATTTGTAAAACTACTCATCCTGTCATAAATAGAAAGCGCATCACGCATTGCACCGTCTGCCTTTTGAGCAATAAGTTGTAGCGCCTCTTCTTCTGCTTTGACATCCTCTTTTTTAGCAATTTTAGCTAAATAATCTCTAGCATCTTTTATCGTAATTCTCTTAAAATCAAATATTTGACATCTTGATAAAATTGTAGGGATAATTTTATGTTTTTCAGTTGTTGCTAAAATAAATATTACATGTTTGGGGGGTTCTTCTAGCGTTTTTAAAAAAGCATTAAAAGCTGCTGTAGACAGCATATGAACCTCGTCTATTATATAAGCTTTATATTTTCCTACTTGTGGAGGAATTCGAACCTGTTCATTCAATTTACGAATATCATCCACTGAATTATTTGAAGCCGCATCTAATTCAAATATATTGAATGAAAAGTCTTCTTTAGATTCTTTAGATACAGATTTATTAATTTCTTTCGCTAAAATCCTAGCACAAGTAGTCTTTCCTACTCCCCGAGGACCACAAAAAAGAATTGCTTGTGGAATTTTATTTTGCTGAATGGCATTTTCAAGAGTCTGAGTAATCGCTCTTTGACCTACGACGTCTTCAAAGGTTTGTGGGCGATATTTTAACGCTGATACTTGATATTGACTCATTAAATTATAGAATTAATACTACGCTATTTTTTAATACTAAAAAAATAGTGTTATTTTTGCAAATCTATATAAATTTCTTAAAAATATATGTTAATATTTACATCTTTTATATTCTTAATTAGCTTTTTAGGTTTAAATTTTCTCTTACATAAAAAAACAAATCTTTCATTTGCGTTAACTCCTTTTATTGCAATTGTTTCGATTATTTCTACCCTTTATATTTTCGGAATCTTTGAATTACTACTAGTTGGTGCTTGGGGGGTATATATAATTGGATTTGGGAGTTTTTTCTACTATGTATACATCAAATTCAAAGAGAAAAAGATTACAATAAACTATTTTTTTAATTCCTCTTTTTATCCACTTTATTTTTTCGTATTCCTATTTTTTATAAATCTATTTCTCTACAAAGATTTTCAAATTACCGGATTTGACTCCAAGGCTCATTGGGGCGTTTTTACTAAAATAATTACCACATATCACAGCCTTATTGATGAGTATACAATGATAAACAAAGCAGATTATCCTAGAATCTCATCCCTCTTGCATTATTATATTGTTTTATTCTTAAACAAAGGAGTTTTTAAAGAGGGTATTGTTATTTTTTCGCATACGCTTTTCTTTATCTCAGCGCTTTGTTTCTTTATTTTTCATAAAAAACAAAAAATCATAATCTCTATATTAATTTTTATCGCTTTTTATATACTATTCGGAATTGTTGAGTTTTTATCTATTAGCCATATATATAATGATGCTACCTTGGCTTTGTTCTGGGGATTGTCAATTATTCTATACCTTTCAAATAGGAAAAAAAATCTCTGGGTAGTTGGAGCAATCATGTTTTGCTTACCCCAAATTAAAGAAATAGGACTTCTTTATTGTTGTTTTACACTTTTTATAATTGCTATCAATGAATTGTTTTATAAAAAAGAATTGTTTAAACCCAGACTGAAAAAATTAGGCATTTTAATTGGAGTTGTAATTATATCAAAATTATCTTGGTTTCTATATCTACAGCATAAGGGAGTAGACGTAAATTCTTTTGAATTAGGAAAAAAAATAGAATATGCCCAAAAACATAAAGACTATGCTTTAAAAAGTTATTTTAAATCAATCGTATTTTTTGGGAATTTTTATTCTAAAAGTAATAATAATGAAAAATACATTATTAAAAAACTTGTTAATCCTAGTCCATATTCTGATAGAGTTGCAGGAATCATAAAAAAAATAAGTGGGAAAGAGTCTGCCTTTTACCATTTTTTAAAGACTAAAACAAATTACATTATTATTGGTCCTATATATTTTATTTTAATGATTATTAGTTATCTCTTTTTACTGAATTTTCAAAAATATTCTTACATATACAAAACTATATCTATTCATAAAAACAAACAATTTATATATTTCTGTATAGGACTTTCTTTAATATTGATAAGTTATATTTTTATTCAATTGTTCTTATATCTTAATACGAGTTTTGTAACTCTAGAAATTTTAAAACTTGTATCCTTTGATCGTTATCTTGGGACAATAATTATTGGAGGGATTTTAATAATTCTTTATTTACTATCTATAGTAAGTAAAAAAAAATTGATTTTAATTCTAATCCTTATTTTATTCCCATTTTTTAGGATTAAAAAAGAATTTTTAGCAAAAAAAACATTTGAAAATACACTTCCTAACTCAACCATTACTGGCAATTATAGCTCAAGTTATATTGATTGTTCAACAAATAATTATCCTATAGATTCAAATATAGATATAATTTATCAAGAATGTATTGAAGATTCAAGTATAGCTATTTCAAAAATGATGGATGAGATTAAAAAAATAGATAAAAAAGCTGTTGTATTTATTTATGTAGGTGCTGGAAATGGATATATTAAAAAGGAATATCTTTATAATGGTTTTCCATTAAGAATTATAGCTGCTCCTTATTTTGTAACTATTCAAGATACAGAACACAGGAGAAAGTATCACGACCCATGGAGAGTAGCCATTACAACTCCTAATGAATTTAAACAAATGCTTGAAAAATGCGATTATCTACTAGTAAGAAATGATGGCTATCATTTTTGGAAAAATTATGGGCAAGCAGTTAAAGAAGCAGAGTTAAAAGGTGTTCTTATCTCTAATACTAATTAATATAAATTCCCTACATTGTTGACATTTAATATTCTCCATAAAGATACCAATAGCAAAGCAAGAACAGGAATTATAAATACTGCACATGGAGAAATTAAAACTCCCATTTTTATGCCTGTAGGAACTCTTGCTACTGTTAAAGGGATTCATCAACATGAACTTAAAAACAGTATTGATGCTGATATTATATTGGCAAATACCTATCATTTATATTTACGACCCACTACTGACGTATTAGAAAAAGCAAAAGGAATTCATTCTTTTATGAATTGGGAAAGGCCTATTTTGACAGATTCTGGAGGTTATCAAGTATATTCCCTTTCTGGAAGGAGGAAAATAAATGAAGAAGGAGTAATTTTCCAATCTCATATTGATGGTTCATATCATAATTTTACTCCTGAGAATGTAATTGAAATACAACAAAAAATAGGTGCTGATATTATAATGGCTTTTGATGAATGCCCTCCCTATCCTTGCGATTATTCCTATGCAAAAAATTCAATGGAACTCACTCACCGCTGGTTAACACGTTGTTTTACTAAATTTAAAAATTCAGAACCTCTTTATGGATATTCCCAAACTCTTTTCCCTATTGTACAAGGTAGTGTTTACAAAGATTTACGAAAGAAATCTGCTGAATTTATAGCTTCTCAAAACGCGGAAGGAAATGCAATTGGGGGACTGTCTGTTGGCGAACCTGCTGATGAAATGTATGCAATGACAGAAGAAGTTTGTAATATTCTCCCTGTAGATAAACCAAGGTATTTAATGGGGGTAGGTACTCCACAAAATTTACTAGAAAATATTGCTTTAGGTGTAGATATGTTCGATTGTGTTATGCCTACTCGAAATGGAAGGAATGGAATGCTATTCACTGAAAATGGAACAATAAATATAAAAAACAAAAAATGGGCAGATGATTTTTCCCCATTAGATGAAACTAATGATGTATTTCCGAAGGAAGAATATTCTAAAGCATATGTAAGACATCTTTTTACAGTAAATGAAATGTTAGGAAAACAAATATTAAGTTTATATAATGTTAATTTTTACCTAACTTTGATGAAAAAAGCGAGAATGCATCTAGAAAAAGGAGATTTCTATACTTGGAAAGAAATGATGGTGCGTAAAATGAATAAACGATTATAATGAAAATATTAGACTGGTATATTTTAAAAAGATATTTTATAAGCTTTTTTATGATAATTTTTCTCTTTATTCCTATTGGGATAATGATTGATTTAGCTGAAAAAATTGATAGAATGAAAGAAAATGAAGTTCCAACTTCACTAATCGTAAATTACTATATAGACTTTATGTGGTATTTTGGATATTTATTATTTCCTATTTTTTTATTTCTATCAACCATATGGTTTACATCCAAACTTGCTAATAATACAGAAGTAATTGCGATGCTAAGTTCTGGGATTTCCTTCAATCGATTTCTTCGCCCTTATTTAATAGGAGCCTTAGTGATTTGCCTAGGTTCTTTTTTAGCAGGGATGTTTATTATCCCAAAATCTAACGAAGGGTACCAAGATTTTGAATCCACCTATTTATCTATGAGTAAACGAATTTTGAAAGGATATGAATTCCATAAACGAATTAATGAAAATGAATATGTGTATGTCAGTTATTACGACCCAAACAATAAAGTTGGAAAAGACTTTACCCTTGAGCATTTTGAGGGTATCGATTTGAAATTTAAAATAATGGCTAATAACATGCAATGGATTGAAAAAGATAGTATTTTTAGATTGACAGGATATAGAAAAAGAATTTTTGATAAAGAAAATGAAATATATCAAACTGCAAATAGATTAGACACCTTATTTAGCTTTGACATTAATGAGTTTTTACCTGTAAAATATAAAGCAGAAACACTAAAGTTTAAAGAACTCAACGATTTTATAAAAACAGAAAAAAGAAATGGCTCAAATTTTATAAACAACTACTTACTTGTTAGACATAAAAGATATAGTTTGCCTTTATCTGTCTTTGTTCTAACAATTATTTCTGTAGCTGTAGCAGCTTTTAAACGAAGAGGAGGAATGGGGATAAATCTAACTTTTGGAATAATTGCGGGCTTCTTATTTATTTTTTTTGATAAAATATTTGGCGTAATGGTTTTGAAGTCAAATTTCTCACCCCTAATAGGAGCATGGGGACCTATTTTTATTTTTGTCCTAATTGCAATAGGGTTATTATATTATGCTAAAAAATAAGTTTATTAAATAAAAATATATACTTTTGTGCCTTTCTTGAAAAATTAAATTCTATGGAATATTTAGATTTTGAATTACCGATAAAAACCATTATTGAAGAATTAGATAAATGCAAAAAACTAGGTGAAGACAACAATATTGATGTATCCACTAGTTTAAATCAAATAGAAGAGAAGTTAAAAACTGAAAAAGAAAAAATTTATGCTAATCTGAATATTTGGCAAAAAATACAGCTTTCTCGTCACCCCTCTCGCCCCTATACACTTGATTATATAAACGCTTTATGTGGCGATACTTTTTTAGAACTACATGGAGACAGAGGGTCTGGTGATAATAAGGCAATGGTTGGTGGACTTGGAAAAATTGATGGACAATCCTATATGATTATTGGAACTCAAAAAGGGTATAACACCAAAATGAGACAGTATAGAAACTTTGGAATGGCTAGTCCAGAAGGATATCGTAAAGCATTAAGATTGATGAAATCCGCAGAAAAATTTAACATTCCAATCATCACTTTTATTGATACCCCGGGAGCGTATCCTGGACTAGAAGCGGAAGAAAAAGGGCAAGGGGAATCTATTGCACGAAATATATTTGAAATGTTTTCCATCAAAACACCTATAATTGTCTATATAATTGGAGAAGGAGCTTCAGGTGGGGCATTAGGAATAGGAATTGGAGATAGAACTTTTATGTTAGAAAACACTTGGTACTCTGTAATTTCACCAGAATCATGCTCCTCAATTTTATGGGGAGAATGGAATTACAAAGAACAAGCTGCGGAATCTTTAAAACCTACTGCAAAAGATATAAACAAAATGGGAATAATAGATAATATTATCAAAGAACCTTTTGGAGGCGCTCATTATGACAGAGAAGAGATGTATAAAATCATCAAAAATGATATCACTTCTGTGTATAAAACACTCAAAAATATTCCTATCAGTACGCTCATTGAAGAACGCAGAAAACGCTTTATATCAATTGGTTTTGATAAATAAATGTTTCTATTAACAATTTAGCAAACTTTATTCACATAATACGTTAATATTATATTTAGTACTTTATAATATTCTAATTTATTTTTGCCGACTATGAACGAAACAAACCCAAATTTTATTCGTCAAAACGCTGATAATTCTAATATTATTTCTTTAAATAAGGGAAAAGTACCGCCTCAGGTTATAGACCTAGAAATTGACGTTTTAGGTGCCATGCTTATTGACAAAAAAGGAGTGGATGAAGTTATTGACATTCTTCACCCAGAAGCCTTTTATTTACCTGCACATCAAAATATTTTTAAAGCAATTAGAACACTTTTTGAAGAGGGACAAGCCATTGATTTACATACCGTTTCTAATCAATTAAAAAAAATGTCAAAATTAGATATAATTGGTGGAGACCACTATCTTATAGAGCTCACACAAAAAGTAGTTTCTTCCGCACATATTACTCCCCATGCTTTTATCATATTACAAAAACATATTCAAAGACGCTTAATCACAATATCTGGAGAAATCAATCAACTAGCTTATGATGATTCAAAAGATGTATTTAATATATTGGATGAAGTGGAATCTAAACTATATGACATTACCCAAAAAAATACAAAAGAAGCGGCAAAAGAAGCGAAGGGATTAGTCATAGAAGCCAAAAAGAAAATAGAAGAAACGGCAACTAAAGAAGGATTGAGCGGTGTGCCAAGTGGTTTTGAAATGATCGATAAAATCACTACGGGATGGCAAAATAGCGATCTTATCGTGATTGCGGCTCGTCCTGGGATGGGGAAAACAGCTTTTGTCCTTTCCATGGCGAAAAATATTGCCGTAGATAACAAAACGCCTGTTGCCTTTTTTTCATTAGAAATGCCCGCAATACAACTGATGATGCGATTAATCTCTTCAGAGACCAAAATACATTCTGAAAAACTAAGAACAGGTAAGTTAGAAAAACACGAGTGGGCACATTTAAATGACGGAGTTACGAGTTTAGAGTCAGCGCCACTATTTATAGATGACACCCCCTCACTTTCTATCTTTGATTTAAGAGCAAAAGCACGTAGATTAGTTTCTCAACACGGAATTAAAATAATAATTATTGATTATCTGCAATTAATGACTGTCAGCATAAAAAATGGGAATAGAGAGCAAGAAATTGCAACTATTTCTAGAAACTTAAAGTCTTTAGCAAAAGAATTAGACATTCCAATTATTGCCTTAGCGCAGCTATCAAGAGCCGTAGAAGTAAGAGGAGGAACAAAACGTCCTTTACTATCTGACCTTAGAGAATCTGGAGCCATTGAACAAGATGCAGACATCGTTTCTTTTATTTTTAGACCCGAATATTATAAGATGGAACAATGGGATGATGAAGATGCGAGCCCTACAAAAGGTGAAGCCGAATTCATTATTTCAAAACATAGAAATGGAGGTTTAGGAAATATTAGGCTTCGTTTTCTCCAAAATTTAGGAAAATTTGAAAACAAAGAAAGTTTTGATTCGGGTATCTACAATTCTAAAATGAACAATGTAAAATTAGATGCGAAATATAACTCCTCTCCAAACGAAGCCTTTGACGATAACTTTGACAATAACGGAGTGCCTTTTTAAAAATTTTTTATATTTTCAACTTGTTTAATTCTTACTCTTATTTTTAATTTAATTATGAAAACGCATGTAAAATTCCTATTTTTTTCAACTTTAATTGTTTTGGCTACAGCCTTGACTATCTATCAATGTGAAAAACCAAAGTCTGGCGAAAACGCCTTGACCAAATTAGTCGTTACTGCCGACAAAGACTATACCGCAACCATTGCAGGGACCAACGTCACTTTTGCCGAGAGCTTTCCCTACAACACCACGCAAGTGACTATAAAAACCCTAGAAGTTTCTCCAAATGCCTCTGACGATAGAGGGGTTGGTGGTGTCCTACAATCAGGGGGGGGACGACATCGTCGTGACTGCCGAAAATGGAGATATGAAAATATACAAAGTGGCTTTTACCTTAAAAGCATTGGCTGGATTTATAGCCGTCACTGGAACAGACCAAGTGAGTATCGCCACTAGCGAAAGTGGGTCAGCCCTTGTGGTAAAAGCGACCTCCTCCGTTGCTAGCGTTGGCTCTGGGAGCATTACCCAACACGGACACGTCTATAGCATTTCCGTACAAAACGACGCCTTAGTCTTAGGCGCAGACAATGTCTCTGCATCTCAATTGGGAACATTAGCCAGTGCCGCTGCGTTTACCAGTACTTTGACTGGACTAAGTGCCTTTACTACTTACTACATCCGTCCGTATGTGACTAACGAAGCAGGTACGGCTTACGGTACGCAACACACCTTTAAAACTCCAGTGGGCAAA
>JAMJVX010000009.1 GCA_023558315.1 Flavobacteriaceae bacterium
TCTGTTGTAGGATTAGTATCGTCGAATCGTAGATTTATAGGTGCATTGTACTTCTTGGCTAATTCAAAATTTAATACTATTGCTTTTACATGTCCAATATGTAGATAACCATTAGGTTCTGGGGGAAACCTAAATTTAAGATTTTCTTTAGGAAATCCATTTTTTAAATCTTCATCAATAATACTTTCTATGAAATTCTTAGATTTATTACTCATTTATAATATATTTGCACAATTATTTGGCACCGTGGCCGAGTGGCTAGGCAGAGCTCTGCAAAAGCTTGTACAACGGTTCGAATCCGTTCGGTGCCTCTTTCTATGTTAATTGTCAGAAGATTTATCCATACTTATTATACTCCCTCCTAGTGATTCTTCCTTTACAACTTTTATAGGGCTTCCATTTACTCTTATTAATCCTTGAGTTGTAGAAAATGCTTCTAAAAGTGTTGTAGCATATACATATGCTATAGTACCACTACCTTTTACTTTTACATCTACTAAATCTGCTATTAATTTTTCAGCTTCTAAAACAGATCCAGAAGATAAATTTACTTCATTAACTAATACTTCGCCTTTAATAAAACTTGTAGAACCTTTTGAAGCTTTAACATTAAATTTCTTTAAAAGCACGTTCAAATCCGCTTTTGCATTCTTTTCTAATACTAAATCTATACTTATCTGCTGTAAAGTATCTTGATTAGAAAGCGTTGCTTCTACTAATTTTATGGATTGAATGGGTCTATTGTAATATATTTCTACTTTCGGTTTCTCTACTTCTTTCTCTGTTGAGAAAAAAGAACTTTCAACTTTTAATTTAAGTTTATTATTATCATACTCTCTCTCTAATAGATTTAAATCAGAAGTATATATAATCATCTTAGGTTTTTCTGTCGTAGGTATTAGAATAGTTTCTATTTGACCTATTACCTCTAAACTATTAAATGTTTCTTTAATCTTAAATGTTTTTCCTTTCTTTGATTGTGCAAAAGTTAAGGAACTAATAGTTAGAAATAGTAAAGTATAAATTAGGTGTTTGTTCATTTTAATTTTATTACAAAAGTAAACTGAATTATTTAATAATTTTAACAAATTTTAAATATTATATTAAAACAAAATCAATGAATTTCTTTTCAACGTTAACTTTCTTTATCTTAACATTTACTATATCACCTAATGCAATTTTTTTCTTACTTCTTTTCCCAATGAACATATACTTATGTTTATTTAAAACAAAATAGTCGTTCTTTAAATCTTTTAAACTAATAAATCCTTCACATTTATTATCAAATAGTTCAACGAAAAAGCCTCTTTCAATAACTCCTGATACGATTCCTTTAAAAATGTTATTTTCTTTACCTTTTAAGTATTTAACCATAAATTCCTTTATAGAATTTCTTTCTAACTTAACTGCATTTTCCTCCATAATAGATAAATGTTCGCATTGTTCTTCAAAAAGAGACTTTAATGAGTTATCAACTTTTTTATCTAATAAATATTGCTGAAGTAATCTGTGAGCAATAATATCGGAATACCTTCTAATGGGTGAAGTAAAATGTAAATAATGGGTAAAACCTAATCCATAGTGACCTATATTCTCCATACTGTACTTTGCTTTACTCATCGTTCTTAATATCATATTTTCAATTATCTGTTTTTGAGGTTTATCTTTAGCAAAATGTAAAACATTATTGATAGATTGTTTTATAGTTTTGTTGTTATTTAAGTTTACTCT
>JAMJVX010000010.1 GCA_023558315.1 Flavobacteriaceae bacterium
AATTAAAGTAGCAAATAAGAATAGAACATTTACTATCCATACCCCAAAAGGGTATCCAAACAAAAAAACTTCTTATCCCGTTCTTTTCCTATTTCATGGAAATCCATCTCAAGGGTGGCAAATGAAATTATATACTGGGATGAATAAAACTGCTGATAAAAATAATTTTATCGTGGTATATCCTGATGCTATTGATAATAGGTGGGCATTTGATAACTGCGAAAAAGTAGATGATGATATAGCATTTGTCAAAAGCCTTTTGGCTTATCTCAATGAAAAATACAATATAGACAAATCAAGAATTTATTTTTCTGGCATGTCTGGAGGCGGTTTTTTTTTAACAATTCTTGCTAATGAAATGCCTGAAAAGATAGCATCTATGGCAATGATTGCCAGTAGTAGTATAGATGAAAGTTTATGTGAAGTAAATGTAATTGATACTCCTATTCCTCTTTTGTTTATTCAAGGTACCTCAGATTTTATCTATAATGGTGTTCCTGAAAGAGGAATATTTTCAGCTCGTCAAACAATTGATAAATGGGTGAAAAGAAATAAATGTGATACAATACCTATTGTTACAGAAATACCTAATACTAATAAAAAAGATTATTCATCAGTTATAAAATACCAGTACCTATCAAAAATAAATAAAGATGTTACTTATTATAAAATAAAAAATGGTGGGCATCATTGGCCGAATTCAAAATTTAATGCCAATTCATTTACTAAATTTGATTTGGGAGCGTTTAATAGAGATATTGATACGAATCAAATTATATGGGACTTTGTTTCTTCTTATAAAAAATAAATTTCATGGAAATTCAGATTGAGGGTGGTTGGAAAGAAGTGCTAACTCCTGTATTTAATACTCAGGAATTTAGAACCCTAGTAGATTTTGTAAAGCAAGAGTATAAAACTAAACAGTGCTTCCCTTTGGGGAAACATATTTTTGAAGCTTTTAATCAATGTCATTTTAAGGATTTAAAAGTAGTATTATTAGGGCAAGACCCCTACCATGATGTAGGTCAAGCACATGGCTTGTGCTTTTCTGTTCCTGAAGGGATTCCGCCACCTCCTTCATTAAAAAATATATTTTTAGAATTAGAAAAAGATTTAGGAATTCATTACCCTAAAAGTGGAAATTTACTACACTGGGCATCGCAAGGGGTCTTGCTTTTAAATGCAACTCTCACTGTTGAAGCGCATAAAGCAGGAAGTCACCAAGGAAAAGGATGGGAGATATTTACTGATAAAGTAATTCAAATAATCTCCGCACAAAAAAAAGATATTGTTTTTTTATTGTGGGGGAACTATGCCAAACAGAAGAAAAAACTTATTGATATTTCTAAACATAAAATTTTAGAAAGCGGACACCCCTCACCTTTGAGTGCGAATAGAGGTTATTGGTTTGGCAATAAGCATTTTAGTCAATGTAATGCCTATTTAGAGAAAATTGAGAAAGATCCTATTAAATGGTGATTTTTAAGAATTTACTCGCTTAATATTATGTCCTTTATTTTCAAAATAAACACATATTTTCTCAATAAAATCTCCTTGAATTAGCATTTCCCCATTTTTGATTGAGCCTCCTGTACTGCATTGTTTTTTAACCTCTTTAAACAGGTTGTTCAAATCCTTATATCCAAGTATAAATCCTCTAATAATTGTTGCTGTTTTCCCTCCTCTATTTTTCTTAGTTAAATATATTTCTAAGTTTTGTTTTTGAAAAGAAGGAGATTCTGTTTCAGCGATTTGCGATTTATCTTTGATTAATTCCGATAAACTAGCGAGGCTATCAAATTTTTTCTCACTCATTTATGTAATGAGAACATAAACTACAGTTGTATCCCATCTAAATCTAATGTATAAGCCCGTATTGTCGTTTTCAAAATCAATAGTAAATTGTTCTATGGATTCGCTTAATTTAGACATTGAAGAGACTTTTGCAGTAAATACATCACTTTCTTTATTTGGTCTTTCAGAGGCTTTTCCATCAATTACTTTGTTTAATGTAATCAACCAATGATTTTCTTGTACGACAGCGTGTATGCTATAAGTTCCAGCTGGAAGGGGATTACCTGCAAAATTAATATTCTTTGAGGTAGTGAATATTGTTGGTTTTTTCGCTCCCATTACCCAGTATTTTCCATAGGGGACTAGAGCGCCTTCTGCTTCATTTCCAAATACAACTTTGCCTTTTGTATAAGGTCTCCCATAGGTAAATTCAAGTAAAAAATCATTTTTTTCAAATTTAGCTGATTCTATTGGAGCCTTAGGTGAACATGCTGTAAATATTATAATTCCAGCAATTAATAAGTATTTCAAATTTTTCATAATAGTTTGTTGTTTTAAATAAATTTATATAATAGTTCTAATGATTTGCTAACTGTTTTTCTAATAACTCTTTCTCGGTAATTTCCAAAGTTAAAAGAAAAAGTTTGAGTTTTGTTTTTATCTGATACCGCAATACAAACGGTTCCAACTTGGGCTTCAGAATCTCCTTTATTTGGTCCTGCATTCCCAGAAGTGGCTAAGCCAATATCTGTATTATATTTCTTTCTTACTCCTTCAGCCATATACTTAACTACTTCTTCACTAACTACGGAGTGTTCTTCAATTACTTCATTTGGCACATCTAATAGAGATGTTTTACTTTGTGTGTGATACGCTACAATACTTCCTTTAAAATACTGAGAACTTCCTGGAATCTTTGTAAGAGTACTTGAAATAGCCCCTCCAGTACAGCTTTCAGCAAGCGATAAAGTTTTTTTATTCTCTATAAATATTTCTTGAAGCATTAATTCTAAATTATCAAAATTTTCGCCAAAGATACTATCCCCAATAATATTATACAATCCTTTAGTCGCTTTATCAATATTTTTTTTTAATAAACTATCATTTTTATCTTTTCCAGATAATCGCAATCGCACCCTTCCTAAACTAGGCAAATAGGCTAGTTTTAGGTTTTTAGACAAATTATTTTCCCATTCTTCTAGCTTTAATGCTAATTCACTTTCAATTATTCCATACACTAAAAATGTTTTATGAATAATATAAGGAAGATTGAAAGCGGTTTTAATTTTTGGAATTACTTGTTCTTTTATTAGTGCTTCCATTTCAAAAGGGACTCCAGGGAGAGAGACAAATATTTTATTATTTTCTTCAAAGAGCATGCCAGGAGAGGTTCCTAATTCATTTTTTAAAACAATAGCCTTTGAGGGTAATATAGCTTGATTTAGAGTTTTCGCGTTTACGGTTTTTTTAATTGAATTCTTAAAAAGACTTTCTATATGTTTTACTATCTCTTCTCTTTTTATAAGAGTATCGTTAAAAAAATCACAAAGTGCATCTTTTGTAATATCGTCTTTTGTAGGACCTAATCCGCCAGTAATTATAATGATATCAACTCTCTTTTGTGCACTTTTTAACGTTGAAATAATGTCATTATGTGAGTCTGCTATACTACTTATTTGAGTTGTTTCTACTCCTATCTTACTAAGTTCTTTAGCAATAAAAGTAGCATTAGTGTTTACTATTTGCCCTATAAGAATTTCATCTCCAATATTGATTATTTCCGCTTTCATTTTATAGGTAGTGAAAAATATTTTTTGTTTTCTATAAATCCTTCTAACAAATCTCCTTCATCTATTTTTCCTACACCACTTGGAGTACCTGTGAAAATAACATCTCCTATTTTCAAAGTAAAAAACTGAGAGACATAAGAAACAATCTCATCAATTTTCCAAAGCATCAGATTGGTGTTCCCTTGTTGAACCAAAGAATTATTTTTTTTTAGAGAAAAAGATATCTCATTTATATCTTTAAAAGAGCTTTTATCTACCCACTCCCCTATCAATGCAGAATTATCAAAACCCTTAGCTTTTTCCCATGGTAATCCTTTTGTTTTTAGCTCTGTTTGTAAATCTCTTGCCGTAAAATCAATACCCAAACTAATTTGATTATAATATTTATGTGCAAAAGCAGGCTCTATATATTTTCCTATTTTATCTATTTTTACGAGTATTTCAACTTCATAATGGATATTGTTTGAAAATTCAGGAATGTAAAAAGGAGTATTTTTTTGTAAAACAGCACTATCTGGCTTTAGAAAAATTACTGGGTCTTTAGGTTTTTCATTACTCAATTCTTCAATATGAGCAGCGTAATTCCTCCCAATACATATAATTTTCATTTTATTGTTTTGTGTTTAAACTTTCCAGTTGAATCTCATTGATAACTTTCTTTGTATACATTGGAAAATCGGCATTTAGCATCCATTTTAAATACGCTGGATTTTCTTTCCAAAGAGAAGACACAGATTTACCTTTATGTTTTCCAAAACTCACACACGCTTCATTTTTTTCGTTATAAATAATAAATCCTGCAAAATCTACTGTTCTTTTCTGTTGGGTAAACTCTTCTAAGAAATCAATATTATTTTCTAACTCTGGATATTTTTTTAGTTGAGAAATTAAAACCTCATAGGTAGCTTGAGTATCCGCTTCTGCAGAATGCGCATTTTCTAATTCTTTATCACAATAAAATTTAAACGCCGCAGATAATGTCCTTTTTTCCATTTTATGAAAAACTGTTTGCACATCAACTGCTTTAAATGATTTTTTAGTGAAATTTATACCTGCACGCAACATTTCTTCTGCTAGTAAGGGAATATCAAATCTATTGCTATTATACCCTGCTAAGTCGGCCTTATTTATAAAATTCTGAATGTCTTTAGCAATGTTTTTAAATGTAGGTTTGTCTTTGACGCGTTCATCCGTAATCCCGTGAATGTCACTCACTAATTTTGGAATAGGCATTTCGGGATTTACCAACCACGATTTTAATTCCTTTTTTTCATCAGGAAAGACTTTAAGGATAGCAATTTCTACAATTCTATCTTTCGCAATATCTGTACCTGTAGTTTCTAAATCAAAAAAACAAATAGGACGAGTTAATTTTAGAGACATGTTTTTAAATTATAATATTCCCTCAAGAAGTTCTTCTACATTCTCGAGATAATCAGATATTTTTTTTGCAAAGAGTCCTCCCAAAACTCCATTGATAATTCTATGGTCATAACTATGGGTAAGAATCATTTTTTTCCTAATTAAAATTTTATCTCCTTCTTCTGTTTCTACTACTGAAGGTAATTTTCTAATATTTCCTATAGCCAAAATACCTACTTGCGGTTGATTTATGATAGGAGTTCCCGCAATAGCCCCTGAGGCTCCAATATTGGTCAAAGTATACGTGCCATTTTCTATATCGCTAGGAGCTAATTTATTATTTCGTGCTTTTTGCGCTAAGTCATTTACCGCAAATGCTAACTCTGACAAACTGAGTTTATCTGCGTTTTTTATGACAGGTACAATAAGTTTATTATTAGGTAGGGATGTCGCCATTCCTATATTTATATTTTCTTTTTGAATAATTTTACCCGCTTCTAAGGAGCTATTCAGTTTCGGAAATGCTACGAGCGCTTTTGCTACTGCCGCAATAAATAATGGAGTAAATGTTAACTTTAAAGTTTCGTCCTTAAAAATAGTTTTGTTTTTAGCTCTCCAATCCCATAATTTAGTGACATCTGTTTCTAGAAACGATTGTACATGAGCAGAAGTTTTTTTACTTTTAATCATATGGTCTGCTAAAATTTTTTCCATACGATCAAGCTCAATAATCTTATCTCCTTTAGACGTTTTTATAGGAGTATCAATGGACTTTTCTTGTCTTTTCTGTATAAATTTAAAAATATCACTTTTAACGATACGTCCATTTAGTCCAGTTCCCTTGATTGAAAGAAGGTCTTCATTAGACAACTTTTCTTTTTCAGCAATTGTTTTTATCAATGGAGAATAAAACAATTGAGATACATTTGGAGTAGAGTAATTATTATCTTGTTTTTGAGAAGAAGAAGGCTGTTTTTTTTCGCTCTCTAAAAATGATTTGGGAAAAGAAGGCTGTTTTAAATTATCAGTTTTACTTTGTGATAAAGTGCTTTTTTCTGCTGATTTCGTGTTGTTAGAACTAGATGTTTCAATAAGCCCAATAACTTGACCTATTTTCACCGTATCTCCTTCATTTACTTTTTGTTCTACTAGAGTTCCCGAAACGTCTGAAGGGACATCGGAATCAACTTTGTCAGTAGCAATTTCAACAATGGCATCATCTACCTCAACTTTATCACCTACATTTTTAAACCATTTTATCAGAGAAGCTTCTTCTATGCTTTCTCCCATTTGTGGGAGTTTTAATTCATAAATTCCCATATAAAGTTAATTTAAAGTATTGTAAAATAAGTATCCAAAGATTATTTATCTTCAGGTTTAGGCAATAATACTTTACGAGATACTTTAGGTTTTCTTGTTTTTGGGTCAATGCCCATATATTTAACTTCCAATTCATCCCCTATAGAAAATTTACCTTCTAAGGTCTTTATATGTGCCCATTCTATTTCTGAGATGTGTAAAAGCGTTTCTTTTCCTGGTACAAATTCTACTACAAGTCCAAAGTCTAAGATTTTTTTCACAACTACATTATATCTTTCTCCTACTTCTGGACTAAATGTAATTGCTTTAATTTTTTCAATGACAATATCTATTTTTTCTTGATCTACTCCTAATATTTCAACAACTCCTTGCGTTTCACTTTCTTCACCTATAAATATCGTAGTATTTGATTCTTTTTGTAATTCCTGTATGTTTTTTCCACCAGGACCAATAACTGCGCCAATAAATTCACTTGGTATATGCATTTTTACCATTTTTGGAGCATGTGCTTTCACATTTTCCATAGGGTTCTCTATCACCTCAGTTATTTTATTTAAAATATGAAGTCGCCCTTCTTTTGCTTGATGTAATGCTTGAGAGAGAATTTCATATGATAACCCGCTTACTTTAATATCCATTTGGCATGCCGTTATTCCTTTCTCAGTTCCAGCTACTTTAAAATCCATATCCCCTAAATGATCTTCGTCTCCTAAAATATCTGATAACACTGCGTAATTATCTCCTTCTAATACAAGTCCCATCGCTATCCCAGAAACAGGAGATTTAATCTGTATTCCTGCATCCATAAGTGCCATTGTTCCCGCACATACAGTAGCCATAGATGATGAACCATTTGATTCAAGTACCTCAGATACTATTCTAATTGTATATGGGCAATCTTGAGGGATAACTCTTTTTAAAGCTCTTTGAGCTAAATTTCCATGACCAATTTCTCTTCTTGAGGTTGCTCTTAAAGGATACGCCTCTCCCGTTGAAAAAGGAGGAAAATTATAATGTAAATAAAAGTTTTCTTCTGATTGTTCCGTAGGAGTATCCACAATATTTGCTTCTTTAGATGTTCCTAAAGTAGTTGTTGCTAATGCCTGCGTTTCGCCTCTTGTAAAAATTGCAGAACCGTGCGTTGATGGAAGTGTACTCACTTCTCCCCAAATTGGACGAATTTCATTTGTCTTACGACTATCTAATCGCGTCTTATCATTAAGAATTAAATCACGAACTGCTTTTTTTTGAGCTTTATCAAAATAAAAAGAAATAAGTTTTTCTTTTTGTTCTTTATCTTCTTGCTCTTCTGTCGTAAATTCTGCCTTTATACTTTCTTTTAAATCTTTAAATTTTATAGTTCTTTCTGCTTTAGGCAAAAATTCTTTTGATATCTGGTAACATTTATCATAAGACGCATCTAATATTGCTTTTTCTAACGTCTCATCTTTTTCATCTTTAGGATAATCTCTTGCTTCCTTTTTACCAACTTGTTCTACTAATTTAATTTGCGCTTTTATTTGGGTCTTTATTGCACTATGTCCAAATTTAATTGCTTCAAGCATTTCATCTTCAGATATTTCGCTAAATTCTCCTTCAACCATAATTATAGACTCTTCACTAGCACCTATAATTATATCAATATCTGATGCGGATAACTCTTCTTTAGTTGGATTAAGAATAAATTTATCTCCATTTCTCCCTACACGGACTTCAGAAATTGGACATTGAATAGGTATATCCGAAAGCTGTATTGCTGTAGATGCTGCTAACCCTACTAATGAATCTGCCATTACATTTTCATCGGCAGACATAAGTTGAATCATTACTTGTGTTTCAGAATGGTAATCTTTTGGAAATAACGGACGTAATACTCTGTCTATTATACGCATTGTGAGTATTTCTTCAGTAGAAGGTCGCGCTTCTCTTTTAAAAAAACCTCCGGGAAATCTACCCGCTGATGCAAATTTTTCTCTGTAGTCTACGGTAAGTGGTAAAAAATCTAAATTATTAGATTCTCTTGAAGAAACTACAGTAGCTAGGAGAATGCAATTCCCTAATTGAACTGTAACAGAACCATCTGCTTGCTTTGCTAATTTACCTGTTTCAAGGGTAATAACCCTCCCATCTTCTAAGGTTATTTTTTCTGTAAATGTTTTAGGAATCATTATGTTGTGTTATTAATTATAAAAATAACCTTTTAAATAAAAGGAAAAAATAAATATATTTTTATTTTCTTAGTTTAAGCTCTTTAATGATAGAACGATAGCGCTCTATATCTTTTGACTTAAGATAATTTAAAAGGCGTTTTCTTTTTCCTACCAATTTCAGAAGAGATCTTTCAGTATTAAAATCTTTTTTATTTGATTTTAAATGATTTGAGAGATGCTCTATTCGGAATGAGAATAAGGCGATTTGACCTTCTGAAGAACCCGTATTGTTGTCAGATCCTCCGTGTTTTTTAAAAATATCTTTCTTTACTTGAGTTGTTAAATACATATTAAAAAATAAGTTTGCAAATATAATTCAAATATTCTTACTTTATATAAATAAAATAAAAATTATCTTACAGGATTGTTTTGGACTAAGTCAATATACAAATTGACCTTGTTTTTTAATTCTCTTCTGTGTACGATAAAGTCTAAAAAACCCTTTTCTAACACAAATTCACTTTTTTGGAAGCCTTCTGGCAAATCTTTTCCTATTGTATCTCTAACTACTCTAGGTCCTGCAAATCCAATAAGTGCCTTTGGCTCTGCAATATTAATATCTCCCAACATTGCAAAAGAGGCAGTTGTCCCACCCGTTGTTGGATCTGTACAAAGAGATATATATGGTAGTTTTGCTTCTGCTAATTCGGCTAATTTTGCAGAAGTACGCGCCATTTGCATTAAAGAATATGCGGCTTCCATCATTCTTGCCCCCCCAGATTTGGAAACAATTAATAAGGGAAGTTTATGTTTTATTGCATAATCTATGGCTTGAACAATTTTTTCACCTACGCCAGAACTCAATGAACCCCCTATAAAAGTAAAGTCCATACAACAAATGACTATATTTTTTCCTTTTGACTTCCCTACCGCTGTTCTAATCGCCTCTGTTAACCCTGTTTTTTTTTCAGCTGCTTTAATCCTATCAGAATACTTTTTTACATCTTTAAATTTTAAGATGTCTACAGCTCTTATATCTTTATTTAATTCTTCAAATTTATTATCGTCAAATAAAATTGAAAAATATTCTTTACTACCAATACGCACATGATAATCATCATCTGGAGCAACATATAAATTATTCGCGAGTTCTTTCGCATCAATAATTTTTCCTGTTGGAGTTTTATGCCAAAGCCCCTTTGGTATATCTTTTTTTTCTTGGGTTTGTGTTTGAATCCCTTTTTCTTCTCTTTTGAACCAACTCATTTACAATGTGTTTATATTCTTTAAATCTTTAAACGCTTGTGTTAATCTATTCTTCATTGTCTCTTCTCCTAAACGAAGCCATTTTCTTGGATCGTAATACTTTTTATTTGGAACGTCGTGTCCCTCTGGATTACCTATTTGAGATAATAAATAGTCTTTTTTGTCCAACATATAATCTCTAATCCCCTCTGTGAAAGCAAATTGTAAATCCGTATCTATATTCATTTTGATTACACCATAACCAATTGATTCTTGTATTTCTTCAACGCTAGAACCAGAACCACCATGGAAAACAAAAAAGATGGGATTTTCAGGTAGGTCAAATTTTTTAGAAATATACTCTTGTGAATTTTTTAATATTTTTGGGGTCAATTTTACATTTCCTGGCTTATACACTCCATGGACATTCCCAAAAGCAGCTGCAATTGTAAAATTAGGACTTACCTTGCGTAATTCTTCATACGCGTAACTTACCTCCTCTGGTTGTGTATAGAGTTTTGAAGAATCTACATCCGTATTGTCTACACCATCTTCTTCTCCGCCCGTAATTCCTAATTCTATCTCCAATCCCATATCTATCTTGTGCATTCTTTCTAAATACTTTTTACAGATTTCAATGTTTTCTTCAATGGGTTCCTCAGATAAATCAATCATATGTGAACTAAAAAGTGGACGTCCATTCTTTTTGTAAAATTCTTCACCTGCATCTAATAGTCCATCTATCCAAGGAAGAAGTTTTTTGGCACAATGGTCTGTATGCAAAACAACTGTTGCGCCATAGGCTTTAGCTAATTCATGAATATGCAGTGCCCCAGCTATAGAACCTGCAATCGCTGCTTTTTCATCGGTATTTTTCAATCCTTTTCCAGCATTGAACTGTCCTCCACCATTTGAAAATTGAATAATTACTGGACTATTCAATTCCGCTGCCGTTTCCAACACCGTATTTATTGTATTGTTTCCTGTAACGTTGACGGCTGGAAGTGCAAAACCTTTTTGTTTTGCTACGCTAAATAGTTCCATTGCCTCTATTCCTGAAAGTACTCCACTCATAATATTTATATCTTAAAAATTAAAGAGGCAAAAGTACACAAAACGAATTAATGAGCAAATGTTTTGGATGTTTTTGTTGAAAGTTAAGTATACTAAAACTATTTTACCTATGTAAATAAATAGTATCCCTACAACTTCTCCAAAAGAAACTCTGTCATTTTAGTATAAAGATGATTACGGGTATTTCCTCCATAAATACCGTGATTTTTGTCTGGATAAATCATCCATTCAAATTGTTTATCTGCTTGTATCAACGCTTCAACCATTCGCATCGTATTTTGAACATGAACATTGTCATCTCCTGAGCCGTGTATTAATAGAAAATCTCCTTTTAATCTGTCGGCAAAATTTATTGGGGAATTGTCATCATATCCCTCAGGATTTTCTTGTGGCGTTCTCATAAATCTTTCGGTATAGATAGTGTCGTAAAATCTCCAGTCGGTCACAGGTGCCACTGCAATAGCAAAAGAAAAAACATCGTTTCCTTTTAAGATAGAATTAGTTGACATCAAACCTCCATAACTCCATCCCCATATGCCTATTTTGGTTTCATCAATATATTCTTTTTGTCCTAATTGTTTCGCTACTTCAATTTGATCAAGGGTTTCATAATGTGCTAATTTTTGATAGGTCATTTTTTTAAACTTAGCCCCTTTAAAACCTGTTCCTCTTCCATCTACGCATGCAACGATAAATCCTTTTTGTGCTAACATATTATGCCAAAAGTCATTGGCGCTGAGCCATTGATTGGCTACTTGTTGAGAACCGGGTCCCGAATATTGAAACAATAACAACGGATATTTTTTAGAAGGGTCAAAATCTGCTGGTTTTACCATCCACATGTTTAACGATTCGTCATTTATCGTAATTGTTGAGAATTCTTTAGGGGAAGTCTTAAAGGTTTTTAATTTTGATTTTAACTCTTCATTATCTTCAATCACGCGAAGCGATTTTGTTGTTTTCGTATCGCGAAGCGTATATATAGAGGGTGTTTTTGCATCGCTATAAATGTGAATATAAGAACTAAAATCTGCACTAAAAACAGCCCCATTTGTCCCTGTTTCGTTAGAAAGTACTCTTTTATTCTTACCCTTTAAGCCAATTGCATAAACCACTCTTTCTATGGTATTTTTTTCAACTGATGTATAATAGATTTCCTTGCTTTCAGGGTTATAGTCAATAAACTTAACAACCTCCCAATCTCCTTTAGTGAGTTGATTAATAAGTTTACCATTTTTAGTAAAATGATATATATGATTATACCCACTTCTATCGCTAGTCCATAAGAAACTATTGTCTGCTAAAAAAGTAAGATTATCGTGAATATCTACATATGCCTCGTCTTTTTCTTCAAGAATAACACTAGCTGATAACTCACTTACATCAACTTTCCAAAGTTGTAAATGATTTTGCAGGCGATTCATCGTTTGTACCGTCAAAATATTTGTTTCTGGGGAAAACTTAATTCTCGGAATGTAATAAGGGCGTTCTTCTCCTAATTCAATTGTCTTAATTTTCTTTGAAGTTAAATCATAATGAAATAGCGTAAGTGTTGCATTTTCCTCACCTGCTTTTGGATATTTGAATTTATAAGGATAAGGATATAATCCTTTACCATACACATCCATAGAAAACTCAGGTACTTTAGATTCATCAAATCTCAAAAAAGCAATGGAGCTACTATCTGCATTCCAATCAAAAGCGCGCACAATTCCAAATTCTTCTTCATAGACCCAATCCGTCAATCCGTTGATAATATGTTTGCTCCCATCTGAGGTGACTTGCTCTATTGTGTTTTCTTCTAAATTTTTTACATATAAATTTCTTTCGTACACAAAGGCAACTTTTGAGCCATCTGGTGAAAATTTAGGGGCTTGAACCTTTTTGTCAAACAGCAAAGTACTTTTTTTAGAAGTGATATCATATACCCAATATGTCGCTTCTTTAGAGCGTCTATAAATGTAGGTAACATCTGTTTCTAATAAAAGTTTATTTTCCTCTTTTGAAAAAGTATATGAAGTAAAAAAAGGAGTTGAAATAGACGTTTTGGAAGAAAGGAGTGTTTCTGTTTTTTCTCCAGACAAATAATCATATATATGTATTTCTGAAGAGTTCTCTTGCCAATCTGTTTTTAAAACGGTATATTGTTTTCCATTAGATAAAGGCGTTAATTTTTCTAATCTTTCTTGAGAAAAAGTACCATCCCAAAGATTTTTTACAGTTATTTCATTAGTTTGACTATAAACTAATAAAGGGATAGTTATAAATAAAAGAGTGTATGTTTTTAATGTATTCATGATTTAAATTATTTTTAAGTAGCAATTTTACTACATTTTAGGAAATATTCTAAAGAGTTTTTAAAATATTTTCGCAAACAGTTTTATCTTTTTCTAAATGACTTTTAAGTAATTCTAAACTAGAAAAAGATTTTTCTTCTCTAATAAATTCATAAAACTCAATAGTTATAGTTTCTTCATAAATATCATTATTAAAATTAAAGATATGCACTTCAACACTTAACCCTCTATTTTTTAACGTAGGTTTATTTCCAATATTCATCATTCCAAAAAATCGCCTTTTATTCCATAACACTCCTACAAAATAAACTCCTTTTTTTGGAAGTATTTTCTTCTCATTGTCTAAAAAAATATTCGCGGTAGGAAATCCTATTTTTCGCCCAATTTGCTCCCCCTTAATTACTTTTCCACTTAAAGAAAAGGGACGATTTAAATATTTTTTTGTAGTGGGCATATCTCCCTGACTAATCAATTCCCTTATTTTTGTTGAACTTACCTTTGTCCCCTCAACACTTTGAGCTGTGGCAATATTCACATCAAACCCATATTTTGACCCTAAGGTTTTTAAATGAGAAATATCTCCTTCTCTATTATACCCAAAACGCTGATTGTATCCTATAATTATCTTAGTTATTCCTATAGAATCTACTAGTATTTTTTTAGTAAAATCATCTGAACTTAATGTTGAAAAATTCTTTGTGAAAGGATAAACAACTACTATATCAATCCCTATTTGTTCTAAATGAGAAATGCGTTCTTCAATGGTATTAATGAGAGGCGAAGGACTGTCTGGATAAAGAATATGGCGAGGATGTGGATGAAAAGTAAACACCATAGATTTGCAGTTCTTTTCCTTACTTTCATTTACCATTTCAGATAAAATCTTTTGATGTCCAATATGTACCCCATCAAATACACCTATTGTTGCTATAACAGGTGTTGTTTTATCATACTCTTTTAAATCCCTAATAACTTGCATTATAAAATTGTTATTTTATTATTTCTATATGAAAATGCAAAACTACATAAGTTTTAAAGATGTTTTAAAAAAAACTATTTTTGCAAAAATTCTATTTTAGATAATGATAAAAATAGGCGAACATATTTGTTTTGAAAAATTCCCATTGCTATTAGCGCCAATGGAAGACGTTAGCGATCCCCCATTTAGAGAATTATGCAAGGAACAGGGAGCAGATTTAGTGTATACAGAATTTATTTCAAGTGAAGGATTAATTAGAAATGCGGCTAAAAGTGTTCAGAAGTTAGATATTTACGAAAAGGAAAGACCTGTTGGGATTCAAATCTTCGGAGCAAATTTGGATAGCATGCTAGGAGCTTTAGAAATTGTAGAAAAATCTAATCCAGATATTATAGATATTAATTTTGGGTGTCCAGTAAAAAAAGTTGTAGACAAAGGAGCAGGAGCTGGAATTTTAAAAGATATTGATAAAATGGTAAGTCTAACCGCAGAAATGGTGAAGAGAACAAAACTTCCTATAACAATAAAAACAAGGCTAGGTTGGGATTTTCAATCTATTAAAATAGTTGAAGTAGCGGAACGATTACAGGATGTAGGGATAAAAGCCATTGCTATACACGGTAGAACTAGAAAACAAATGTACAAGGGCGATGCTGACTGGAAGCCTATTGCAGCGGTAAAAAATAATCCTAGAATGCACATACCTGTATTTGGGAATGGGGATATAAATACACCTGAACGCGCTAAGGAAATGAGAGATATTTATCATCTAGATGGCGCAATGATAGGTAGAGCTAGCATTGGCAATCCATGGTTTTTTAAACAAGTAAAACATTATTTAGATACGGAAACGCATCTAACTCCTATTAGAATAAGTGAAAGAATAACTATGGCAAAACGCCATTTAGAAAAAGCAATACAATGGAAAGGAGAAAAGTTAGGAATTGTTGAAACAAGAAAACACTATTCCAATTACTTTAAGGGAATTCCAGACTTTAAACCTTACAAACTAAAATTAATTACTGAAGATAATTTGCAAAATATAGAAAAAACTTTTGCAGAAATATTGACTATTTTTGATTAAAATAGTTTTCTCTACGCCTCTTTTTTAATTAGATTAAGTGCCGAGCCTTCTCTAAACCACTTTATTTGTTGTGCATTATAGGTATGGTTTGCTTTAACAATATCTTTACTTCCATCCATATGAACTATTTCAATATTCATGGGTTTTTTAGGAGCAAAATCTTTTAAGTCTATAAAATTAAAAGTGTCATCTTCTTTAATTAAATCATAATCCGATTCATTATCAAAAGTTAAGGCAAGCATTCCCTGTTTTTTAAGATTTGTTTCGTGGATTCTTGCAAAAGATTTAACAAGAATTACTTTAATCCCTAAATGACGGGGCTCCATTGCAGCGTGTTCTCTAGATGAGCCTTCTCCATAATTATGGTCTCCTACAACAATGGTACCAATTCCTTTTTCTTTATAAAATCTTTGAACATCTGGCACGCCTCCGTATTCATTAGTGATTTGATTTTTTACGAAATTAGTTTTTTGATTAAACGCATTAACTGCACCAATAAGACAATTATTAGAAATATTATCTAAATGTCCTCTAAATTTCAGCCATGGTCCTGCCATCGAAATATGATCCGTAGTACATTTACCAAAGGCTTTTATTAATAATTTAACCTCCGTAAGGTTTCCTCCATCCCAAGCAGGAAAAGGCGTTAATACTTCCAATCTGTTAGATTTTGGGTCAATATTTATGGAAATGTTATTCCCCTCTTTTTCAGGAGCGATATACCCATTATCTTCTACCTCAAATCCTTGCGTTGGAAATTCAATTCCTTGTGGCGCATCCAATTTTATTTTGTTACCCTCTTCATTTGTTATATAATCTGTCAGAGGATTGAAATCTAGTCTCCCAGTAATTGCAATAATAGCTGTGATTTCTGGAGAGGCAACAAATGCATGTGTATTTGGATTCCCATCATTTCTTTTTGCGAAGTTTCTATTAAACGAGTGTATTATAGAATTTTTTTCTTGTGTATCCTCACTTTGTCTTTTCCATTGCCCTATACAAGGACCACAGGCATTGGTAAATATTTTAGCGTTAAATTTTTCGAAAAGCGTCATTAACCCATCTCTTTCTGCTGTATATCGTACCTGTTCCGAGCCTGGGTTTATTCCTAGTTGTCCTTTAATTTTTATTTTATTATCTAAAGCTTGTTTTACAATAGACGCCGTTCGCGATAAATCTTCATAAGAAGAATTTGTACAAGATCCAATCAGCCCCCATTCAACATCTAAAGGCCAATTTTCTTTTTTGGCTTTAGCTGACATTTCAGAAATGGGTGTTGCCAAATCAGGAGTAAATGGTCCATTTATATGTGGTTCTAAAGTACTTAGGTCAATTTCTATAACTTGATCAAAATAATTTTCTGGGTTTTCATACACCTCTGGGTCAGCGGTTAAATGTTCTTTAATTTCATTAGCTGCATTTGCCACATCTTCTCTATTAGTTGCTCTTAGATAGCGTTCCATAGATTCGTCATATTCAAATGTGGAGGTTGTCGCCCCTACTTCAGCACCCATATTACAGATGGTTCCTTTTCCTGTACAAGAAAGACTTTTAGCCCCTTCTCCAAAATATTCTATAATATGTCCAGTCCCTCCTTTTACGGTTAAAACTCCAGCCACTTTTAGAATTACATCTTTCGCAGATGCCCATCCAGATAATTTACCTGTAAGTTTTACACCAATGAGTTTTGGAAATTTTAATTCCCATGGCATATCTGCCATTACATCTACTGCATCTGCACCTCCTACACCAATGGCAAGCATTCCTAAACCCCCAGCATTTACGGTATGTGAATCAGTCCCTATCATCATTCCTCCTGGAAATGCATAGTTTTCTAAAACAACCTGATGTATGATTCCTGCGCCGGGTTTCCAAAAACCTATCCCATATTTGTTTGAGACCGACTCTAAAAAGTTAAATACTTCTGCATTCCCAGATTCAGCTACCTTTAAATCTTTCTTAGCCCCTTCTTTTGCTTGTATAAGGTGGTCACAATGCACTGTAGTAGGTACGGCTACTTTTATCTTACCTGCTTGCATAAATTGGAGTAATGCCATTTGTGCTGTTGCATCTTGACAGGCGATTCTATCTGGTGCAAAATCTACGTAATCTTCCCCTCTGACATACGCTTTGTTTGTTTCTTTTTCCCAAAGATGCGTGTATAAGATTTTCTCAGATACTGTTAACGGGCGATTTACAATTTTTTTTATATTTTCAATACGTGAGGTAAAATTGTTGTACACCTCTTTTATCATTTCTATATCAAAAGTCATAGTTGTTTTTTTTTTAATGTGCGCAAAGATAACACTTTTTTGAAAAACTCTCTCTTTGTCTTCCTTACTCATAAAATGTCATTTCTAAGGAGGCAGAAATTCATTTTTTGTCTAATATTTTCCCATTAAATTGGGCAAGTAGTTAATACCCACAATCATTTGAAAGACTTTGATAATAATCACTATATAAAGTGCCTATTGTTTGCCCACTTGCAGTCTGAATACAAGTCAAACTAAGATTATTAGTTACATCTAAATCGCTTAATAATGTGTTATTTGATACATCTAAAGCAGTCAATGAAGTGCCTTCCACATCTAAAAAAGTCAAGGAAGTGTTATCAGATATATTTAATTCAGTTAAATTATTATTCCTGTATAAGTATAACTTATTCAATTCTGTTAGGTTTGATAAATTCAAATAGGTCAATGAGCTATTATCGTTTAAAACTATCAAAGTTAATTCTGTATTAGTAGATACATCCAAATGAGTCAACGAATTATCGTAAAGGTATAAAGATTCTAAAGCAGTGTTTGTAGATAGTCCAATATGGGTCAATGAATTATCGTATAAGACTATGCTAGTCAAAGACGTATTTGGATTAAGTATCAGATTTGTCAACGAATTATTGTACGTATTTAAAAATATCAATGCAGTGTTTGTAGATACGTTTAATTGTTTTATATCATTATTATATGCTTCTACAAAACTCAATGACGTGTTTGTAGTCAAATCTAATTGCCCCAACGAATTATTATTTACTTGTAAACGAGTTAAAGCAGTCATGAATTCTACCCCCCCTAGATTTCTGAGATCGTTATTATGGTCAGATCCATTATACTCAAAAAAAGTGATGGTTTCTAAGACGTCTTGACGGATACTGTTTACACTACTCACAGCATTTCCTTCGTACGTTTCATTACATTGATGATTAGTATTATTTACTCGCGTATGTCCGTTATTTATACAACTAATAATTGCGTTTCTAAAGTGTTCGTCTGGGATATTTATATAAGCAATATAGTTTACTGAGTCGCTGTAGGAAGTTCCCTTTTTGTTGGTAGCAAAGGCGCGAATGTCATACATTCCACCCGTCAAAGTAAATGTAAAATTATGTCCATCTGCATTAATATTTTGTGTTGTCGTTGCTATTCCTACATTACTAGAAATCGTAGGAGTGCTACCACTTTCACTCCACACAAATCCAAATGAGGTAACTGTTGCTCCTCCAAAATTTGTTATCGTTCCACTTAATGTATTTATAGAAATACTGAATCGCACTGTGGGAGGAGTTGCTTCTATTGTCCTAAAACTTAAGGGTGTTCCATATACAGTTCCTGCGTTATTGGTTGCATAAGCTACTACGTAATAAAGGGTATTATCACTCAATCCTGTAAGGTTTTTTGAAAAACTCTCCCCAGCGTTTATAGTGCTTCCTACTTGTACGGTGGTTCCCTCTCCAGAAAGAGTTAGAGAGGAACTATTAGTGCTATAGACAAATCCATAACTTTGGACAGGGTTGTTTCCTGTAGTATCTATACGTCCTTTTAATGTAGCGGTAGTATAAGCGACAGGATTTGCGCTCAAAGTGGTTAGTGTTGGGGGTGTATCGGGTTCGGTAGTAAGTGTGATTGTATATGTTTGAGATGTTCCGTTACTAGCTGTCACAACGATACTGTTGCTCCCTACACTTAGTACACTATTTTTAGTAAATGCGTTTGAGCCTATAGTGGCGGTGGCTTGGTCTGCCAAACTCAGTTCACTTATTTGTGCTTGTGTAGTTCCATATGGCAAGTTTGAAAAGACAATGTTGGTTCCTGAAATATTATTTTGTGTTTGGGTAAAATTTGTACCAGAGACTGCTAAGGTCATACTTTTAATAGTCGTCTCATCGTTTTTAGTTTTGATATTACATATAATGCTATACCCTATTCCTACACTGTTGGTAGCATAAGCAACATAATAGTATGTAGTATTTTTAGAAAGCCCTGTTGCATTACTTTGAAAACCTCCTGTATTTGATGCTTTCCCCAAGTTAGTTTTTGTGCTTAGTGTCGTTGTTAAATTGCCGCTAGTTGTACTCCAGATGTGTCCGTGTTCTGTGATACTTATATCATCTCCACCAAAATTGGTAATATTCCCTGAAAGTGTTACACTCGTTAGAAAGGGAGTTCCATTTGCATGCAAAACTGTTGGAACAGCCAAGGGGCGCTTAAATGTAAAACGAACCGAATAGATTTTCATGTCTCCATTTTCTGCAGTGATAACGATATCGTCACCCCCTGCCTGTAGCACTCTTCCTACGTTTGTATCCGCATCTGCTTTAGGAGAAATTTCTAATGTTTTAATTGTCACAACAGTGGTATTGAATGGGAGACTTTCTGAGAAAGTAATTTCTTTTCCATTTATATTTCCTTGATAATCTTTGTCTGCCGTTACTACTAATTTGGTAATTGCATTTTCACTAGATTTAGGTTTTTCACATTGATACACACTTAGTGTAAATACGGCTATAAGTGTTATAAACGCTAAATATTTGTAGTTTTTTATGTGTCGCATTTTGAATGTTTTTATTAGGCAAATTTAATAAAATAAATTGATTCTATATTTTTTCTGAAATCTCTATTGCTTTACCATCTGTAAGACTTGCAACAAAGCAACATGTTTGTAAAAGTGTCTCGTAAAGAGTCTCTTTTTTTTCGTATTTCCACAAAGGATTAAAAAAGCGAAGTAATAGCCTATCATAGGAAGTAGGAACACCTCTAAAATCATTTACTAAAGCCGTAGAAAACTTATTTAACAATTTAGAAATTATCTTAAAGCCTGTTATCTCTTTTTCTAATACCTGAGGGGATCTATATATTTTCTCTTGACTAATTTTTAAAATATCCTCAATTTCAAGTTTAAACCTGCTTTTTTTTATCAGTGATTCTTTAAAATTCCCTTCTAAAATAGTCGGCAAATTAGTACTAAATATATCAATTGTATCTTCCACAAGCGCATTTATAAACAAGGAACGTAGATAGCCCATTCGTTCTTTTACTGTTTGTAACGCTCTATATTTTTTTGTATTTATCTTATCTTTTACTATGGGAATTAAATATTCCAATCCAAAAGATTCATCTATCCATCCTAAATTTATTCCGTCTTCAAAATCAATAATTGTATAACATAAATCATCTGCTGCTTCCACTAAATACGTCAAAGGGTGTCTGCGATATTTATGTGTGTCATAGTCATACATCCCTAATTCCTTGCCAATTTCCTCAAATAGCATTTTGTCTTTTTGAAAAAACCCATATTTTTTATCCGCCACATGTGTTGTTGGACGAAAAGGAATTGAGGCTTTTGGGTATTTTATAAAAGTGCCTAAAGTAGCATAACTTAGTCGCAACCCTCCTTCATTTCCTTTTGAATTTTTTGTGAGAATATGAAGCCCATTCGCATTTCCTTCAAAATTTGCCAAATCTTCAAACTCTTCTTTTGTTAACTCATTTTTATACTGCTTCCCTTTTCCATTTTTAAAAAAATGCCCAATTGCGTTTTCACCACTATGTCCAAAAGGAGGATTTCCAATATCATGCGCTAAGCAAGCCGAAGCTACTATCGCCCCAAAATCAGTAAACAAATATCCCTCTTTTACCAAAAAAGGCTCATTTTCTAATATATACTTTCCAGCTAATCTCCCTAAACTTCTCCCCACAACCGCTACTTCCAAACTGTGTGTAAGACGTGTATGTACAAAATCTGTCTTAGAAAATGGAATTACTTGCGTTTTGTCTTGTAAACTCCTAAATGAGTCAGAAAAGATAACTCGGTCATAGTCAACCTCAAATCCCAACCTAAACTCATTTTCTTTGTTACGTATTCGTTTCTCTGTATCTCCAAATCTTTTTAAAGAGAGTAAATTTTCCCAATTCATCATAATATTTTCCAAAAATATAAACTTTAAAAAAATAAATATTTATTTTTGCCATTATTTATCACTAAAATGAATCCCAAAGTAGCTATTTTAATCCCCTGTTTTAATGAAGAAAAAACAATAGGCGTCGTTATTGATGACTTTAAAAAGGCATTGCCAAACAGTAGAGTATATGTCTGCAACAACAATTCTACAGACAACACCTATGACGTGGCAAAAACACATGGCGCTACAGTTATTAACGAATATAAAAAAGGAAAAAGTAATGCGGTTTTAACCCTCCTTAAAAAAGTAGATGCTGATATCTATATTATGGTAGATGGAGATGATACGTATCCTGCAGAAAATGCCCCACAGATGATAGAAACCCTACTGAAATATAATGTAGATATGGTAGTAGGTGATAGATTGTCAAGTGGTGCCTATAAAAAAGAAAATAAAAGAGCGTTTCATAACTTTGGAAATATTCTCATAAGAAAACTAATCAATTATTTTTTTAAAGCAAATCTCAAAGACATTTTAAGTGGATATAGAGTGTTCACAAAAGGATTTATAAAAAATTATACTAACCTAATTAAAGGCTTTGAATTAGAAGTTGATTTGACATTGTTTTCCTTAAATTATAACTTGTCAATTAAAGAAGAACCCATTGAATATAGAGATCGTCCAGCAGGAAGCGTTTCAAAGTTAAACACCTACAAAGACGGAATTAAAATCATATGTCTTTTTATAAATTTATATAGACTTTACAAACCGTTATCATTTTTTAGGAATGTTAGCGTATTGTTTTTTCTTATCGCTATTGTTTTTAGTATCAACCCCGTATATGAATATTTTAATATGGGTTATGTCTATAAAGTCCCCTCTCTTATAGTTTCTGTTATGTTTTTTGTAGCCTCTACACTATCATTATTATGCGGTTTTATTTTAGATAGCATTTTAAAAATTGACAGAAAAAACATTAAACTAAACATTAGGAATACAAAATAAAATACCTGCTTTACTCGTTTTCTTAGTGAAATGAAAAAAAAGCTGTTTGTTTTTAGCTTCCTTGTATTCTCATTCTGTATAATTATACTTTCCTGTTCTACCAGTAAAAACCGTTTCTTTAATCGTAATTATCATAGATTAACAACTAAATACAATGTCCTATTCAATGGTGAAGAAGCGTTTGGTTTAGGATATGATGCGCTATTATCTACCCATCGCGATGATTTTTTTGAATTGCTATCAATATATCCATATACTATTGAAGAAAACAGTAAAGGACTTCCTACTTCACAATTATTTAGTAGAGCAGAAACTAAAGCAATAAAGGCAATCCAAAAGCATTCCATGAGAATTAAAGACGTGGAATATAATAGACTTATTGAAAGAGTCTATCTGCTTTTAATTAAAAGTAGGTTTTTTGATGGACGATTTATTCTTGCAATAAATTCTACGAAAGAGTTTTTAAATAAATTTCCTAATTCTATATACCTTAATGAAGTATTGCTTTGGAGAGCAATTTTATATATTCAATTAGAATATGAAGAATTAGCCATTCGGAGTTTAAAACAAAATGTATATAGATACTTAAAATCAGATCCTTTATATGGAGAAAATTTTGCTGTTATAGGTCAAGCACATATGAACTTAAAACAAATTGATTCTGCCTTATATTATATGAAAAAAGCAGCTGATTATAAGGAAATAAATCCTCTTTTAAAACCGAGGTACTTATTTATTACCGCTCAAATGTATGAAAGGCAAAACAAATTAGATTCTGCACTTTTATATTATAAAAAAATACACTCTTTATCTAGACGAAAGCAACAAAAATTTGGAATTAATTCTATTTTACAATCCCATTTAATTAATGCTAAACAGGGTGACACAATAAATTTTACAAATAAATTATTGCGTCTAACAAAAAGAGAACGCTATAAAAAAGACAATTATATTATCTATAAAACCTTAGGGGAATTTGCTTTAAATATTGAAAACAATCCAGAAAAAGCGATTGATTATTTTAATAAATCATTAAAAGAAACTTCAAATAATATTAAAAGCAAAAGTCAAAATTATCAATTATTATCTGAATACTATTTTAAAGAAAAAGATTTTCTTAGTGCGGGAATATACTTAGATAGTACAATTAGAAATACTTCTCCTACTAATAAAAATTATAGGGATTTGCAAAAAAAATATCAATCGTTAGAAACGATAGTTTTTTTAGAAAAAAAACTCAAAGATACCGATAGTATCTTAACTCTTATTTCCAAAACAAAGCCAGAACAAAAAAAATATTTTGAAAATTATATTGATACACAAAATGAAAAAGAGTTAAAAAAACTCACAGATTCTAAAGAAACACAATCTGAAAGTACTTTTTATTTTTACAATACATTATCAAAGACAAAAGGGCAGCAACAGTTTCAAAGTATTTGGGGAAATAGACCCAATGTTGACGAATGGAGGTTAACTAGTAAAATTAATTCCATTTCCTCTTTTAAAAACACTACTTTAAACGCTTCCGAAACATCCTTTTTCAAAAAAACTCCTGAAAGTTATATGGCGTTGCTCCCTAAAGATTCTTTAGAAATAGATTCCATTAAAAAAGATAGAAATCAAAACCTTTTAAAATTAGGAGCCATGTATGCTACAAAATACTCCAATCAAACGCTTGCTACAAGTTATTTGGAAAAATTACTTGCCTCTAATCCCTCCGAAGAAGAAAAAGAACAAGGCTTGTTTTTCCTCTCAAAAACAACTAATCCAAAGAAAATAGTCCATTATAAAACTGCCTCAATTTTAGAAGATACTACAAAGGTAGACTCTACGAAATCTCCTTCCTTAAATTATAGGAGTCTCAAAACTCTATACGATTCTAAGCAATATGAAAAAGTTATTGAAGCAACGAATAATCTCAAACCTAATAAAACTACAAACGCTAAAACAGCCTTATTAAGAGCAAATTCTTTAGGGAAAATAAATGGGTTAAAAGTATTAGAAAAAGAATATAGGGCAATTATTAAAAATTATCCTTCAAGTATAGAGCGTCGCTATGTTGAAAAACAATTAAATTATATAGAAGAAATTAAAATAGATTCTTTAGGAATATAAGAAAGAGGGTATTGCGCTTTTAATTAAAATAACTATTTATTATATATTTGCTAAATAATATCTATATGAAAAATCTATATATTAAAACTTTATATTTTATAACATTCATTCTTATATACAAATGTACAAACATAGAAGAGGACAAAGAATCTATTTCTCCTACTAAATACACTTTAACAGTTACTTCTGGAGAAGGTGGGTCAGTAACCCCAGATGCTAGCGGAACCTATAATAAAGGGGCTACAATAACAATAACAGCCACTCCAAATAATGGATATGTCTTTGACAAATGGGTGGGTAGTGATAATGATAATTCTAACTGTAATTTCTCAGGACCTTTAGGTTGTCGAACTGGCATAACAATGAACTCTAATAGATATGTTGACGTTTTTTTTAAAAGAAAAGTAGAATAAAATAATATCCCAATATCAACTTTATTCATTATTATAACTATTTAAACTACTGTAAAGAAACATATTAGTTTAAACTTTAACAAAAAAATATTTAGGAATATAAGAAAGAGCCAATGACGAGATTTGAACTCGTGACCTCTTCCTTACCAAGGAAACGCTCTACCCCTGAGCTACATCGGCAAAAAAAAAGAGCGGAAGACCGGGCTCGAACCGGCGACATTCAGCTTGGAAGGCTGATGCTCTACCAACTGAGCTACTTCCGCAATTTTTAGGATTTCAATAAAAATGTGGGGAGAGTAGGATTCGAACCTACGAAGGCGAAGCCGGCAGATTTACAGTCTGATCTCGTTGACCACTTGAGTATCTCCCCAAATAAATTTAAGAGCCGATGGAGGGACTCGAACCCACGACCTGCTGATTACAAATCAGCTGCTCTAGCCAGCTGAGCTACATCGGCAATAAATTTTTATTTTTTTCAATCTATAAAGAACTATTTCCTTTAAATAAAAAGGTCGGCAAATTTAGAGATTATTTTTAAATAAAAAACAAAAAAATAATAAAATATAGTAAAGTGTAACATGATTAAATTTAATTTAACATTAAATTAACATTGAGGGTATTAAACTTAACTTTAAAATAACAATAATTTGATTTTGGGTTAAAACAAATAATCTGTAACCTATATAGATTTGCAATCTAAAATTGAATTAGAAATGCAAAATTATTTTAATTATTTATTCTTTATCATAACAACAATTATCATTATTGCTTCATGTAGTGTGCCTAGTGATAATTTTGACCTAGTAAACTCTACAACCTATGAATACTCATTAACAGGAGAAATTACGGAAGATAAAACCTTAAGTGAATCAACTACTTGGAATCTTAACGGTAGAGTTTTTGTCAAAAATGGGGCAACTTTAACAATTCCTGCAGGAACTATTATTAAAGCAAATCAAGGAACAGGAAGCAATGCGGCAGTTTTAATAATCTCAAGAGGAGCAAAGATTATCGCAGAGGGAACCGCTGATAAACCCATTATTTTCACTACTCAATACGATAGTATAACTGCTGGAAATTTTATAGGAACTAACCTCAATGAAAACTCTAGGGGGCTTTGGGGAGGGCTTATAATTTTGGGAAAAGCCCCTATCCATGGTGATAAACCAACAGCAGGAGTGACAGAGAGAAATATAGAAGGACTTCCCGCAAATAGCTTAAATGGTATGTATGGTGGTTCGATTGAAAACGATAATTCTGGTATCCTTAAATATGTTTCCGTCCGACATGGGGGAGTGGCCATAGGAGAAGGCAACGAAATTAATGGAATTACCTTTGGGGGTGTAGGAAACGGCACTTTGGTTGAAAACATAGAAGTCGTTGGAAATGTAGACGATGGTGTAGAATTTTTTGGAGGAACAGTAAATGCTACAAATGTTTTAGTATGGGCGCAAGGGGACGATGCTATAGATATTGATGAGGCCTATAAAGGAACGTTAAAAAATGTTTTTGTGAAATTAGGAATTGCTTCAGACCATGCACTTGAAGTAGACGGCCCAAAAAGTGGACCTAATGTCAATGCTCAATATACACTTTCTGGCGCAACATTTGTTGGATATAATGCGCCTGCGGGTAGAGCATCCATTGCTGACTTTAGGGATGGTGCTGTAGGTATAAATAGTGGAATTTTAGTTAAAGGATTTAAAGCAGAATCAAATGTAGAATTAGATGCCTCAGCAGATGTTACTCGTTTCACAAAGGGGGATTTATTATTTAAGAATTGGAAAGTCAAATTACCTGAAGGAAGTACTGACATCAATGGAATATTTGATAATAAGGTGTCGGGAGACACATTTAATAATCCCGTTTTTGCAACTGCTATAACAAGTGAATCTATTACTGTTGGTGCGGATGAATCGGTATTTGGCTGGACCATGTATAAAAAGAAAGGGAACTAATTTATAAAATCTTAAATCATCAAAAAATTCAATAACAAATAATTTATTATGAAAAAATATTTACTACTTATTTTACTTTTGAGTGCATTTCTAGCACAATCACAAGTAGGAACCATCACTGGAAAACTTACAGATAATGTGTTTCAAGACCCCATTCCTTTTGCCAATATAATAGTAAAGGATACGGATACTGGAATTTCTACAGATTTTGATGGGAATTACCTATTAGAATTAGCTCCCGGTAATTATACTCTAGTTTATTCTTATCTGGGTTATGAAACTCAAGAAATTTCGAATATCGTTGTAGAACAATCAAAAACAGTTACTTTAGATATCATCTTAGAAGAATTAGCGCAAGGGCTAGAAGAAGTAATTATAACAACTACAGCAAAAAGAAATACAGAAACATCGGTATTAGCGATGCAAAAAAATTCCTCAAGTCTATTAGATGGGCTTTCTTCTCAAACAATAAAAAGAGCTGGAGCAAGTAATATAGCTGCTGCTGTAAAAAGAATTCCAGGGGTTTCTGTACAAAATGGCAAATATGTATTTGTTAGGGGATTGGGAGATAGATATACTAAATCTATTTTAAATGGTATGGACATTCCAGGATTAGACCCAGATAGAAATGCATTACCTATGGATGTTTTTCCTACTAGTATATTAGAAAATATTGCGGTGATTAAATCTTCTACTGCCGATTTACCTGCAGATTTTACAGGAGGAATTGTAGATATTATTACCAAAGAATTTCCTTCTGAAGAAGAATTTAATTTATCATTTAGTACGTCATATAATCCTACGATGCACTTTAATAATAATTATTATAATTTTAAAGGAGGAAACACAGATGTGTTAGGTTTTGATGATGGTACAAGGAGTATTCCAACTTATGACAGTAATGCTGATAATAGTCAGTTTGAATCAATAACTAGGAAATTTACACCTCATATGGCAGCGACTCCGACTATGAGTAATATGGATTTTGGGCTAAATTTTTCCTATGGGAATCAAAAAGACATAAACGAAGATAGTTCTAAAAAAATTGGATATTTTGTCTCTGGATATTATAAAAATACATCGACACTAAACGAAAATGCACAAAATAATCAATACATTATAAAAGAACCTGCAAACAAATCAATTTTTGGATTGCGATTAGCCGATGGTCAACAAGGGACTACGGGTTCTAATAATGTGGTGGCAGAAACTATGGGGGGAATTTCCTTTAAAACAATTCAATCAAAATATAAACTTAATGTCTTGTATATTAAAAATGGGCAATCTACTGCTGGTGAATTCATTAGAGAGGATGGAGATGGTGACCAAGGGGCAAAATTTAAGAAATTTAATTTAGAATATACCGAAAGAAATATTGCCAGTGGATTATTATCTGGAACACATACAAACGATGATGCCTCTCTAAAAGTAGAATGGAAATTTGCACCTACTTTAGCGCAAGTTTATGACAAAGACGTTAGAAACACACAATATAGAATTGAGGAAAACGAGAACACAGGAGAAGTATATTACAATTTAGAAGAAAATGGAAGGCCTACAAGAATTTGGAGAGAATTAGATGAAACAAATTATGTTGGGAAAATAGATGTTACAAAAAAAACAACTCTTTTTGAAAAAGAAGCGAAAATTAAATTTGGAACATACTATGCTGATAAAGTTAGAACATTTAATATTTACAGATATTTTGTGCAATTTAATTATGCTGTAGATACAAAAGGAGATGCAAACCTTATTTTAGCTAGTCAAAATATTTTAAGCCCAAATAAAGCCAATGGAAATTATATCCTATTTAACAGAAATGATGTCGTAGAATTAGGCAGGTCATATGTTTCTAAACAAAATAATTTAGCAGGTTATGTCTCAGTAGAATTAAAGCCTATTGAAAATTTAAAAACGATTATTGGTATTCGTTATGAAGATTTTAAAACATATTATAAGGGGGTAGATGCTGCTGGAAGAGATGTTAATGGCAACCTACAAGAAGGCAATAAATTATACCGTCCTGAATTATTAGAATATCAGAGCATTATAGATGTAAATGATTTTTTTCCTTCTTTAAATCTTATTTATTCGCTTAATGAAAATACAAATCTTAGAGCTTCTTATTCTAGGACAACCGCACGCCCATCATTTAAAGAGGCATCAATAGCACAAATTTATGATCCCCTCTCAAATATTACTTTTATAGGAAATTCTCAATTAAGACCAACCTATATTAACAATTTAGATATGCGATACGAAGTTTTTGGAGAAAACAATGAATTAATTGCTTTTAGTGGTTTTTACAAAACATTTAAAGACCCTATTGAGTTAGCTACTTTTGAAACAGATAGCGATCAATTTCAACCAAGAAATTTAGGGAACGCAACAGTATATGGAATAGAAGCAGAATATAGAAAAAGAACCCCTTGGATTGACAATCTATTTTTTAAGGCAAATGTTTCCTATATTATTTCTCAACAAAAAATGGGACCTGTAGAATATAATTTAAGAAAAGGAGTGGAGAAAGAAGGGCAAACAATATCAGATATAAGACCTTTACAAGGACAATCTCCCTATCTAATTAACGGAGGCTTAGAGTACAACGATTTTGAAAAAGGATTAGAGACAGGATTGTTTTATAATGTGCAAGGAAAAACATTAGAGGTAGTTGGTTTAGGAGAGTCTCCAGATGTATATACACAACCTTTTCACAATTTAAGTTTTTCATTTAGAAAAAAACTTGGAAAAGAAAACAAAACCTCAATTTCTCTTAATATCTCTAACATTCTAGACGATGTCAGGGAAAGTCTATTTGAATCATATAACTCTACCCATCAAATCTTTAGATATAGAAATGTAGGGCGTTCCTTTTCAGTAGGATATAACGTGTCTTTTTAGTATTTAACGTATTTTTGTTTTTTTAAAATGGAAAATATTTATCTATATATTGTCATTATTTTATGTTTATTAGCAATTGTAGATCTTGTAATTGGAGTAAGTAATGATGCCGTAAATTTTCTAAATTCTGCTATTGGCTCTAAAGCAATTTCCTTTAAAGTTTTAATGATACTTGCAAGTATTGGGATTATCCTCGGTGCATTATCCTCAGGTGGAATGATGGAAGTAGCGCGAAAAGGGATATTTAATCCTAGCGCTTTTTTCTTTGATGATATTATCCTTATCTTCTTAGCAGTAATGCTAACAGACATTATTTTATTAGATTTTTTTAATACTCTTGGATTTCCAACTTCTACTACGGTATCTATAGTCTTTGAACTATTAGGGGCTGCAGTAATGATGGCGGTTCTAAAAATTATTAATTCAGAAGCAAGTTTCGCTACTTTAGAAATGTATATTAATACCGCAAAAGCTACCCAAATTATTTTGGGAATTGTTCTTTCCGTATTCATCGCATTTTCTGTAGGGTATTTTGTGCAATGGATATCTAGACTTATAATTAGTTTTAATCTAAAAAATAAATCCAATTTAACTAATACTATTTTTGGTACAATTTCGCTTGTTACACTTTTTTATTTTATTGTTATAAAAGGATTAAAATATCTAGATATTCCTTTTTTAAAATCCTATATGAATAATGCCAATTTTATTGAAGTTATAGGTATATTATTTATTGTATTCTTTTTGTTGTGTTTCGTTTTTACTCGTATACTAAAATGGAATATTTATAAAATTATCATAGGTGTAGGTACATTTGCTTTGGCATTGGCATTTGCTGGTAACGATTTAGTGAATTTTATAGGAGTACCCGTAGCGGCCTTTCAATCATTTAAAATCTGGATAAATAGTGGGGTTTCTCCAGAATTATTAAATATGCAAACTTTGGAATCTAAAGTCTCCTCTCCTACTCTATTTCTATTTATTTCAGGGATTATTATGATAATAACGCTTTGGATATCATCTAAAGCAAAAAAAGTCATCAAGACTTCCATAGATTTATCTAGTCAAAATGATATAGAAGAACGATTTAAACCCAATATTTTTTCAAGAGTAATTGTATCTTTTTTTGCTAGTATAAATACTCTTATTAATAAGATTATGCCAATAAAAATAAGAATTTTTATTAAAAAGCAATTCAAGAATAACATAGGGAATAAAGAGTCTAAAGACTCGCCTTCTTTTGATATGTTAAGAGCGTCAGTAAATTTAGTGATTGCTGCTTTATTAATTACAATTGCAACTTCTTTAAAACTCCCTTTATCTACAACCTATGTTACTTTTATGGTTGCAATGGGAACTTCCTTAGCAGATAGAGCATGGAATAGAGATACGGCTGTATATAGAGTTTCAGGCGTGACAAATGTAGTAGTTGGATGGTTTTTTACTGCAATTAGTGCTTTTATTATTGCAGGTATTTATTTATTAATATTAAAAAAATTAGGAATTGCTGGAATTATCCTTGCACTTGTATTTACCATCTATATTATTTTACGAAATCATCTAAGACATAAAAGAGAATTAAAGAAAACATTAGAGAATTTTTCTTTGGTTAAGCTTCAAAGCAAATCACTTCAAGGAATTATAAAAGGGAGTTCTTCAAACGCTTTAAATTTTTCAGTGAGGATAAATGAAATATATCTTAATTTGATAAAAGGGGTATCGCTACATAAAAAGAAAAGGCTCAAAGATTATTTTAAACAAATCAAAAAATTAGAATTTGAGATTTCAGAGTTACAACAAAATGTATTTCCTCTCATAAAAAATACAGAAAAATATTCTCTAGAAATAAATAAATTTTATATCGCCTTATATACAGGGTTTGAAAAAATGTTGCAAAAAACAGATTTTATTTTAAAAGAATGTTTTGATCATGTAAATAATAATTACATGAAACTCAGATTTATTCAAATCAAAAAATTAGAAATTCTTTTTGAAAAAAACCAACTTCTATTTGAGCAAGAAAAAGCATTTTATGAGAATACGAATTTAAAAAACATAAATGTACTTGAAAAGGAAGTACAAAATGTAATTAATTTTATTGAGGAATTATTAAGCAAAGAAATTAACACCATCAAAAAAGACAATAAAACCTCCAAAAACACAAAGCTTTATTTCAAAATACTAATTAATTTTCAAGAGATAGTTAATTTAAAAAGAGAAATAATCAAAGAATTTAAATCAATACAAAAACTCTAACTTTTCTAACTAACAAATTATGAATACAATTATTCCAAATTTTGTAGATGTAATAACTATCACGCTAATTTTATTTGCTGTCATTGATATTATAGGAAGTATTCCCATAATACTTTCTTTAAAAAGTAAATCAGGAATTATTCAACCTGCAAAAGCAATATTTATTTGCTTGATCATAATGCTTATTTTTCTCTTTGTAGGAGAGTCTATTTTGCATCTTATAGGTATAGATATTAATTCTTTTGCAGTAGCAGGTGCCTTTATTATCTTCTTCTTAGCTATTGAAATGATTTTTGGTATTTCATTTGGAAAAGAACAAGAGGTTAAAAATACGAATTATACTATTGTCCCTATCTCTTTTCCCATTATTGCTGGACCAGGAAGTATTACCTCTATTCTTTCTCTAAGAGCAGAATATGAAATAGTCAATATTGTCATTGCTATAATCATAAACCTCATTTTAGTTTATTTTGTATTGCGTTTTTCAAAATATATTGAACGACTTCTAGGAAAATCGGGAATAGAGATTACGAAAAAAATATTTGGAATAATCCTTTTGGCAATTGCCATTAAATTATTTACAAGTAATATTAATCAATTATTGAATTAATATAAAAAAAGAGAGCCTAAACTAAGTTTAGGCTCTCTTAAAAAAAGTGATAAATTTATAGTTAGTAAGAAAATATTTATTTAGCTTTTTTTCTCTTCTTAACCTCTACTTTTACTTCTACACTGTCTCCCATTTCTTCAATTTCATGAAGGACTTCACCTCCTTTCATCATAAAGACTTTTTTATGCTTCATCATTCCATGATGATCGTCCCCTTTCATTGTCCAACTGCAGCTGCTTTTGTTAGTACAATTTTTTGACTTATTACATGTTTTCCCAACTAGTAAGCCAAGGATAAAAAAGATGATTATTAAAATAGCGGTTAAAAACCAATTTTTGTTAAAAGTTTCCATATTATAATTTATTTTTATTAAACATTTTCCAAAGTTAGATATATTTTTATAATAAAAGTTTAAAAATTATAGTAAAATATTTTGAATTTATCAAAAATTAAACAAATACTATAGAATGATATTATATTTGTTTCATTAAAATCATTAGTGATAAATCAACCTCTTTTTTTTTCATATTTAAACTCGAAAGCGCAAAAAGGATTTTTGGAATCAACGCAAAATGTATTTTTAAAAAATGCTATTGGTTCTGGGATAAGTTTTTTTTTATCTGCTGTTTATAAAAACACAAAAAATCCTCTTTTATTAGTATTTGACGATAGAGAGCAAGCCGCATATTATTTTAATGATTTTGAAAAAATTATAGCGATTAAAAATATATTTTATTTTCCAGCGGGCACTAAATCCCCATATGAGGAGGAAAATATAGATAAAGCAAACATATTATTGCGTTCGGACACGCTTTCTTCATTGAGGAAAAAGAAAATTCCCCCAATTATAGTTACTTATCCAGAAGCTATTTTTGAAAAAATAGTATCTCAAAAAACACTAACCAAAAACCTTCTAGATGTACATGTTGGAGATTCCCTTTCCTTAGATTTTATCACAGAATATTTATTTGAATATAATTTCCAAAAAGTAGATTTTGTATGCGAACCCGGTGATTTTGCAGTACGCGGTGGAATTATAGATGTATTTTCCTTTTCTTACCAACACCCATACCGTATTGCTCTTTTAGGAGATACAATAAATAGTATTAGAACATTTAATGTATCTGACCAGTTATCTATTTCAGAAGTAGATACTATGGTGATATTAGGAAATATACAAGAAAGCTTTCAAAAAGAGGAAAGAATAAATTTATTTGAGAGTTTACCGAAAGACACTCAATTAGTGTACAACGATTTTGATAAAGTCACTGAAAAATTAGCCGACTTATTTGAAAAAGCATCACAAAATTACAAAGCACTTGGAGAAGATACTTTACTCTCTTCTCCCGAGAAATTATTTATTTCTTCTGAAGAATTTGTAAAAATAAATCAAGAGAAAAAAAATATTTTATTAAATAAATCTTCATTCTTTACTGAGTTAAAAGAGGTTGATTTGCATCAGCTTCCTCAGTCTTCTTTCAATCAAAATTTTGATAATTTAATAACGTATTTTGAAGAAAAAAATCAGCAAGGATATGCTATTACTCTTTTTTGTGCCAATGAGCAACAGTCCCAGCGATTTAAAGATATATTTGAGCAGACGGAAATACAATTTTCTTACCAGATTGTTGTAAAATCTATTTATCAGGGTTTTGTAGACGACCAAAACAAACAGATTTTTTTTACTGACCATCAGTTTTTTCAGCGTTATTATAAATATGAACTTAAATCCTCTTATACTAAAAAACAAGCGCTAAATATCAAAGAATTAGTCCGCTTAGAAATAGGGGATTATGTGACGCATATTGACCATGGGATTGGGCAATATGGAGGATTGCAACAAATTGAGAATCAAGGAAAAAGACAAGAAGTAGTTAAATTGATTTATCAAGGCGGAGATGTGCTTTATGTGAGTGTGCACTCTTTACATAAAATTTCTAAATATAATGGTAAGGAAGGTACACAACCTAAAATATATAAACTAGGCTCTAAACTTTGGAAGCACTTAAAGCAAAAAACGAAGAAAAAAGTTAAAGAAATTGCGTTTAGTTTGATACAACTTTATGCGGAGAGGAAGCAGAAAAAAGGATTTGCATACGCTGAAGATTCTTATTTACAACACGAATTAGAAGCCTCATTTCTATTTGAAGACACACCAGACCAGAGCAAAGCCACTAAAGCAGTTAAGGAAGATATGGAGAGTGAAATTCCTATGGATAGGCTTATTTGTGGAGATGTTGGATTTGGCAAAACTGAAGTTGCTATAAGAGCGGCTTTCAAAGCGGCTGCAAATGGGAAACAAACCGCCGTATTAGTTCCTACTACAATTTTAGCCTACCAGCATTTTAGAACGTTTTCTAAAAGATTAGAAAATCTACCTGTCAAGGTATCCTATCTCAATAGGTTTAGAAAAGCAAAGGATAAAAAAGAAATCATAGAGGAGCTTAAAACTGGAAAAATAGATATCATAATCGCGACTCATCTTTTGGTAAGCAGTAAAATTGAATATAAAGATTTAGGACTTCTTATAGTAGATGAAGAGCAAAAATTTGGGGTGGCTATCAAAGAGAAATTAAAAGATTTAAAAAGGAATATAGATGTTTTAACCCTAACAGCAACACCTATTCCACGAACGCTACAATTTAGTATGATGGCAGCAAGAGACTTATCAGTAATCAATACGCCTCCACCCAATAGATATCCCGTAGAAACTGAGGTGATAGTTTGGGAAGAAGAAACATTACGAAATGCCCTTTTGTATGAATTGCATAGAGGCGGACAGATATTTTTTGTGCATAATAGAGTAGATAACATTTCTGAAGTAGCGAGTAAAATTCAAAGATTAGTCCCACAAGCAAAAATAAAAATTGGACACGGACAAATGCAAGGAAAGGAATTAGAAGAAATAGTCTGGGAATTTATCACGCATAAGTTTGATATCTTAGTGGCTACTACCATTATAGAAAATGGATTGGATGTCCCCAATGCTAATACTATTTTTATAAATAACGCACAGAACTTTGGACTGAGTGATTTGCATCAAATGAGGGGGCGCGTTGGAAGAGGGAACAGAAAAGCGTTTTGTTATTTGATTATTCCCTCTAAAGTGGGGATATCCACTGAAGGACAAAAAAGAATTAAGGCGATTGAGGATTTTTCTCATTTAGGAGCAGGTATGCAAATCGCTATGAGAGATTTAGAAATTAGAGGGGCTGGAGACTTATTGGGAGGAGAACAAAGCGGATTTATTAATGAGATGGGATTGGAGACTTATCAAAAAGTTTTGGATGAGGCTATACAAGAACTCAAAGAAAAAGAATTTGAGAATTTATATAAGAAAGAAAAAGAAGAACGCCCAACCTATGTAAGAGATTTTCAATTACAAACAGATATAGAATTGCAATTTCCTGTATCGTATATAAATAGTATCTCAGAGCGGTTAAATTTATACCAACGTTTAAGTAAAATTGAAAATAGAGAGGAACTAGAAACTTTCCAAAAGGAAGTAGAAGATAGATTTGGAAAATTCCCAAGCATTGTGGAAAAATTATTTCAAACTGTCCCTTTAAAATGGCTTGCTAAATCATTGGGAATAGAAAAAATAAACTTACGAAATAATAAACTATCTGCTTCTTTTATTACCAACCCTGAAAGTGCTTTCTATCAATCTGCATTATTTACTAAAATATTAAATTGGGTACAACAAAACCCACAAATAGCGAAAATCACAGAAAAAGAAACGCAAGAAGGGAAGACTCTTGTTCTTATTTTAAAACCCGTAAACACTATTGAAAAAGCGATAGAAGTGTTAACAAACATTGTAGAATAGGAATAAAAAAACAAAATTTTGAAGTTCTCTTAATTCTTAATTTTTTTATATTTGCCTTTTAAAATGACTTCAGGAAACGCCTTATTATTTGATATTGAACCTCTAAAACAGGATAAAGACTTATTCAATAATAAAATCCTATTAGATAAAGAGGGGAAAGCCCTTTATAGGAAAGAAGGGCGAAAATGGGTTAAAATCTTGGATTAAAAACACATTTATTAATAACCGCAATTTCCAGATAATGTCTGATTCAAATCTTTAGTAACATTTTCAATGCTTTGTCCACTTGCTGTTTGAATACACGTCAGCGAAGAATTCCTATCTACCCATAAGTAAGTTAATGACGTATTATTACTTACATCCAAACTCGTTAAGGAATTAGAAAATACCCACAATCGATTCAACGCTGTGTGAATACCTACATCCAAACTAGTCAAAGAATTAGTAGCAACAATTAAATTTTCTAAAGCCGTATTAGTACTTAAATCCAAATAGGTAAAAGAATTGTTTTGCATACTTAAATAATCCAACTCAGTATTAGTACTTAAATCTATACTATTTAAAGGATTTGTACTTACAAATAAAGTTCTCAATTTAGTATTACTACTTATATTTATACTAGTTAAAGAGTTTGAATTTAAATATAACTTAGACAATCTTGTAAGACTACTCACATCTATACTGCTCAAAGAATTTGAAGTAGCTACTAAGCTAAAAAGCTGAGTATTATTTGATACATTCAAATTACCTAAAGGATTAAAACTTGAACCTAAATTTGTTAACCTAGTATTATTTGATATATCTAAACTAGTCAAAGAATTATTAATAATATCTAAGTTTGCCAATACTGTAAGGTTGCCTACATCCAAATTTTCCAATTTATTATTATATAAATTTAAATTTGTTAATAAGGTAAGATTACTTACCTCCAAATTAGTCAAGGAGTTATTACTCGCCCTTAATATGACCAACGTTGTATTGTTTTCTATCTGCAAACTGTTTAAGTTGTTATAATCTAAAGCTAACCAGTTTAAAGACTTCATATAACTTACTCCCGTGGCGTCATTAATACGAATACTAGTATCATTATGATTAGGAATCCCATTATTGTAATTAAATTTAGTAATTGATTCAAGGACATCTTTACTAATTAAACTTCCATCTGCTGAAATATTTCCTTCATAGTTTTCAGTACATGCATATTTATAATCGCCAGCTACTCTTGTATGTCCATTGTTGATACAACTAATGATAGCATTTCTAAAAATATCGTCTGGAATATTTATATAAGATCCCGAAAGACTTGTAGATAAGCTTATTGTATTTCCATATGTAATTCCAAATGCGTTGGCAGCATATACTTTTATATAATACGTAGAGGCACTACTTGCTGTAAACGCTCCTGTAAAATTCCCTATACTATTTTTAGTTCCTAGAGAAATTGTAGTTACACCATTTCCACTTACTACTAAATCCTCTCCACTGATAGTAGAAGCATATACAAAACCATGCTGGCTTACTTGGGTGCTTCCAGTCCCTATATCACTAAGATTACCTTCTAAAGTAAAGGTCATTCCCGAAACGCTAGCATTAATTAGATTTACACTTGGAGGAGTCGCATCTAGTGTGGTAAACCCTGCTTTTAATCCATAACTTGTCCCACCTGAATTAGAGGCATAAGAAACATAATAGTAAATAGTGTTGTCACTTAATCCTGTTAGATTTGTTGTGAAATCTCCGAATCCAGTATTAGTACCTACTTGTACATTTGTTCCGCTTTCCTCAAGCGTCAGAGTCGCTTCATAATTTGTACTATATATAAAACCATGATTAGTTATGGATGCTTCACCTATCGTAATCACTTTTGCATTTAAAGTTGCTGTAGTATAACTAACATTTGTTGCTGCAATAGTAGCCACTTGTGGTCGCATAGCGGGTTCATTAATAAGTGATATTGTATATATCTGTGCGCTCTTGTCACTTGCTTCCACAGTTACATTATTTGTTCCAACACTCAATAAACTGTTCTCTCCAAAAGTATTTGCACCTATAGTTGCTTTCGCTTGATTAGAGAGTGAAATAGCTGATACCCTCGCTTGTGTTGTCCCAAAAGGCAATCCGGTAAATATAATAGTAGTTCCCGAAATAGTTCCATCAGCAACGCTTCGCGTTTGGGTAAAAGGACTACCCCCAGATATACTCACTTCAATGCTTAAACTCAAAATATTGGCTTCATTATTTAGGGTTGTGAAATTTATTTGATTACCATATGCCGTACCATTTGCAGTAGTTATATAAGGGCGCACGAAATAGGTCGTAGAAGTATTTAAATCAGATAGAGTACTTGTATATTCTCCTGTTGGATTTTTGCTAGTTTTGTTCGATGAAGAATTTAAACTAGTACTTAATACATTACTTGCTCCTAATACTAACTCATCCCCTTGAGCAGTATCACTATATATATGTCCATATTGTACAATTGTTCCAGTGTCTATATTCCCTATTTTTGAAGTAATACTTACAGAAATATTTGCTCCACTTTGCGAATTATTAATACTTACAGCTGTTTGTGCTCCTCCAGAAAGTGTTTGAAAGATATCAGTTTGTTGTTGTGCGGTTATAGTGACAGAATAGGTTTGTGTACTACTATTCTCGGCAGTAACAGTAATAGAATTAGTACTACCCACGACGAGATTATCTCCTACTTTTTTACTGGCGTTTGCTTTTTCAGATAAAGTAAAGGCTTTAATACTTACTTGTGTAATTCCAAAAGGTACTTTATTTGAAAACGTAATATTAGTACTGTTAATCACTCCTGTATATTCTGTGCTTCCTGAAGCAACTGTAAACGCAGTAATGGATCTTCCAGAAAGTTTTTCTTCTTCAGGATTACATCGCAATACACTAATAAACATCCCTACTATTATACTAAGTGCTATAAAATATTTTATTATTTTCATAGTTTACTAGATAAAATATTTTTGCAGTATATAATTTTTAAATTTAATTCTTTATAAATTCTGCTAAGTCTTTTCTAATCGCTTGAAATCCTAAAACTATATTCGTTATATCATTAATGTTATTTCGTTTTAAAATCGAAGCCGCTATTACAGATCTATAGCCTCCTCCGCAATAGATATAAAAACCCTTTTCCGCTTTAAATGCTTCTATTGAAGTATGAATACTATCCAAAGGAATGTTCTTAGCGTTTGCGAGATACCCATTTTTATACTCCATTGGTTTTCTCACATCAAATAACTCTATCTTATCGTTAGTGATTTTTTCTTTTAAATCAATAGCCTCTACATTTTTGATACTATCAATATCATTACTAGAATCTTTCCATGTCTGAAATCCTCCTTTCAAAAATCCTAAAACATTATCAAATCCCACACGAGCTAAGCGCGTAATGGTTTCCTCTTCTCTTCCTTCTGGAGCAACAACCAACAGCGGTTGGTTTATATCTTTCAAAATAGTAGCTGCCCAAGGAGCAAACATTCCATCCAAACCCACAAAAATAGCATTAGGGATAAATCCTTGCGTAAAATCCTTTTGATGCCTAACATCTAAGACAATTACTCCCTCTTCCTTCCTTTTGTTTTCAAATTCATCTAAAGATAAAAACACGGTATTTTTGTGTAGTAATGAATCCGTATCATTATATCCTTGCGTATTTAATTGAACATTCCATTTGAAATAGTCTGGAGACTCTAAAAGGTCTTTTGTCGTTTCTTCAATAAATTCTTCACGAGTCATTTCCTCCTTCAGCGCATAATTAACTTTTTTTTGATTGCCTAAAGTATCTGAAGTAATAGACATCATATTTTTTCCACAGGCAGAACCTGCACCATGAGCGGGATATATGAGCACATCCTCTTCTAAAGGCATAATTTTTTCGCGAATACTATCGTAGAGCATCCCTGCCAATTCTTCTTTGCCTAACCCTTTTCCTTGTACAAGGTCTGGTCGTCCTACATCTCCTAAAAAAAGCGTGTCGCCTGTAAATGCCGCTTTTGTTTTTCCCTCCTTATCCATAAGTAAATACGTTGTGCTTTCTAGGGTATGCCCAGGGGTGTGTAAGGCTTTTATCTTCAAATTTCCGAAGGAGAATGTCTGATTATCTTTAGCAATTATCGCATCAAAAGAAGTCGTTGCATTAGGTCCAAAAATGATAGGGGCGCCTGTTTTTTTGGATAGAGATACATGCCCACTAACAAAATCTGCGTGAAAGTGCGTCTCAAAAATATATTTTACTTTAGTGTTGTTTTGTTCTGTTTTTTCGAGATAGGAGTCTATTTCTCTTAGCGGATCAATAATTACTGCCTCCCCTTCGCTTTCAATATAATAACTTCCTTGTGCTAAACACTTCGTATAAATTTGCTCTATTTTCATGTATTTCTATAAATTATTTTTAAAAATAGCAAAATTATAAATTTTCACAAATACTTTTCACTCAATAAAATTATATTTGCTCTTAATACATAAAATAAATATGACTAAAAATTCAAATCCAAAAATTTCTTTAAAAGAAGCCCTCATCCCTCTAATTATCCTTATACTATTATTAGCCCTTAATGTCTCTATATTTGGAGATGATTCTTTGGGAGGTTCCAATCAATTTATCTTATTATTAGGAGCTTTTATTGCAGCGGGGGTAGGGTATATAAAAAAAATAAGCTATCACAAAATGCTCAAAGCCGTTGGAAAAAATCTTAAATCTGTCACAAATGCTATCCTTATTCTTTTGTTTGTAGGCGCTTTGGCAGGTACGTGGTTAGTAAGTGGGATTGTCCCCACCATGATTTATTACGGCGTCCAAATACTACATCCCCTTATTTTTTTGCCTGCCTGTATCATCATATGTGCGATAATCTCATTAGCCACAGGAAGTAGCTGGACTACCTCTGCCACCGTTGGAATTGCGCTTATTGGAATTGGTAAAGCCTTAGGTATTCCCCAAGGAATGATTGCAGGGGCAGTCATTTCTGGTGCGTACTTTGGAGACAAATTATCGCCCCTTAGCGATACGACTAACTTAGCCCCCGCAATGGCTGGAGGAAATTTATTTACGCATATTAGATATATGACCCTGACTACTATTCCCAGTATCGTCGTTACGTTTCTTGTTTTTCTCATTCTAGGTTTTGCTAACTATAATAGCGGCGAAGTAAATGTAGATGTTATTACAAATACTATTAAAAATCATTTTTTTGTGTCTCCTATTTTATTTATTGTTCCTGTTCTTGTAATAGTGATGATACTAAAAAAGACACCCCCTCTATTTGCGCTGATGGTTGGCGTTTTATTAGGTGGATTATTTGCTCTGTTTTTTCAACAAGATTTACTACTATCCTTGTCTGGAGCTGCACAATTAGATTTCAAAAGCGGTTATGAAACGCTGATGAATGTCATCACTACGAGTACACAAATAAATACGGATAACACATTGCTAAACGATTTGTTTTCTACTGGAGGTATGGAGGGAATGTTAGGGACTATCTGGTTGATTATTTGTGCGATGGCTTTTGGTGGAGTAATGGAAGCGATTGGTGCCCTGCAAGCCATTAGTGAAGCCTTATTAAAATGGGCAAAAACAAATTTCCAATTAGTTCTAAGTACCGTCGCATCTTGTATAACGATAAACGTCACTGCATCTGATCAATATCTCTCTTTGGTTATTCCTGGGAAAATGTTTAAAAAAGCCTATAAAGACCGAAATTTAGCCCCTGAAAATTTAAGCAGAACACTAGAAGATTCTGGAACTGTGACTTCTGTCCTTATCCCATGGAATACTTGTGGAGCCTATCAATCTTCAGTCTTAGGGGTGGGTGTTGGAGAATTTTTCATCTATGCGATTTTTAATTATATCAGCGCCTTTATGACCTTGTTATACGCTGCTTTAAAGATTAAAATAAAAACTTTGAAATAAAACTAAATTAATTACTACAATGAAAAAAACCTTTCTAATTTTAATAACCGTGCTTATTCCTTTTGTCTGCTTTTCACAGATTACAGGGAAAGTGATAGATGAAAACAATACCCCCATTCAAGGCGTAAGTATCTATATAGAAAATAGTTATACA